>CAZPYG010000442.1:0-2665 GCA_964590465.1 uncultured bacterium | reverse complement strand
GGCATTCCGTCCCACGATACCTTTGGCCGGGTGATGGCGATGCTGTCGCCGGAGGACCTGGAGAAGCGGTTTCTGGCCTGGGTCAGTCGCATCAGTGAGCGCCTTGGGGTGGAGTTGATTCACATCGATGGCAAAACGGTGCGGGGGTCCTATGACCGGGAAGGCCACTTGAAAGCCCTACATAGTGTCAGCGCCTGGAGTAGTGAGCATAGCCTGGTGCTGGGGCAACAAAAAGTAGACGCTAAATCGAATGAAATCACGGCGGTGCCGCTGCTGCTCAAACTCCTTAATCTGAAGAGCACGATTGTCACCCTGGATGCCATGGGTACGCAAACCGCCATTGCCGCTCAGGTGAAGCAGGCCGAGGCAGACTATGTGCTGGCCCTCAAAGGCAATCAGGGCAAGCTCCATGAGGTCGTCGAGCAATGGTTTGAGCAAGCTGAACAACACGGTTGGCAGGACATCGAGCATCAGGTCAGCGAAACCCTGGAGTCGGGGCATCACCGGACGGAACACCGCCAACTCTGGGCGGTGCCCATCACGCAGTTGCCCCCCGTGCCCCGCCAATCGCAATGGTTGGGGTTGACGACAGTGGTGATGGTGCGCAGCACTCGAGTGCTGTGGAACAAAACCACCACCGAGGTGCGGTTTTACCTCAGCAGTTTAGCCCCGGATGCTCAGCGGCACGCCCAGGTGATTCGCTCTCATTGGAGCATCGAGAATAGTCTCCATTGGGTTCTGGATGTCACCTTTAATGAGGACGCCAGTCGGATTCGCCAGGGCTATGCGGCTGAGAACATGGCGCTGCTCCGTCGCCTGAGTGTGAGTCTGCTGAAGCGAGAACCCTCCAAGATGAGCTTGACCATGAAGCGCTATACCGCCGCACTCGATAATGACTTTCTCCTCAAGATCCTGGCTGCTAGTGCCCCCGAGTAGAGGGCCTCGTTTAACCCCTGGCCCAACTCTGAAGGAGGTGATTTAACCCACAGGCACTCTTAGCGTTATCCCCAGTCCCGAATCCAGACCACGGGATGCCTTGATTGTTTAAATAGCCTGGGTCAAAATTGGGTCTAAAACTCGGGATGCAGGCACTCATCCAACGTGCAATTACCCTGGCTTCTACAGCGTCTTGGAAGCCTTGAGAAATCTGGAGAGTCATAGTAGTAACTTTTGAATTTTGGATGAGCCAATCGAGAAGTTTTTCTCTCGCTCAATTGATTAATCCCTGTATAGCCGAGAAGTTATCAAGGATGCTCGATTCCTTAATGATTCCTTCCGATTTCTTCGATATGCTCTGGATTACTCGCGATTGCTCATTGATAGCAAGTCCTGATTTTTCGGTATTTGGGGTGATTCGGGGGGTTAGTGACTTTAGGAAAATCAGGAAATTTGAGAAAATCCTTAACTGAGGGGTGGATTTTCAGGATCTGTTAGATAATACCGAAATAAAGCGTGTAGGCATCGAATGTGTCATCTAATGCCTACAGATTAGGTGTTAAGTGGTCATAGAGTTAAATTCAGGGTAATCGCACGACATTTTGTATCATTTGTACTTGACAAAGATAGAGTTGGTGGTGGCGAGAACTGTTGCCGTGGATGCAGATTAAGATCTCTGAATTTGCTCAAGTAATTGGGTCCCCCTACACCAAGCGGGTAAATCAGATGGCCCAGGGCTTTGGTCAGCGAGTGCTCAAACCGCAAGAACAACGAGAAGCTAAAATTCTCAGAAAGAGCGTGCTACATCATTTTCAGGATTTAGAGGACCCCCGAGTGGAGCGTGGTCAACATCATCGTTTAGTGTCCCTGGTGAGCATTGCCATCTTGGCCACCCTGGCAGGGGCCGACAGTTTTGTGGCCATCGAGCGCTACGGCGTGGCCAAGCAAGCCTGGCTAGAAACCTTTCTGGAATTGCCCTATGGCGTCCCGTCCCATGATACCTTTGGGCGGGTGATGGCGATGCTGTCGCCTGAGGCTCTTGAGACTCGTTTTCTGGCCTGGGTGAGTGGCATCAGTGAGCGGCTTGGCGTGGAGTTGATTCATATCGACGGCAAGACGGCTCGGGGCTCCTATGACCGGGAAGGCCAGTTGAAGGCGCTGCACAGTGTCAGCGCCTGGAGTAGTGAGCATGGTCTGGTGCTGGGGCAGCAAACCGTGGACCGTAAATCCAATGAAATTACGGCGGTACCGCTGCTGCTGAAGCTCCTGAATCTGAAGGGCACGATTGTCACCCTGGATGCCATGGGCACGCAAACCGCCATTGCCACTCAGATTAAGCAGGCCGAGGGAGACTATGTGCTCGCCCTCAAAGGGAATCAGGGCAATCTCCATCAGGCGGTAGAACAGTGGTTCGAGGAGGCTGAGCGGCAGGGATGGTCGGGTATCGAGCATCAATTCACCGAAACCCTGGAGTCGGGGCATCACCGGACGGAACACCGACAACTCTGGGCGGTGCCCATCACGCAGTTGCCGCCAGTGCCCCGGCAATCGCAATGGTTGGGCTTAACCACGGTGGTGATGGTGCGCAGCACTCGGGTCCTGTGGAACAAAACCACGACCGAGGTGCGGTTTTACCTCAGCAGCTTAGCGCCGGATGCGGTGCGCCACGCCCAGGTGATTCGCTCCCACTGGAGTGTGGAAAATAGCCTCCATTGGGTCCTTGATGTCA
>CAZPYG010000441.1:0-2671 GCA_964590465.1 uncultured bacterium | reverse complement strand
TTAGTTGGTCGATCAGAGGCAAGAGGCTGCCTGCCGCCGTTGAGCTTCACCGTTATCACGCTTACCAGCTATCACTCTCCAACCTCTAAATCGTTGCAAAATCCATCAAACTCTACCGCTCACCTTCCACACTGACAGTAATTGTAGAGTGGGCATTGCCCACCTTCCCACCAAGCTACCACCACCCAATCGGGAACACCAACTTAAACTTCCTTTCCTACCCCCAAATGCCCGACTAATGACGCGCCGACACCCCCGACGGGGCAAACTTTATCACCCTGGCTATCTTCAACCGCAGATCAACCTTTGCAGAACCCAACACCGTAAAATACCTTCGTCTGATTACATCGGAATTCAGCCATATCAGCCCTCCAGTCCTGGGTGGCGATAGTTGCTGTCTTCGTTAAGATATAAGTGCCCTTAAAGACTCCATGTTATGTCACTTGTGATAAAGGCTGAACCTGCTCCCTTAGCTATAGCTTCGGATGGAATCGTGCGGGTAGGTGGAACGCGGGTGACTTTAGATACTGTGGTCGCTGTATTCAAACAAGGATCAACAGCTGAGGAGATTGTTCATCGTTATCCATCCTTAAGATTGGGTGACGTTTACGCTTCAATTGCCTTCTATCTCAACCATCAGGAGGATGTAGAGGCATACCTCCAGCAGCGACAGCAGCAAGCTCAAGAAATTCGCCAAATGAATGAGGCTCGATTTGACCCCCAGGGCTTGCGTGATCGTTTACTCGCTCGCAGAGTTGAGCGGCGAGGATGATCAAGCTGTTAGCCGATGAAAATTTAGACAATACAATCATTCGAGGCTTACTACGCCGCAATCCAGATATCGATATTGTTCGTGTTCAGGATATTGACCTATCAGGAGAAGATGATCCGGTTGTGCTTGAATGGGCCGCTAATCAAGGGCGTGTTTTGCTTACTCATGACGTTGCTACCATTACTCGCTATGCCTATGAGAGATTAGCCAACAATCTCGCTATGCCAGGAGTAATTGAGATCCATACGGATGCACCAATAGGAAGAGTGATAGAGGATCTGTTCATGATTCTAGAGTGTGGTGTGCCGGAGGATCTAGATTGTCAAATTTATTACCTTCCCTTATGAGTCGATGGCAGCATAACAAATCGTTGCAGCGGCGTATTGAGCTGATCTGTCATATTAACAGCCCACCAGCCTTAATTCAGTGCCATTCCATCCTACGTTAGTTGCAAATATCACTTCGGTTTAAGTGGGTTGGTCGACATATAAACTCAGACAGAAAAAAAGGATCTCAGTATCTACCGAAATCCTCTAACTTGGTGTGTTGTTCGTGAGTGAACGCTACGAACTGGATATGCTGTTTGTGAGTGAACGTTGTCGAATCAAATAGCGCGAAAAATGCTTTCCCGCCTGCTATGAACCAGCGCAAGGATCAGCCCCGGCACAAGGGTCTACCCCAGCACAGGGATCGGCAGCTGCGCAGGGATCTGCTCCGGCACAAGGCTCTGCTGCTGCGCAGGGATCAGCTCCAGCACAGGGGTCAACCTGCTCTTGAGCACCGCTGTCGCTACTCGGGCTTGTACAGGCCACAGTTCCAGTGGTTAGTAAACCCGCGATCGCAATGGCACTAAAATAGTGAAGCCGCATCCCATGTCTCCTCAAGTTGGACTATTCCCTAGATGGGAATTGGTTCTATCTAACCAGTAAGTCCTGACCCTAAGCTGAGAGTTTCCTTAGATTTCGCTGGGTTTTGCTTAGAAATTACTCCATCGCCAGGCGAAAGCCAAACAAAATATGCCGGGAATCAACCGGGCGAGTATGGCGATAGGCATCTCGACAAAAACCGGGCAGGTCATCCCAGGAGCAGCCCTTCATCACCGCTTTAGTATCGCCATTCACCAGAGTGCTGGTGAACTCAAAGACATTCCCCGCCATGTCTTCCACTCCATAGGGGCTGCGGCTGAGGGGAAAGGCCGCACCTTCACTGGTGCCATCCATGCCGCTGCCGCCCCAGTTGGTGGCATCATCCTGCCACTGGTTGCCCCAGGGGAAATAGCGACCATCCGTACTGCGGGCAGCTTTCTCCCATTCCTGTTCAGTGGGAAGTCGGTAGGTCTCTCCATCCTGCTGACCGCGCCACTCGGCATAGGCCAGGGCATCCCCATAGGACACCAACACGACCGGGTGACTCTGCCGGGACTCTGGCGGCCTATTTTCATTCCACAGATAAGGTCGCACTGCCTCGTAAGGATGCACCAGAAACCCCTGTTTCTGATAGTCTGCTTCTGAAATGCCCGGTGAGCGATGGCCGGTTGCTTCCACAAACTCCTGATAATTGGCCTGGGTGACTAAGTTTTTCGCGATACAAAAGTCAGATAGGTCTATTTCCGTCAACTCTCGCTCCCCCGCAAACCAGCGTTGCTGCCTCAGTTGACTTTCCGCCTGGGCAATGGCATCTGGGGTATCGCCCATGGCTTCAGCTGAAATCTGGTATCCGTAGTCCCGCTGCTCTGGGTCACTTCCCGCCTGGAAGGGGCCAGCAGCAACAAAAACAAAGCCCGACTGCGCTTCACAGCGCTCCTTGGTGATTTTTTGTGAGGGCATTGGGTCACTGGAACACCCTGCCAACAGAATGATCCCAGCCAGGCTCAGATACACGCTTTGGTTTAGAAAACTA
>CAZPYG010000440.1:0-2673 GCA_964590465.1 uncultured bacterium | reverse complement strand
TCGAACATGGGGAACTCCGCCAGCCAGCCTTCCATGCGCTCCAGCTCATCCATTTTGCTGCCGATCATAGTGATGGCCACGGCATGGGAGGGAAAGTCCAGCCCCAGTTTTTCGAAGCGGTGCTTCACTTCCAGCATGCCGTTACGGGTTTCAGGGGTGCCGCCGGACTTGGTGGTAACGATGACCAGGGTGCTTCTGAGGCGGTCTCCCAGGCGATTCAGGACACGGTCAATACCTGCCGGGTCGGTATTGTCAATAAAGTGGATGCCCATCGGAGGCTGATCCGGCGACAGGGCCTCAGCCACGAACTCTGGTCCCAGGGCGGAACCGCCAATGCCGACCGAGAGGATGTCGGTGAAGCGATCCGCTTCCGCAGGCTGGATAGTTCCGGCGTGGACCTGCTGTACAAACGCCTCGATATCGTTCAGGGTGGTGACGATTTCCGATTTCAGTTCCGCCTGGGCCAGGTCCGGATCTCGCAGCCAGTAGTGGCCCACCATGCGGTTTTCGTCGGGGTTGGCGATGGCTCCTGCTTCCAGGTCGGCCATGTCCTGAAAGGCTTTTTCGAACTTAGGCCACAGGGAGTCCACCAGGGCATCGTCAAAGCGCATGCGGCTGATATCCAGGTAAAGCCCTAAGCCCTCGTGGTAGTAGAGCCAGTCTTCGTACCGTTGCCAGAGTGTTGCATTGGGGATTTCCCCAGCGGAGGAAGGTTTATTAGGGGTAGCAACCATGATTGCGTCCTGAATGAAGAGCAGCGAACGACGAAAAATCGGTCTGTAATGAAAATTTTCGTAGGGGCGTATGGCGTGCGCCCTGCCAGGGAGGGTGAGATCGCAGACCAATTCTGAACCACCGTAGGTTGGGTGAAGCACCAGCAAAACCCAACAGGTCTAAGCTCCAGGGTTGGGTGGAATGAAATGGAACCCAACCTACCTCTGTGGCTCTAATAGCCCGAGCTATCGAAGGGCCACTTCCAATGGGTGATTTCCTCGGGATCGGTGCCGTGCTCATGGGAGTAGGTGAGGTACTTGATGATGGCGTTCTTCATCTTTTCCTTTACGTGGGCTGCCGCCGAGCCCAGCTTGGGCACCCGGTCGATGACATCAATCACCAGGTTGAAGCGGTCAATCTGGTTGAGAATGGCCAGCTCCAGGGGCGTGTTGATGTTGCCTTCTTCCTTGTAGCCCCGCACATGGATGCGGTCCTGATTTGAGCGGCGATACACCAGCTTGTGAATCAGCCAGGGGTAGCCGTGGAAGTTGAAGATGACCGGCTTATCGGTGGTGAACAGGGAGTTGAAGTCCCAATCGTTCATGCCGTGGGGGTGTTCCCCTTCGGAAACCAGCTTGAACAGGTCCACCACATTCACAAACCGCACCTTCAGGTAGGGGAACTCCTCCCGCAGAATTGCCGTTGCCGCCAGGGATTCCATGGTCGGAATGTCACCGCAGCAGGCCATCACCACATCGGGAATGTCGGGCTCGGTGCCGCAGTCATCGTTGCTGGCCCAATCCCAGATGCCGATGCCCTTGGTGCAGTGCTCAATGGCTTTGTCCATGGGCAGGTACTGCAGGTGTTTCTGCTTGTCAGAGACAATGACGTTGATGTAATCCACACTGCGGAAGCAGTGGTCGGCCACCGACAGCAGACAGTTGGCATCGGGCGGGAAGTAGGCCCGCACCACATCCGGGCTCTTATTCGTGACCAGGTCAATGTAGCCGGGGTCCTGGTGGCTGAAGCCGTTGTGGTCCTGCCGCCACACCAACGAGGACAGCATGATATTCAACGAGGAGACGGAACGCCGCCAGGGCACGTGGTTCTTGCAGATATCCAGCCACTTGGCGTGCTGGTTGAACATGGAATCCACCACGTGGGCGAAGGCCTCGTAGGTGTGGAAGAAGCCGTGGCGTCCCGTTAAGAGATACCCTTCCAGCCAGCCCTGCAGGGTATGCTCCGAGAGCATTTCCATCACCCGGCCATCCTGGGAGAGTTCGCTGCCGTCCAGGTCTTCGGGGTAGAAGTCCGCCATCCAGACTTTCTTGGTTACTTCGTAAACATTCTGCAGGCGGTTGGAGGCGGTTTCATCCGGCCCCATCAGGCGGAAGTTGTTAGGGTTCTTCGCCATAATGTCCCGCATGAAGAGGCCCAGGGCTTTGGTGTTTTCAAACTCCACATTGCCAGGCTTATCCATCTCAATGGCGTAGTCCCGGAAGTCGGGCAGCTTCAGGGCATGGCGCAGCAGACCGCCGTTGGCATGGGGGTTGGAGCCCATGCGGCGAGGTCCGACCGGGTTCAGTTGCTGCAGTTCGGGGATCAGGGTGCCGTTCTCGTCGAACAGCTCTTCCGACTGGTAGCTCTTCATCCACTCTTCCAGACGGCGCAGGTGTTCCGGGTTGCTGTGCATGCCGCCCATGGGTACCTGGTGAGCCCGCCAGAAGCCTTCTACCTTGTGGCCATCCACTTCCGCAGGACCGGTCCAGCCCTTGGGGGTGCGCAGCACAATCATCGGCCAGCGGGGTCGGTAGACGTTGTTGTGGACCCGCGCATCCCGCTGAATTTCTTTAATTTTGAGGACGCACTCTTCCATCACCGAGGCCATTCTCTGGTGCATTTCGGCGGGGTCGCTGCCTTCCACGAAGTAGGGGGTGTAGCCGTAGCCCCGGAACAGGG
>CAZPYG010000439.1:0-2685 GCA_964590465.1 uncultured bacterium | reverse complement strand
AACCCCTTTCCCGGTTACACATCCACCGTCTTACCAGCGGTTATTGAGAAGTTACACTAAATGCTGTCTTTGATTGCTGTCGTCGAACCTGCATTTTCTGCTGTGCGCTGTCAGGTAAGTAATGTCCTTCCTCACTTTGATTGCGGGCTAGCTCTCGCGATATTGTGCTCTGAGCTCGGCCAAGTTGACGGGCAATGGCCCGCATCGACAACGTTGTTGTATTTCTCAATTCGTAAACTTGATTTCGTTCGGAAGCGCTAAGCTGGGTATAGCTCATAGGGTGTCTTTTTGTTGTGGTAAACACCAGACTATCCTATGAGCCCCTCTACGAGAAGCTTCTAGGTGATGCACTTCATTCTAGAATTGGCGAAGTGACTAGCAAAGAAGTGCCACTTCTTTGTGTAGATAAAATACGGAATTTGTCTCTTATCATGTTTCTATATTTTTGTTTCCCAACAAACAATTTAAAGAATATTGACCCTATATTTATAGGTTTCAAGGGGGAATTAACTTTTTCTCTTAATCGGCATTCAGCTAATTCTTCTTTTCAATTTTCGACTTTACGAATGTATACCTTCTGCCATATTGCTAAAACCGACAGATGATTCTAGTAATTCTTGATACGTTCCTGTGGCTTTGACATCTCCTTGACTGAGCTCGAAAATCTGGCTGCATTTTTGAAGTGTTGTTAATCGATGAGCAATCAAAATTATTGTTAATTCTCCGTCCAAACTTTCAATAGCTGACATTACTTCTCTTTCTGTCGTATTGTCTAAAGCACTGGTAGCTTCATCAAACACAATTACACTGGCTTGCCGATAGAGGGCTCGGGCAATGCCAATCCGCTGGCGCTGTCCTCCACTCAGACGAATTCCCCGCTCCCCCACATAGGTCTCATACCCCGTCGGTAACCCTTCAATAAAGTCGGCAATCTGCGCCAAACGCGCCGCCCGCCGCACCTGGTTAAAGTCAATCTCCTTAGCTGGCAGGCCAAAGGCAATATTCTCTGCCAGGGTACTGTCGCTCAGGTAAATATGCTGGGGCACATGGGCAATGGCCGCCTGCCACTGGCGCAGCCGTTCACCTACCAGAGGCACCCCATCTACCAAAATTTCCCCCCGCTGGGGCTGCAGCAAACCCAAAATTAAGTCTGCCGTGGTGCTTTTGCCGCTGCCCGTACTGCCCACGAAGGCCACCGTGGTCTTGGCGGCAATGGTCAGGTTCAGGTCTCGCAGCACCCAATCGCTGTCGCGATCTTCTCCGTAGCGAAACCAGACCCCCGCCAGGCTTAGCTCTTGCTCTACCCCCAGGGGCATAGATGCCGGTTGCAGCAGCATTGGGTCAATGGGTCGGTTCAACGCAGCCAACACCCGCGACAAAGACGCGCTGGCTCCCTGCATAATGGCCAGGGCACTAAACAGCTTTTGCAGGGCTGGCACCAACCGCTTGGCCCCCAGGGCCAGACTACCCAGCACCGGCACCACCTGACTAAAGTCGCCATTGCGCCCTAAGCCCAGGGCCAGCAGCGCAATCGACCCCAGGGCGATAAACTCAATGACATAGACCGGCGACTGGGCAATAATTTTGTTGGTGACCTGCGCCTGTTTCTGCACCTGCTCATGGTGCCGGTAGGTATTACAGAAAAAAGGCTGGGAATGATCTAACAACACCTCCCGAATACCGCCAATGCCTTCCTGTACCGCCTTCACCTTAAGCTGCCCCGCCTGAGAGAAGAGCGTGCTATTGCGCCTGAGTAGACGCTGTCGCGTGCGGAAAATCACAGCATAAGCGGTGCCCAAAATCAGGGCCGCCCCGATGGCCACCCGCCAGTCAATCAGCACCAGGGTAATAATCAGGGCCGGTGCCAGCAGGGCATTGGCCAGAAAGTCAACCAGCGGCATCAAAATATTGCCGGTCAGCCGATCAGTATCAAGGGTAACGGTCTGGATCAAATCGCTGCTGTTTTGTAGCCCATGGAAGCTATAGGGGTGGTGTAATAGACCCGGCTGCTAATGTCGGCCCCAATGGCTGCCGCCAACCGATAGCGCAGATGCAGGGTCAACAGTCGCAACCCGTTAGCCACCCCTAATGCCGCAATAAACCCCAGGGCCAGCACCAGCACCAGCCGCTGGGGGGTTTGAATATCGAATACCTCAAACACCGACTGTAATTGCGGTTGCTGCAGCACCTCCTGGGCATTGCCCAGGGCCGTCAAAAACGGGTAAATGGCCCCCACGCTGACCATTTCACTCACGGAGCTGAGCAACAATGCTCCCAGCAGCAGGCCCAGTTGCAGGCGACGGCGGGGGCTGATATAAACCAGTAGCTGTCGCAACTCTTGCACCAGAGACGGGGTAGACTTTCGTTTTTTTCGCTTAAGCATAGAAATCCTAAAAGTTAATGAGTTGTAAGTAGTAGGTGGTGGGATGAGACTACCTGTGCAGCGGCTTATCTATATAACTGGAACTTTTCCTGAATAAAACTAACCCGACAAGCTGTCATAGTTTGATTTAGTGCGATTCCCCCTCCCTCCCAAATCGAGCTAAACCCCCCACAATCCCTCGCCTCCTCCATCAGCACCTCCTTGGGCAGAGGGGGGAGTTTTGTCAGGTCTTTGCAAGGGGGAATAACTTGTGGCCTCGTTCAGCCAGAAGAATCATCGACTCAGGGGAATTCTGGAAAAGG
>CAZPYG010000438.1:0-2686 GCA_964590465.1 uncultured bacterium | reverse complement strand
TCTATTTTGACGTCTTTTCCTCCTTCCCGTTCACTGGTCTGGTGATTTTTCCGGGATAAATCCGCGCAGAATCCTCATTTACCAACTGGACCAGAGGCTTAAGCGCCTGCGTAATCTGCGCGATATTCTCAGCACCGGGGTCAAGCCCATGATACCAACGCCCCACATTGGCCCGGCTAATCCCCACCGTCACCGCCAGCTTATTCTGGCTAATGCCGTAGGTGTCTAAAACCTGCTTCAGTGCGTCGATTCGCTATAGTTGTGATAGCGTATCTGACCACCTTTCAACCCTGCCTGCCGTTATGGACATCCCCGCTACCCTCAACGAAATCGCTACCCTTACGGTTGAAGAGCGGATTCATATTGTCCAGGCCATCTGGGATAGCATTGCCGCTGAACAAGCCTACCCTGATCTCACCGAGGCCCAGAAGCAAGAGCTAGATCGACGCATTGACGATACTGAAGCCAACCCAGACAGTTTTATGACCTGGGCAGAGGTCAAGGAATCCATCAAGGGGCAGGAATGAACTACGCCCTGGTGTTTCGCCCTGTCGTTCGAGATGAGCTAGACGAAGCTTACCGCTGGTATGAACTTCAAAAACCGGGACTGGGCGATGAATTTCTAGACTGCATTGATGAGATGCTCAACCGAGTTTGCATTATGCCTGAGGCTTATCCGGTCGTGTATCGCGATGTACGACGAGCCGTAGTAAAACGGTTTCCCTATGCAATCTACTATCGTATTGTGTCGAGTCGAATAATCGTAACAGCCATATTCCACAGTCGGCGTAATCCCACGTCCTGGCAAGGGCGATCGTAGTACTCATACGCTACGTTAGCTCAGCTAATGAACATTGTTACTGTGAAATCATTCTGGCTGATGCCGCAAGTTCCTAAAGCCTGCGTCAATGCGTTGCTTGCCCTTCCCATAAACTCAAGCATCTTCTTCTCCCTGCACAATTTCACCCAAGTACAGATCGATAAACGCTTGAGCTGCTTCAGGATTAAGTTGGGTAAGCGCTGCGGTAATTGAAGTAATCGTATCCCCCACCGGATCAGTCCGCTCACTGGTCCAGCGATAAACCACCGTACGCTCAAGGCCCATCGTGACCGCAAGCTTGTTTTGACTGATGTTGTAGGTCTCCAAGACCTGCTTTAGAACTCGCCCTGCTTTTCCCATGCACCAATCATGTCAGGCCCTGATGACATCTATCCACCTTCAACAATGATCCCTAAATACAACCGAACAAAGTCCTTAGCTGCTGAGGGATTGAGCGTCTTAAGTGCCTGCGTAATCTGCGCAATATTCTCAGCACTGGGGTCGAGCCCATGATACCAACGCCCCACGTTAGCTCGGCTAATACCCATCGTCACCGCCAGCTTATTCTGGCTAATGCCGTAGGTGTCTAAAACCTGCTTCAGTGCGTCGCTTGCCCTTCCCATGACTCAATCCTGTCAGAGGATCTTGAGAAGGTAAATGTCACACTTGTGGATACATAGATGTCGTGCTAATGTCACACTTGTGACTACATTGCGTTCTTACCATGTCCCAAGAATTCATCCCCAACACCGAAGTCTACTCCGCCCCTCCCGGCAGCCCTGCCCCAACGGCACCCACCCGCGAGCCGGTGCTGATCACCGTCATCGGCTCAGCCATCGGTGTTGATCTGGTGATCAAAATTCTGCATCGCCTGGGCTTTGCCGAAGCCCGCGCCGGTCGTAAGCCAAAAAAAGCATTTGGAAGGTTAGCCTCCGGTTAGGCGACGTGATCAAGGTACCTTCCAAATACTTTTTCAGGTTGATCCCAAAACCGGCAAACCCATGCGCGTCCTCACCAAATGGATTCGGTATTAATCAAAAGAGCGTCAGGATGCCTGCATCTTCATTGAACTCTAGCTGCATAATTGCCGAATGGTTATCTCGCAAAATCTGCTCAATGTCATTTGTAGAGCAATTACCACGGCGAAGCCAAATAACCTTGGGAGGAAACCCCAGCAATATCAAGAGATCGCTAAAGTCTGAGTCTTTGGTGACGATTACAAAGTCGTGTTGTTTTGCATAGTTCCACACTACTCGATCATCAACGTTGCCAAGCCCTAGGACATCAACGTGAGCCGAGTCCGGATATAAGTCTGCCAAACGATTCACTAACCGTGGAGATAAATTTTGGTCAAGCAGCAGCTTCATGGAGTGACCGACAGCATTATGCGCTCACGATTTGCCGCAAAGGCCAGGCAGGCAAGGATGTCGGTCTGAGTTAAGTAGGGAAAATCCTCCAGGATTTCCTCATAGGTCATGCCAGAGGCTAGATATTCTAAAACGTCATAAACGGTAATGCGCATGCCACGAATACAAGGTTTACCGCCTCGTTTTCCGGGTTCAATGGTAATAATGTCTTGATACTGCATAGGGAAATGATTGTTCCAGCCAGATAGTTTAAACTTGAGAACCGACGTATTGAAAACGGTTTTCACCCCAAAGTCTCCAGAGTTTCGAGATCAGCGTCTAGTTCCTCTTTGTCATAGCTGCGTTCTATGCCTTCCTGCCCAAGGAGGAGATGAAAGTCCCATTTAGTCATGCCTGCTAGTTCACGGGCTTTACCAAAAGAGAGAAGTCCTTTTTGATACAACCGAATAGCGAGTTCCCGCTGGATACGGGCAAGACGCTCATCTGGAGGTAAGCGGAG
>CAZPYG010000437.1:0-2716 GCA_964590465.1 uncultured bacterium | reverse complement strand
GGCGGCCCTGGCCAGAGACCCACTGCTGCGCACCAGTATGGACGTAGTGATGGAGACTGTCCCCGGGGAAGCCCTGAGTGCCCAGGCCGTAGAGAAGGCGATCTCAGGTCAAAACCCCCACCGCTTCAGCGAGAAAACCCTCAGCTCCATTGCCCGCAACATTCGGTCTACCTGGACCCAGTCCGGGCACCTGTCGGGCTATCGCCAGCGCCAGAAGATTCGCAGAGCCGTCCAAGCGACTCCGGCGAGTGTCGCTTATGCTGTTGCCATGGGCTACCTGGAGGGTCATCGCGGACAGCTTTTGTTGGAAACGAAATGGATTAAGGTGCTCGACTTAAACCCCTCGGTCGCAAAGCATCTGGTGCAGGAAGCTTCGCGCCGGGGTTGGCTGGTGTATCGCGGCATTGGAGACATGATAGACATTAGTCTGCCTAACCTATTGACAACTGAAGAGGAAAAGTGGCTTCAGTAAGTAAACCTACTTATCATCTTTTGTCGTTAGACGAAGTAATTTTGCAGGTTCTGTGGTTCGCATCAAGCAATGGCTAAGATCCAGCCAGGTTCCTGTTGTATTGCTTGGTTATTCTTAGGATGCATCGTAAGTCTGATAACCGGGCACGCTAGTGTCTGGCACGGCTGTTTTAACGATGTCCATCCCAAGTCCAGCTCAAAGTCTGTAGTTTTCCTCCAAAGAAAACTTCCTTTCTGGATTTGGATACGGTTGACCTTGGATCTGAAGTCTCTATGAGTCGAGTTGATAAACTCATCCAGTCCTACA
The DNA here is from genome assembly GCA_964590465.1 of uncultured bacterium. GTDB lineage: Bacteria > Cyanobacteriota > Cyanobacteriia > Phormidesmidales > Phormidesmidaceae > CAZPYG01. The sequence goes on along the minus strand of CAZPYG010000437.1, from coordinate 1,938 downwards.
AGAGCTATATCTCCCTGGAGTGGGAAGAGAACCTGTCGGGAACCCAACGGGTAATTTTTGTGGTGTATGACAAGGCTGATGAGCGCACCCTGCGTAACAAAATCCCTGAATTTGAGCTGTGTACCAAACAGGCAGAGCATGGATGGGCTCACCGGGACCTGACCAATGCTTTTCCGGAGTGGATGGCCCAGGAAGACTATAAAGAGAGCTACTTCCAAACTCCAGAAGACCTAGAGATGCTTATGCCCGAGTTTCAGGAGCATCTGATTCAGCAGCTTGTCCAGATGTTGACGGCAGATACCGTAGATAGAAATACCGTGGTTGCCCTATCGGGCCTGGGCGGGTTGTTTGGCTTTCTGCAAATCTCTGAGCTGGTCAGCAAACTGCAGTCCAACGTGCGGGGACGACTGCTCCTGTTTTTCCCTGGAGATTACGAAGACAAAAATTACCGCTTCTTAGATGCCCGTGACGGCTGGAATTACCTGGCCGTGCCAATTACGTCTTGAAATAGAGAAAGGTCGCAATGGTCGCTACGCTAAACAGAGAAGTCTACGTCACAGACCCGTATAACCAGGAACTGCTCAATAACGGAGTAGCCGAAGTTCAGGACTCTATTACCGAGGAAGAACGCCGTACCCTCCGCTATGAGCTGAATACCTTTGTCTGTGATGGGCAGTACGCTGCGGGGCTGCGGCGCATTCTAGAAAGCTATCTGGATAATTTGGGCAAGCCAGAGCAACCGGCGGTTTGGGTCAGCGGCTTCTTTGGCAGTGGTAAGTCTCACCTGGTCAAAATGCTGCGGGCACTGTGGGTGAACTTCACCTTTCCGGAAGATCAGGCGACCGCCCGCGACCTGGCCAATCTGGATACGGAAGTCTCCGACCTGCTGACAGCCCTCTCTACAGCCGGACGGCGGGGCGGCGGGCTCCATGCGGCGGCAGGTACGCTAGGGTCCAGCGCTAAGGGGAGCGTTCGGTTGGCGTTGCTGAGTATTGTGTTTAAGTCGGCAGGGCTACCGGAGCAATACCCCCGCGCCAGGTTTGTCATGTGGCTGCGGGATAACGACTGTCTGGACGCGGTCAAAGCCTACATCGAACAGGCCGGTAAGGTCTGGGAAAAAGAGCTGGCTCACATGCACGCTTCGCCCCTATTGGGTGAGGCACTGGTGAACTGTTTCCCTGGCTTTACTACCCCGGCTGACCAGGTTTTCTTGTTACTGAAAGAGCAGTTTCCCAACGTCAGCGATATTTCTGACGATGAGATGAACACCGCCATCCAGAGTGCCCTTTCTCGCGATGGCCAGTTTCCCTGTACGCTCATCGCCCTGGACGAAGTTCAGCAGTACATTGGCGACGATACCGATATCTCCTACGCCATTCAAGAGATTACAGAGGAATGCAGTAAGCACTTCAAAGGCCAACTGCTGTTTGTGGCTACTGGCCAAACGGCTCTCTCAGGCACCCCCGCCCTCCAACGTTTACAGGCCCGCTTTAAAATCAGCATCGAACTCTCCGACCAGGATGTGGATACGGTGATTCGGCAAATCATCCTCCGCAAGAAGCCAGACCATATTCCCCAACTGGAGACCTACCTGACTACCCACCTGGGAGAAATCTCCCGCCACCTGTCTGACACACGCATCGCCAGCGGTTCCCACGATGAGAAAGATCTGGTCCCCGACTATCCCCTGCTGCCCTCCCGCCGCCGCTTTTGGGAACGCATCTTACGGGCCGTAGACTCTGCCGGTACCCAGGGGCAGCTGCGTAACCAGCTTAAGATTGTTTATGAAGCCACCCGCAGTACAGCGGATAAACCTCTGGGCTGGTTGGTCGGTGGCGACTTTATCTACTTCCAGCTGGCAACAGATTTGCTGAAGACAGCGGTGCTGCCCCGCGAGATTCACGACATGATTGCAGGCCTCCACCAGGGCAGCCCCCG
>CAZPYG010000436.1:0-2717 GCA_964590465.1 uncultured bacterium | reverse complement strand
GGGGCTGTTGTAGTTTTCTCCGAGGCATCCAAACTAAAAACCTCAAGATCCTGCTTATTGCCTCAGTGTTTCCACTGAAATATCTGTTAAGTTATGCCTTTAGATAGAGGCAATAAGTATTAGCTAATACCTTCTTTATTAGAGCCAAACTTTTATAGCCGCTGGGGCATCTTCTTGATCCCCAGCTTGTTTCTTCCTTTCGAAGTAGATTCAAGGTCAAAATCAAGCAATATGACCATGTTTAAAGAAAATATAAAGAAAATATAAAAGAACGGTGTTGGGTTTAGCCTGTTTTTTGTGCCAGAACCCCTTGCCCCAGGTGATTTTTCGGTGAAATCACAGGGCTTTACCCTGTTAGAAAATGATGTCAGTTTCGCTCAACTCAAGGAATCCTTATGAAACCGATGAAGTCTTCAGCTTCATACTGCAGCCGCTGTAGCCACTACACCCCAGAGGGTCGCCGTGGGGGCCACTGCGGGCAGCTAGGGGTACCGGTGCAGGGCAAGTGGAAAGCCTGTTCCTTAGCTGTACCCATATTTTTGACGCCTTTATCTGAACTGCAGCCCCTTGAAATCCTGCCAAGACCCCTTGCAATTCACCTGCCAGAGACTGAACTTGAACCTGCAGAAATGACTTTCAGAAAAGAAAAAACTGCATTAAGACTACCCATTTAATCGCTGCAAGCCGTTCCAAATGTTTAAGAACTCACAATAAAAAAACGATTTAGAAAAGCGGCTCTGCCTCCATCTGCAGAGCCGCTTTTCTGAGCCTTACACCCCCTTAGGGCAACCAGGGATACTGCCGAAAGTCAGGGGGGCGTTTTTCTAGGAAAGCCTGTTTCCCCTCACTGCCTTCCTCGGTCATGTAATAGAGCAGGGTCGCGTTACCGGCCAGTTCCTGTAACCCGGCCTGGCCATCGCAATCGGCGTTGAAGGCGGCCTTTAAACAACGAATCGCAATGGGGCTCTTCTGTAAGATTTCCTGGGCCCACTGGACCCCTTCGGTCTCCAGTTGCTCTACCGGCACAACACAGTTCACCAACCCCATGTCCAGGGCCTGCTGGGCGTTGTACTGACGGCACAGGTACCAGATTTCCCGTGCTTTTTTTTGCCCTACAATGCGCGCCAGGTAGCTGGCTCCAAAGCCCCCGTCAAAGCTACCCACTTTGGGACCGGTTTGCCCAAAAATTGCGTTATCGGCGGCGATGGTCAGGTCACACACCACATGCAGGACTTGGCCGCCACCGATGGCATAGCCTGCCACCAGGGCGATGACCACTTTAGGCATAGAGCGAATCAATCGCTGTAGGTCAAGCACATTCAGGCGAGGGATGCCCTCATCGTCTACATAGCCTGCTTTGCCACGAATGCTCTGATCTCCCCCGGAACAAAAGGCATACTTGCCGTCAGTGTGGGGGCCAGCCCCGGTCAGCAGAACGACACCGATGCGGCTATCTTCCCGGGCATCGCAGAAGGCATCATACATTTCTACGACGGTTTTGGGCCGAAAAGCGTTGCGTTTATGGGGCCGGTTGATGGTGATTTTGGCGATGCCATCGGCCTTGTGATAGAGGATGTCTTCATAGGTCTTAACGGTTTGCCAGTCAACCTGCATAGAGGGAGCGATTCCAATAACGATAAGGTCGCCCTTAAGCCTCTCACACCGGGGGCTGTCTCGGCGAACGTTAAGAACCTTCGCGGCCAACTTCTCAATTGCCTGCCGCTACATAACAATGGAAGGCGGACTTAATGGTTTGCAACATTCAGCAGGAATCTCAAATTTCCCAACCCATCAAACACTATGGCTTATTACTGGTTCAAAGCATTTCACATTATCGGCGTGGTCGTTTGGTTCGCCGGGTTGTTTTACCTGGTGCGGTTGTTTATCTACCACGTAGAAGCCCAGGCCGAGCCGGAACCGGCCCAAAGCATCCTCAAGGGCCAGTACGAAATTATGGAAAAGCGCCTTTACACTATCATCACGACCCCTGGCATGGTGGTGACGGTGGCAATGGCGGTGGCGCTGCTCTGGACCATGCCGGAATACCTCCAAAACGGCTGGATGCACGCCAAGTTAGGCCTGGTTGCGATACTGCTGGGCTACCACTTTTACTGTGGTCGCCTGATGAAAAAGCTGGCCCAAAATGAGTGCAAGTGGTCCAGCCAGCAGCTGCGGGCACTGAACGAAGCCCCCACCCTGCTGCTAGTCACTATCGTGATGCTGGTGGTGTTCAAGAATAATTTCCCCACGACAGTGACTCCCTGGCTGATTTTTGGCTTGATTGTGGTGATGGCTGCCACGATTCAGCTTTACGCCCGCAAGCGGCGGTTGGACAAGGAAAAGGCTAGTGCGGCGGACTCCGTTGAACCCCAGGCCCTGCAGCAGTCCTAGGTTGGCATGGCCCTAAAATAGATAGACTTACTCTGGTTTTAGTTGAAAAGCACGGTCGATGCCGTGCTTTTTTGTTGCCGTCCTGGATTGAATCGTTCTGTCTGGAATAACGTGATGAAACGCCGGTTTTTTCTGGTTCCGATACTGGTTGGGCTACTCTGTAGCAGCTTATTACTCCCCTTTTCGCTAGCAGCAAAGGACGATACGGAGCCTGTAGCCGTTGGCCAGGGGGGAGCAGTTGCCACCGTAGACCCTTGGGCAACCCGGATTGGCATTGAGGTGCTCCGGCGGGGAGGCAATGCGGTGGATGCGGCGATTGCAACCGC
>CAZPYG010000435.1:0-2718 GCA_964590465.1 uncultured bacterium | reverse complement strand
TCCGGAAACCACTCGTAAGATTTTTCAATAAACTTTAACTTCTTAGTTGTTTGTGGGCTTTTTTCTACCCCAATACGAGGATTGACTAGCTCTAATAAATAGTTGAACAACTCCTGAGTGGTCCAATGGCGTCGTTCCAGCAACCAGTCAATAGCCCTCAGGGCCGTCTTCGTCGTCTGCACGCCATCATGTTCCTGGGCGAGGGTTCGAATTACCCCAGGGGGAGCGACTTTTCCGCTATTCGACTTCTTCTTCACCATTTCATCGACAGTATCGATGCTAAACAGATGTAGCTCCGGAAATCCGTAAAGCTGAGGATGCTGGCCAATAATCGTCGATACAACCGACGAAAAGGAGCGAGGAGGGGAAAGAATGATTAAGGGTGCGAACATGGGAAACCCGCGCGGCTAGGATAAAAACAGGAAACCTGGCACTTAATTGCCACATAAGAATTAAGCGATCAAGGTTTAGTTACCCCTTTCGGGGACTCAGTTTGTTGGCTGTCTAAACTAAGCCATCTTGGAAACCCGGTCTTCCCTAAGCAAAACTCCACTTGTGGATTTGGTCAAGTTTTTTCGCCCAAGATAAAAGGTCCGCATTGTTTTAGTGGTCCTAGATTTAGTCATTTTTCTACACTAGAAGACGCTGCCTGTTCTAAGGCATTAGCATGGTTAACCATCCGAATGTAGGAATCAAACATATCGAGTTCATTTTCGGTTTCTTTTAAGAGAATACTCAGCACTTTATGACGATACTGAACTTGCTTCTGAAGGGCCTTTATTTCCTCAATGGGAGTAGCACTTAGGTCCGGTTCTGAAGGGGCACCACTGAGCCAATGGTGAGTATTCTCTAAAAGATCGACTGAAATCAGATCGCGAATGAGTTGCTGCCGCTCACCTCGGGCAAGTTGAGGGGGCAACAGGGTTTCTTCATCTTCGGGAGCTTCCAGCTGAGCCCGCTTTGCGGCTCTGACATCCCTGAACCGCTGTACGGCATCTCTAACTTTTTGCTCCTGGGTTTCTAGCCTTTGGGCAGCACGATGGATTTTCTTAGGAATCTCACTGGTCCTACCCTCGTGCAATAAATCATCATTCAGGAAAATCGGAGCTGTTATGTTACAACAGCAGGCGCTGACTAGCTGCTGCAGTTGGCTATCTTCCAAGTACTGGAGTTTGTCTGGGCGAAGCCTCAATGTAATGGTGGTGCCCGGAGTCTGCCTGGAGGAGGGGCGAAGCTTCAGACCAGTTTCTTCGGCGTAAGACCAACAGACGGCTTCTGCTTCGGATTCCATAGACAAACTATCGATGTCAATTTGGTCAGCGACTAAGCAGGCCGTTAAAAATCCCAGACCAGTGCCACCGGTAAATTCTGGTGATACCTTTTCCGGTTGTTCGGTTTCCCCTTCCGTCAGGGGGGCAATTTGTTTCATCACATAGGCTTCTATTTCAGGGGCTGACATTCCTTGCCCATTGTCAGAAACCGACAAAGTTCTGGCTTCCGTATTTGTTCGGATATGAATTTCTGGAGAAAAGCCGGCTCTTGAGGCGCAGGACTGGGACGGTTGTTCTCCATCGCTTTCGGGTTCCTGAGTAGAGTTAAGGGCCACCACCGCTTTCAGCGATGCTGACGCAGTGTTAAGCAACTCCCTTAAAAACGTATCCTCACTTGCCTTCAGGATGCGCTTAACTTTCTTCAGAGAGGGGATCGTAGATGCTCCCGCTTCGAGAATATCTTCCTCTCCAGAAGAAAATTCTGAGAGGTTCAGATCAGTATCAAAGGACTCCTCATTCAGGTCGGTTTCGGCTTCGTCGTATTCCTGGGTGTTTAAGCCATCGTTTTCTAAGGCTCGGTGCCGCAGTTGGCGAAACAAAACCTGGGCTGTATCTCCCTGGCCCTGTTGTCGCCCCTCAGCTGCCGCTATTCTTTGCTTTCCTCGACGGTCACGGACTTTCGCTAGGGCCTGTTTGCGCTTTTCCTCCACAGATTTGTCTTGGTTAGCCATCAGCGTTACCTAAAGGTGAGTTGACATTACAAAGGTATTTCCAAACTTGCCGAAAGGCAGGAACTCCATCAGGGGAAACGGGAGTTGCATGATCGACCACGACGCTGCCGTGATACTTTCCGGGTCTTGAGGGCTTGGCTTCAGTAATTAGCTGATGGGATCCCCCAAAGGGCGCAGGACAGCTATCGACATTGACGGGGTCTCCAAAGGCGTTTAGCCCCAGTAAATGCCATGCCCGTAGCACCTTGTTGAAGGCCTGGTCCTGTACGTGAACAAAGCCAAAATATCGGTCTGGAGGAGTAGCCTGATCGCTGCTTAACCAGGGTGAAGCTCCCTGTAAGGCTCTGCTGGTGTCTGCAGGAGCCCCCATCATAATTACCCGAGAGACTTCGTGTTGTTTGCCGATGATGGCAGCATGGCCGCCCCCCTGGGAATGGCCAGCTACGACCAAATTAGACCATTGAATTGTGTCTTGATCTAGATATTGAGACCAACCACCTTGTCGCGACTGCCGCTCCAAATAGAGAAGGGCTTTGGCTAACCGGTTACAGATAGAGTCGGCTTGGCCGATGTTTAGTTCTTGGGATCGCTGTATCCCATCCAAGATCTCCAGGCGCACTGACTCATGGCAGTTGACATCTTTGCTTTTGCGACAAAGGCTTCCCACCTCCCAGGAATTGGGATATCGCAGACCAATGGCGTGATATCCCAGTTCA
>CAZPYG010000434.1:1197-2728 GCA_964590465.1 uncultured bacterium | reverse complement strand
AAAATATATCCGAGTAACGACCTACGAATGCTTCAAAGATAACCCAGATCTTCTCGATTCTGGCTACAAGTGTCTCTACCCCGAAGAAGGATATTTAGCCGAGCTACACACTTCCTACAAACAAAATTCATCCCAAATTGCTTCACACCTAAGGGAGCAGGAACAATATTACGGTTCTCACATTCTCTTTAGAGTTAACGATGCTTCTATTGCTCTAGAAGGCATCAGAAACCTTGAGCTAAATAGACAAAGCCTCTGGCTAGAATATACTCCGGCATTCGCAAAGCAAGAAGGATATAAAACCTGGAGAGTCCACAGGTACTGGAAACAAAATACCCTAACTAACCAACTTCAGCCGGGGCAGAAAGTTACGAAACCAGACGAAAATCTTTCTGTGGTTCTTCCCCACATTTCAGGCGAAAAACCTCTGCACTGCACCTCAAGGAACCGCTCTCTGTATTGGCGAGATACGCTTTCCCGTTTTTTTGCCCTCATCCACACCAGCAAAAACGAAGCGACTACCATTCTGCTGGTCGCTCACAAGCTTGAATTAGAACCCCTTAGGACTGTACTCGAACGGCTAAATCAAACTCGGCCAAAACAAGAGCACCGCAGCACCTTACGCTACCTGGAACATCTCCATAACTCTGGCAAGCGGTTGTCTCGTAGTTACTGCGCTGTTGATCATCAAAGCAACGCCCACGCCTGGCTAGAGGCTAGCCAGGAATTAGGGTATCCAGTCCGGCTCGTGTTCGACTCGCTCCCTCTGCACGAATGGTGGATGCAAATTGCACCAACCGAAGATGAGTCGGAGAACTTCAACGAGACCGATGACTCCATCCTGCAAGGCCAGGGCGAGGATGAGACGTCTCCGACTGTCGATGTAGAAGAGGATTCAGGTTCTAACGATGGCGATTCTCGGCATCTTATAGAGCCTGTGACCCGCACTTCTACCAAGCGCAAGAAAGAACCTTTTTCGAGAGTCCGCCTGTCTTCCGGCGATATACAGTCCTGTGTTGAGCATGGTTTACGGCCATGGCTAAGGGTAGTGCTTCATCGCGACAAAGAAAATATGCCTGAGGTGACTATTCTCGATGCCCGGTGTCATCCATCCAGTTTCCAAAACGTTTGCTCTACTTATCAGCCTTTTTCGGCGGGTCTTCTACCTAAACAAGTTGTTGACCAAAAGACTCTGTTGGATATACTCCGCGAAGAACTGGGCGATATAGAGAGACAAGATGCACCAGCAGACTACGAAAACTACGAGAAATTTCTAAAGACCTATTGGGGCTACGACAGCTTTCGCGAGTCTCAAACAGGAGCGCTCAAAGCCATCATCACGAATCAGCAAGATGTACTGGTAAGGCTGCCCACTGGCGAAGGCAAATCTGTACTGTTCCATATTCCGGCTCTGCTCAGGGGAAGTTATACGCAGCGGCTCACCATCGTCCTTACACCATTGAAGGCTCTCATGGCCGACCAGGTGTTGAACCTGTGGAGTAAGGGCTTTATCGAAGCTGTAGACTACCTG
>CAZPYG010000434.1:0-1097 GCA_964590465.1 uncultured bacterium | reverse complement strand
ACCTGTGGAGTAAGGGCTTTATCGAAGCTGTAGACTACCTGAGCAGTGATCGCGCTCCTTGGGAAATGGACGAGGTCTATCAGGGTATTGTCGATAACCGCATCAAACTGCTCTTTGTAGCCCCAGAGCGCTTTCGAGTGAATCGCTTTAGGGAAGCCATCGATAGTCGCTACCAAATTGATCAGGGGTTTGAGTACATCGTGGTGGATGAGGCCCACTGCGTTAGCCAGTGGGGGTTCGAGTTCCGCCCCGACTACCTCTACGCCATGAAAGAAATCAAGGCTCATTACCGTTCGCCTAACCCAGATAGACGACGTACCCCCATCCTGCTATTTTCCGCAACAGTCACCCAGGCCGTTCAGACCAGCCTGGAGAAGTTTATCGAAATTCATGAAGAGGATAGGGACAAAACCTATGCAGTACAGCCCTCTGGCCCATGCAAGCCCATTCAAGAATTTCTTGACCTAAAAGTAGAGCGTGTGAGCGATGCAGCCTATGGCCGAGAGGGGGATCTGTCAGCAAGAAAAGGATTTGTTGAGAAAGCGCTTAACGAGCTTAATACAGATACCAGTTCGGCTATTATTTTTTCCACTCGTAGGTCCCATGCAGAAGAACTCGTTGAGATTCTCAGAACGGGTGATGGTTGCAGTACTAAGCTGGAATATTTTCATGCTGGTCTGCCTGCAGAAACTAGGGCGGAAATTTATGAGGATTTCAGAAATAAAGACATTAACGCTTTAGTTAGCACCAAGGCTTTCGGCATGGGTATGGACATTCCTCATATCCACTCCTGCATTCATCTAACCCCTCCGTCATATCTAGAAGACTACCTGCAAGAGGTAGGTCGTGTAGGCAGAAGTAAGGAGGAAAGAGAAAGGGCGGACAAGTCGGAAATTGAATGTAAACTTCTATATGCTGATGCAGACTTTTCAACAAACCATGGTCAGATACAGGGCAGCAGGATTACGAAGCCTAAGCTACTTTCGCTATGGAAAGAAATCTTAAACAAGAAGAAAGCAATTCCCGGCAGCAACCAGCAAATATGGTAAGCCTTCAGGGGTTCATGAAGAATTAAGGGTTTTGGAGCTGCGATAGGG
>CAZPYG010000433.1:0-2732 GCA_964590465.1 uncultured bacterium | reverse complement strand
TCTCATTTCAGGCCAAGACGGTGCCAGTGGATCGGGAAGTGGCGGACAACTTCTCGGCGGCGATGCGGGCGATTAAGGACTTCGACCGGGCCAAGCAGAAGGCGGTAAAGGCCATCAGTAAGGAGGTGAAGGCTGAGGCGAAGGCACTGGGGGAAGATGGAGCGATAGGCGAGGTGGGAGCCAGGAGTACGAACTTCACCTCGCTGATGCACAACTGCATTGAGCAGGGATTGCTGGCCCAAAAAGCCGATGCCACAGTGCAGGAGGCGATCTCAGCGCTCCAGCGGGGTGAGAAGCCCGTGATTACGGTGGCCAACACCATGGGCAGCTTCATCGAGGCCTATGCGGAGGCCCAGGATTTGAGCCCTGGGGATTCCATGAACTTGTCCTTTGGGGATCTGCTGGAGCGGTATCTGGAGCGCTCCAGAGATGTGGTGGTGAAAGACTACCGGGGCACCTCAACGCGGATGCGACTCAGCGATGACCAACTCGGTGCCGAGGCGGTTCTGGTTTATGAATCCGCCCTGGACTGGATTCGCGAGTCCGACTTTAGCGGCATTCCCATCAGCCCGATCGACTATATCGAGCAGCAGCTGGAGCGGGCAGGCTACCGGGTAACCGAAGTCACCGGGCGGACAGCGGGCATTGAGTATGCCGCCGATGGCACCATGGCTTACAAAGTGCGGCAAGGGGAGGAAAAGAAAGCCAAGGGCAGGATCGATGCTGTGGCCAGGTTCAACGCGGGCGATGCCGATGTCATTCTGCTCAACTGTTCGGGCTCCACAGGGATTTCGCTCCATGCCTCAGAGAAGTTTGCTGACCAGCGTCCCCGCCACATGATTGTGGCCCAGGCCGAGCGGGACATCAATGTGTTTATGCAGATGCTGGGACGGGTGCATCGCACCGGGCAGGTGGCTCTACCCGCCTACACGTTGCTGATGGGCGATCTTCCAGCCGAAAAGCGACCGGGGGCAATTCTCTGTCGCAAGATGGCCAGCCTCAACGCTAATACCACCGCTGCGCGGGAAACGGATATTTCCCTAAACAACGTGGTGGATTTCATGAATCCCTACGGAGAGCAGGTGGTTACCGAACTGCTGGCGGATGACCCGGAGCTGAATGCCAGGCTGGATTTTCCATCGGCTCAAGCTGATAATGATGCTTCTGATATTGCCTTGATTAAGAAGGTGACAGGTCGGATTCCGCTGCTACCCATTGAAGAGCAGGAATCCCTCTACAGCTTGATTGAGTCCGAGTATCGGGACCTGGTAGACCAGGCCAGAGCCATGGGTGAAAGCATTCTGGAGGCCGATCAGCTAGATTTAGATGCTCGTCCTCTAGCCAGGATGGAAGTCGTAGCCGACGAAGGCAGTACCCGGAGTGAGTTCACTGGACCCGTTTATCTTGAAATTGTCGATGCCAAGAGCCAGACGAAGCCCCTGACCCAGCTGCAGGTAATCAATGCGGTGCGAGAGCAGGTCGGGTTGGATGGGGTGAAAACGGTTGAAGCGCATGATAGGCCAGCGGTCGAGACCCAGGCGCTAGAACAGGCCAAAACGACTATCGCTCAGTTAGAAGCTGAAACGGAGCAATATCGGCAGGGGGCGTTAGCCGGAAAGCAGGACGCCAAAGCCATCGACAAGTTGAACAACCGCATTAACCAGCAACTGGACCACGTCGCTACGGTGCTGGAAGAGTTCCCTTCAGGGACGCCGATTCGGCTCATCACGCCAGCTAGCAAGAGCATTTTCTACGGGGTGGTGGTGGGCATTGACGCCAAGAAGCGTTCGGGCAGTCCGGCAGCACCCAATCGCTGGAAGATGCGGATTCTGGTGGCGGATTCTGCCCGGCAGCTAACGGTGCCACTATCGAAATTCAACACCGGACGGGGAGGAGCCCTGGAAGCCACGGTTCAAACCGAAGATTGGTTCGGCAACGATGTGTATGCCCTATTCGACAAGCAGCAGGAGGCGGGGCGGGTGAACCGGCAAATCTTCACTGGCAACCTGATCAAGGCGTTTGAGAAATACCCTAATGGCAAGCTGGTGAACTATACCGACTACCAGGGGCAGGTGCGCCAGGGGCTGATGATGCTCAAAGGCTTTGACATTCAGGAGGAGTTGACCAGGGAACCAGTGGCGTTCAGTACTCCCCAGCAGGTCATGACGTTCATAACAGAGCTGACCAATCGACGGGGAATTGTCAAAACCCTGGATGAGCTGCTGATTCTCAAGACTCAGTTCAATGGCGAGGGGTTCGTGCTGCAAACCCCAAAGGCAAAGGAATCGGGGGGCAAATATTTTCTGGATGAGGGGCTGATTGCTGCAGCCGGGTCAGACTTTTATTCCGTCAGTGACCGTATGGAGGTGGTCATCCCCTCCGAGCGCTTGGAGCAAACTCTGGCGGTGCTGATGAACCAGCGGAATTATACTCTGGCGGCATTCGAATCCAAGGACATTGCCCGGCAGTTTCTTGGCATTACTCTGCCGACGCTGGAGAAGGTTGAGGTAGAGGAGCCGAAGATTCAGACGAGACCTGAGCCACGGGTCATCCAACCTCCGGTATCTGGCCCACACGTTGAAACGCCAGAACCCAATAACTCAACCACAACGTCCCCAACTGTCCCCAGTCGTCCCCAGATGGGGCAACTCGAAAAGCGCATTCTCCGGTTTTTGCCTAGAAGAGATCGCCAAAACCATGCCCGCCGTATCCTCGGTTTTAGAGGTGGGGGG
>CAZPYG010000432.1:0-2737 GCA_964590465.1 uncultured bacterium | reverse complement strand
CTAAGGCTCGTCAAGCACAGCTGAATTATCAGCCTGTACAGTTTATCCCCAATCCTATTCAAAAACATAAGGATTGGTCTTCACAGGCTGTCGATCTCCTGGAGAAAGATGAATATAGACAAGCCGAATCAGTAGCGGCGGCTGAATTTGATGAAAGCAATGATGTTCATGCTTTTCGGTTGATGGTCTTTGCAGCTTTCAAAGATGAGCGCTACTATGATTGTCTTAAGTATATTGAAGACCAGTTTGAGTTACTCGAAGCTTCTTCTTCAATTCAAAGGGATCTGCAGAGAATTGCACTTAAGTCGTATTTGGAAACAAGACAACTGAATAAAGCCGAAGATGTGTTAAGTAAATGTCTTCAGGAGGAAGAAGATTCATCACACTTGCTGCTTCTAAAAGCCTCTATCTTAGGTGCAAAAGCACACTATGAGGAGGCTTCGGAAATATTGATTCAGCTAAATCGAAAACATCCGAATAACCCAGCAACGCTTAAAAGACTAGCCCTGGTCTTCGAGCAAATGAGAGATATTGGAAAGGCCAGAGCATTTTTGCACGCATACGCCAAACTGCTCCCCGACGATCTCTGGGCTAAGACCAAGATGGAAGTTTACACACAACTTTCACACTAATTAATTTTCAGCCGTGAAGAAAAGGGCTTGTTCAGAAAAAACTTACTCTGAGTCATCTTCCTCTGTAATTTCATCAATCGCCGTACTGAGTTCCATTTCAAGCTGCTCTACCGTAGGCAGATTCTTCTGCATATCTGGTGGAAGCTGCGATTGAACTTGATAAGTCGAAACGCCGATAGGCTGATGACTCCCCTGGAGGGCATACTCAACGATGGTCCGGTCTTTCGACTTACAGAGAATGATTCCGATTGTGGGGTTATCAAGAGCGCTTCGCAGTTGGTTGTCTACGGCAGCTACGTAGAAGCTCATCTGCCCAGAGTACTGAGGCTCGAATTCCCCCATTTTGAGGTCGATCACCACATAGCAGTGAAGATGGACATGGTAGAAGAGCAGGTCGATCCGGAATTCTTTGTCACTGACTACTAGGGGATACTGACTCCCGAGAAAGGCAAATCCAAGGCCAAGCTCCATCAGGAAGTTTCGAATGTGGTCGATTAGCCCACGCTCTAGCTCCCGCTCATGGGCCTCGTCACTGATAGTGAGGAAGTCAAAATTGTAAGGATCCTTGATCAGCTGATGAGCCAGATCGGACTGAGGCTTAGGTAAGGTTCGGTCAAAGTTGGTGGCAGCGCCTCCCTGGCGACGGTAGAGGTCACTCTCAATCTGAATGACTAAGACGTTCCGGCTCCAACCGCTGGACATTGTCTTCCTCGCGTACCAGAGCCTTGCCTGAGGGTCCTTAACCTTCTCCAGTAGGGCGATATTGTGGTACCAGGGAATTTGTCCAAGCACCTCTTGGACAATTTGCTCTTCAGGCCAAGCTTCAGCAAATGCCCGCATATACATGAGGTTTGAGCGCGAAAAGCCCCTCATATCCGGGAACTCTCGCTTGAGGTCCTTCGCCAACCGCTGAATGACCTTACTGCCCCAGCCTTGTTCCTCCTGCCGAGACAAGATCTCTCTACCAATCTGCCAGTAGAGGAGCACCAGCTGCTGATTCACCGCCAGGGCAGCCTTGACCTGGGCGGTTCGGATACGCTGCTTGAGGCTGTTTAGGAAGTCAGCGTAGTTATCGTCAGGGAAGAGGGAAGTCTGTTTCGGCATAGGAAAAGACTATACCAAGGACAAGACAAGCGTACTATTTTATCCCTGTCACGATCACCCTTTCCATGACATAATCCCTCTTTATGTCATAGACGAAAAATGCCAAAATCAAGGCATATCAAGCCTTTGACGGATCGCGTGTGAGCAACCTAATCCTTCCTCAGAGCAGTGCCCCGATGCTTCCGGGCACAGAGTTTGTACTACCGCTGATATTTGAGCGTGCCGGAAAACGAGCCACCTACCGGTATGTCGAGTTCTTCACCGCCGAGATTCGGAATCTTAACACCCGACTTGCCTACTACCGAGCCCTGACCCGGTTCTTCGACTGGCTAGAAGCCTGCTATCCAGGACTTGGGATCCACCAGGTTAACTCCATCATCATCGCTCACTATGTGGAGCTTCATCCCGGATCGGCCCTGACGAAGAATCAGCACCTCTCAGCTATCAGGTCGCTGTTTCGATGGCTGGCTGCTGATGGCGTGGTAACCGAGAACCCGGCTGCTGAGGTGCGTGGGGTCAAGCATAGGGCCAAGCAAGGTAAAACGCCGGTACTCTCCGATGAGGAGATGGTGCAGCTACTGAACAGTATCGACACCTCCACCGTGGTGGGTTTGAGGGACCGGGCGCTGATCGCTACTATGTTCTTTAGTTTTGCTCGCATTGGTGCCGTGCTGGGGATGAATGTGGGGGATTATTTCCCGAAGGGCAAACGCTACTTTTTCCGGCTGCATGAGAAAGGGGGCAAGTATCACGAGGTGCCTGCCCACCACACGACTGAGGAGTATCTGGACCAGTACATTGAGGCAGCAGGGCTTCGGGATATGAAAGACAATCCCCTCTTCCAGACAGCACCGGGGAGAAGTCAGAAGCTGACAGGACAAAGGCTGCAGCGGCAGGAGGCGTGGGCGATGGTGAAGCGGAGGGCGCTAGCGGCAGGCGTGAGTACGGAGGCGTGCAACCATACCTTTCGGGCGTCGGGGATTACCAACTTTTTGCGAAAT
>CAZPYG010000431.1:0-2739 GCA_964590465.1 uncultured bacterium | reverse complement strand
TTTGGCCTCTTTTGAGTTTTCACCCTAAATTCTTTCTATTTTTCGAGGTGCCCTGATATTTGTTACGGATGCCATGTGTTGCTGGAGTACAAGCCAGCGGAAATTAGAGTGAACTAGAGCATCGGTGTAGTACGTGAAGATCCCAGGGCTCTCTATGGCAAGATCCCAGGGTTCTCTGTCCAATCAGCCACGATTTTGGTCCATCCCGAATAGAACCCTGGGATTTGCATCGGCGTTCTATACCAAGTCCAGCCCGAAACCTGGAGCTTTCTCTTAGGAAAAACTCCACTTCTGGACTTGGACTAGGTTCAGTAGGTCGAGCATCCCTCGGTGCAGTTCCCATCCGCATCGAACGCCAGGGTGCTGCCGCTGCGGGGAGGATAAACCGGGGTTTTGGTGGCCTCAATGAATGTTGCCGTCTTAGTGCAATAAGCCAAAGAGTAGGCCCTTAAAGCAATGGGCTATGCTTAAAGCAAATATGCTTTGGGCGTTTGGTTTATGACCGTCGAAGTCACCCTTAAGTTATCGGAAGGTCTGGTCGAAGAAGCACAACGTCTTGGGAGTGCTACCAGCAAAGACGCAACGGCGGTCCTGACAGAAGCCCTAGAACAACTCTGGCCAACCCTTGAAAATTTCTCTGAGGAAGCATTTTTTCCGGCGATATCCGAACTTATGGATGTTGAAGTTTTGCAACTAGCCACTGGGAAAATGCAGGAAACCCAAAATGCTCGGCTTGGTGAATTGCAGGCAGCGGGTAAAGCTGAAGGCTTAAGTGAGCCTGAGCGCTATGAGCTTTTGGCCTTATTGCAAGTCTATCAACTGGGCCAGTTACGCAAATCTGAGGCACTAGCCGAAGCGGTCAAGCGAGGTCTGCTCGATCCTATGGCCTGATGAGCACGATTCCTGAGGCAGTTCGAGAACTAGTTCGCCAGAGAGCTGGCGATCGCTGCGAATATTGCCTCAGCCCTCAATCCCTGGTGATGGGTAGGTTTCAGATTGACCATGTTTTGCCGCTGGCCAAAGGAGGCTCAAACGCCGATAACAATCTTTGCCTGGCCTGCGAACTTTGTAACCAGTACAAATGGATAAAGACAGAAGCCGTTGACCCACAGACGGAGAAACCTTGCCCTCTCTTCAATCCTCGACATCAGAATTGGAAACAGCACTTTACTTGGAGCGCTGACGGTACCGAGATTTTGGGGCTTACCGCTTGTGGACGGGCAACTGTAGGCGCTCTACGGTTGAACAATCCGCTAGCCAAGGCAGTCCGTAGCAACTGGGTCAGGGCTGGCTGGCATCCTCCCACTTGAGGATGGCGGCGGCGATGTTATCTCCCATCTCCTCATGGACTCCCAGGGAACCACGCATCCGTAACGTTTCAACTCCCGGCAGGGCTGAAAGCGACTCCATCTCGGCTTTCGACGCATCGGGGGACTGTTGCCCAATCACCACCATCAGCGGTACCGAAAGGGAGCTGGCCCAGCCGAGGTACTCTTCCCGCGAGGTGGCCGGATCGAGAGTTCCGGTAACAAACGCTGCTGGAGCATAGCGGGCATTCTCTTTCTGGGTGATGGCGTACTTCTGGGCCATGAAGTCTGGCGTCAGGGTGCCCTCATCCACAAAGACGTGGCGCTGGTACATCCACCGCAGAAAGGCCGGGGCGGTGTTGAGGGTGTAGAGGGCATCGCCGACCAGGGGAGACCGCACCAGCTCCCGCACCCCATCCCGCATGGCCTGGGGTGCCCCCATGACCGATAGGGGACCGCGCCAGGTGGGGGAAGTCAGCACCATGCGGGACCACACGCCTGGTTTCTGGGCTCCTAACCGCAGGGCGTATCCGGCGGCATGGCCAGCGGCAACAACGGCGATTGGCTCAGAAAACTGGCTCTGCACGAAGTCGCTCAGGCACTGGTAGAAGAGGTCGGGGCGGTAGTCCATGGGCAACCGGCTGGAGTCGCCAAAGCCAGGCCAATCCAAAGCAATGACTTGATGCCGGGAAGCCAACCCCTTTGCCAAATCTGCCACTTCTGACCGGGAGGAAACCGTACTCAGGGCAGGCAAAAGCAGGACGGGAGAACCTTCTCCCAAAGTTTCGTAAGCAACGGCAATGGGCTGGTTGTGCCACTGCCAGGGGTAGGTGGCAACGCTGCCGCCGATCTGGGGTTGAATATCCGTTGTGCTTGCTGCAGAGGTTTGGCTGGCCATGATAACAATTTTGAATTTTGAATTTTGAATGAATTAACAGGGCGACCGAGAAGCTGATTAAGTCTCCTCTTGAGCCTAAACCCAACATGGGATAAAAGAAATCTGTAGAAAGGTATTGCTGATTGCTCTGGGCTTACAAAATCAGCAGCCGCAAATCGACGGTAACATCAGGCATAAGCAGGGGAGCTATCTGGTCCTGATCGGTAAAGGTCTGCTCAGTTTGATAGTGTCCATCCTGGGGCTTTTGAAACACCAGAACCTGCCGTTGTTTGAAGTTGACAATCCAGTATTCAGGAATACCTGCCCTGGCGTAAATTTTAGATTTGCTGCCCCGGTCTCGTTTCAACGTGGAATCTGCCACTGCAATTAACAGCAGCACATCCTCCGGGTAGGGATGACGGGTGCGATAACGGGTCTCATCCTGGCGCACAATGGCGAAATCAGGCTCAGGTTCAGAGCCAGGGGCGAGAGTGATGGGAAGCTGTATCCGCACCTTGGCCCGACCGGCAAACAAAGCTTTCAGGTAGTCGCCTC
>CAZPYG010000430.1:0-2739 GCA_964590465.1 uncultured bacterium | reverse complement strand
AGGACACCTCACAGCCTCCGCCTGGGTGGTCAATGCCGCAAAATCCCATGTGCTGTTGGGGTTTCTTTCGGGCAGCAAGACCGCCCTAGTACGAAGGCCTACCTTAACAGGGGTAATCGTAAGCGTCATTCAGAGATATATTCTGCAATCCAGTCATTTAAGGCATTGGCTTGCGTATAGCGAATGTACTCGCTTTCCTGATTACCTGTGCTGCCAATCCTAACTCCCCCCTTGACAACACCGATTAAGAACTGTTCGTCTGGCGTAGTGCCTTGGGTGTAGATCGGGCCACCGGAGTCTCCATAGCCAGTGCGCTGCGTAGAGGCGGAAATACCGACACAGAAATCGTGTTCAGGGCCGAAATCCACCTGCGGGTGGTCACAGTTGCCGGGATCTGCGACCACTGAGGAATAGCCCATCAGCGACCCTCCAGGCAACGTGGGACTGCCGAGGCCGATTGTAGTGGTTGGCAGACCTACGGTGACCGGCCCATCAAAAATGACCGCCACGGTGGCCCCCATCTCAGTAGCATCGCCGCTGAGCTTAAGCAGAGCTGCATCAACCCGTTCACCGTCCAACAGTGCCGGGGCAAAATGGTAATCCACCACCTGTAGACGACCGGCAAAAGTACCGTCTGCCTGGAGATGCACTCCGACCTCTACGGGTGCCTCGCGGCTGGCCAGATGCTGGTAAGCCCGACGGCAATGGGCCGCCGTCAGCACCCAGTTGGGCGCAACCAGTACACCACCGCAGAGGTTGGCATCGGCACCGTTCTGGCTGGGAAAGGGACTAATGCCACGGATCGAGACATAGGATCTGTACCGATCAGCCTCAACCGGATCGCCGTCGATGATTGCATACGCAGGCCAGCTAAGGACGAGACTGGAGCAAAGCACAACCAGCCTGGACAAGGCTGGCCGGGGCATGAGCCCACGCCGCTTAGGAGAGTAACGGTTCTTAGGTATCCGGTTACTCGACATAATGTGACTGCTCACGTAGGGTTAGCGAAGACGTTCACCACTTTCTCATCCCGCAAACGCCAAAAGCAAACTTGTGACGAGCCAATCCAACTCAATACCTCTGCCGCTGGACTTATCCTATTCGTTCCTCTTGGGTTTCAATGACGACATACCCAAGACTCCAGTAGATGCATCACTAAAAAGCCCCCGCTGCCAGCTTTTTGAGTAGCCATAGCAGGGGTTCTCTTGACCAAACAGAACATAGAGCGCTGATACCCCTTTGTTGCAGGAGTAGACTTAACCATTTAGTCCATTGCCATGCCACAGTCACCATGAAAACTTTTTCTGCAAGCATCAAAATTGCCTGTCCACCCGAAGCCATCTGGGCCGTTCTGACTGATGCAGATCACTATTCAGAGTGGGCGGCAGGCATCTATCGGATTGAAGGTCAGTTTGCCAATGGTGAAGTGCTGCAACTATCTACCAAATCTAAGCCCCAGCGCCCCATGGCACTTACGGTTAATAACCTTGTTCCACCTAAAACGTTCACGTTGAGTGGTGGCTTGCCGCTCAACTTATTCAGGGGCGATCGCACCTTTACCCTCACGCCACAACTTGACAACACCACCGAGTTTAGAGTGCGTGAAGTGTTTAGCGGATTACTGGAACCATTGCTGGGCCGTATGCTTCCTGACCTGACTCCCTCTTTAGAAGAATTTGCTGCGGGCCTCAAACAACGGTGTGAGGGCTAGAAAACCTCCTCTGTAGACACGTACCTACGATGCGGGTCTAAGCCCTCTATCTGGGCAACCTAACCCCAAGCTAAAGGCACTCTAAAGCCGCCCCCCGAGCCTGGTAGCCACGGTGGGGGCTTCTTTATGGGACATAAGCAGCGAGTCAGTAACGCATAAGCAAAACGAAAGCAAGATTTTGTTGCAATATTGTTACATTTCTGTTACATTAGTTTACATACAGAAACATTTAACCCAAAAGAGAGCCCTGCAATGTTCACCACCGTCCAACGCGACAACGGCATCCTCAACAACTACGCTGTAGAGCCTGATATGTATTTCGCTTCCTTCCCCGCGCCTGAGCAGCAGAAGCGCTACGCTTTGCAGGCCGCATTCGCCTCACTACTTGTAACTGGCTTGCTGCTGATGTCTTGGGCTGTCAGCTAGGCTTCATCGCTTAAATTTTCTAATTTGCTTGAAATGGTCACCCCTGGCTACGGCTAGGGGTTTTTTATTGTCTGCAATTAGACAACAGCTGATGAGCCGGGTACCAAACCTCGGCCCTGACTGAGACGGCAGTTCCCTCAATTTGGGAAAGCCAGAGCTGAGGATAGCTAGATAGCGAGATTCTTTTGCGCGATCGCCTCCAACCCCCTGTACCAAGGGCACACTGAGGGCAATCACAGGGTTTTAGACCATGGCTACTCTCATCCCCTCCTACAGCAGCTGCGCCGGTCGCATGACCGGGGGAGAGAAACGGCTAGCCCAGCGGCTCGAAGCCAAGCTGGATGATGACTACCGGCTCTGGTACGACGTACCCGTAGGCCCCAAAGCCCTGCATCCTGATTTCATCCTCCTGCACCCCTCACGGGGTCTCTTCGTGCTGGAGGTCAAAGACTGGAAGCTAGACACCATCAAGTCTGTGAACCCTGATGAGTTTGCGATCTCCCCCGAGGGACACCTAAAGTCAGTCAAAAATCCCCTGCACCAGGCGCGAGACTACGCCCTGGCCATCTGCTCACTTCTTGAGAAAGACCCCGCCCTGGTCC
>CAZPYG010000429.1:1123-2749 GCA_964590465.1 uncultured bacterium | reverse complement strand
TGTTTTTCCAATTATTGGTGATCTGATTGAGATTGGGGTAGATGTCATCAACCTCAGCCTGGGGGGCTTGTTGCCCGGCGAAGCGTTGGTTTATCACCTGTTTGACCTGATGGACCGCTACCCCGACCTGGTGATTGTGGCCTCTGCAGGCAACAGCAACCTGGATGGGGTCAGCTTTCCGGCGGCGATTCCGGGGGTAATTTCGGTGGGGGCCACCACCCGCGAGGGGCACCGTGCGCCCTATTCGCAGTATGGTGGCCAGCTGGATCTGGTGGCCCCAGGGGGCGACCTGAGCCTGTCGCGGCGGGGAGGTATTCTCACCACCGGGGGCACCTGGCTGCCAGCGTTCTGGGAAGGCATTGAGGTACCCGATACCCCCTGGGGGCCGGGGTTTGACCCGCTGGGCACCTATGTGCAAGTACAGGGCACGTCGTTTTCGGCCCCGAATGTGGCCGGGGTGGTTGCCCTTATGAAGGGCGAAAACCCAGGCTTGAATCGGGCAGAAGTATCTCGCATTCTGCAGGAAACCTCTAGCCTTGAGGCGTTGTCTCTGACGGAGACCGATGTGATGCACTATCGCCTGCAAAAGGAACTGGGCTTTGGCACGGTGCTGGATTTTCCCTTTGTGCGGAACTCTGGCATTTATGAGCAGCCGGAACCCATTAGTGCAGAGCAGTACTACTTTGGGGCCGGTCTGGTGAATGCGGTGGATGCGGTGGAGGCCGCACAGCAACAGTAAAGCTACCACCATAAATCGGATCGGGGATGCTGGCATAGTCGGCATCCCCTTTTGTTGATCTAGCCTCAGACTAAAATGAAATCAACAGCGACCTGATGCAAAGGCGAGGATGCCCATGGTTCAGCTCAAACAGCGGTTTCAGAGTTTTGAAGAGTATCTGGCCTATGATGACGGCACCGATAATCTCTACGAGCTGTTCAATGGAGAGCTGATTCCTGTGCCGCCTGAATCTGGCTTTAATGTCGAAATTGCTACTCTGTTGCTGATTCTGTTAGCTCAAAAGGTGGGGCATCGGCGGGTACGGGGGCATGGCCTGGAGCTGGAGGTGCGGGGAGAACCGCGCAATCGCTTCCCAGATTTGACGGTGATACGAGAAGAGCATGTGGCTCAACTGAAGTCGCGCAACACGATTCGCCTGTCAATGGCTCCGCCGTTGGTGGTAGTGGAGATTGTGAGTCCGGGAGAAGTGCAGCGAAACCGGGACTATGTGGCGAAGCGGATGCAGTATGAGGACTTAGGCGTCCCCGAGTATTGGATCATCGACCCGCAAGCGGAAACGATTTTGGTGTTGGCATTGCAGGATTGCCGCTACGAAGAAATCATGACGCTTGCAGGGGAGGATGCATTGGTCTCAACTCAACTGGGCGCTCTCGATATCACCGCATTAGAACTGTTTGTAACCGCTGCCACAGAAGACTAAACCCGGATGACTTGGCAGAAACCTTGGATTGCAAGTCTTCTACTACTTTTTCATCGGGCTCGAAGCCGTTATAAATACCTCGTCGCTCTTCCATATCGGGATTATTGCGAATTAATCCATGCCGACCCAGGCGCAGCTATAGTCCATTAGGGCTTTTAGGTTCCAGGCATAGAGTTTCACGGTGGTG
>CAZPYG010000429.1:0-1113 GCA_964590465.1 uncultured bacterium | reverse complement strand
CTGCCGGTGGTAAGGGTTTGCCCATCGGGGCTGAAGGCCAGCGTCAAAATGTCATCGGAATGATCGTCGAGGGAGGTGATGAGGAGCATTGGGGAAGTGTAGCTACATGCTGGCAACTACTCTGGAGACGAATCTGGGGACAGATCTTCAAAGCGCTTAGCAACAGTAGACGCAACTAATTTCGGATCTTGTTCGATTTCCTCGGTGCTTGGGTCCAAGTCAATATCAGGAAACTGCTCGAGCAAACTCTGATATATCTCCTGAGCTTCTGCAATTTGCTGATTAGATGCCTCATGTCGAGCTAAACGCAACATATAATCCTTTTTGTAGTAGAGGGCTGCTTCTAAAGGATCTTGTTGTTTTTCCACATCCCAAGCACTATTTTTTATTGGGATGAGGTCAATCTCATGATTGCGATCTCTACTAATCTGGATTAGCCTCTCGAAAGTAGCTTTTGCGTACTCAAAGTCGGAGAGAGTCAATTCACTAGCTCGCTCAATAACACTTGGATGAACAGGTCTATTTTGGCAAGTCAAATGGTATTTGTGAAATTCTTCACCATATTCTTCAAGCCACTCATTAGCGGTTAAATTGCGACCTAATCTTCGGCAAACTTCTTTTGCCAAGTCCGAGGATCTAGCTACAAAGATGGCAGGCTGTTTTTTCTCCTCATCTCTATGAAGCGAATCTCTAAGATTAGAAATTAGATAAGAGTCATCAATGCTAAAAGTGAGAGAAGACGCTGAATGCTGAAAACGAGCAACTTCCTGCTTCTTATCTAAACTCCAGATTTTTGCAATTCCGTCACGATCAAGCGTAACAAGTTGTGATCCATCATGACTAAAATCTATTGAAAGGATTTCAGAATCATGTGTGCCTTTCAAGACATTATCCCCTTGAGAGTTAAAAACTTGCAAAGAGCCTTTGGAGATAAAACCAAAAAAATCACCGCTTTCGCTAACAGCTACATGTTCGCTTGATAAAACATGAGCAGATACCGACTGACTAAGAAGCTTCTGTCTTGACTCAAGGTTGTATACGTGTACATGTGAAGCTATATCATTGGAAGAATCATCACCAAACACGAAGAGGATCTGACCATTTGAATCCAAA
>CAZPYG010000428.1:0-2756 GCA_964590465.1 uncultured bacterium | reverse complement strand
ATCGGGATTCTTCACTTCGCTATCGCTACGTTGCTCTTTCTGAGCCGCTAACGCGTTGGCACAGCCTGTCTGAAAGACAAACAGAATGACATTTGCAAAACTGGGATGCACCCAATCAGGTGCCTTTTTCATCATCCATGCAGTTTTAAATGCTGCAATTTTTTTCGGGCGTTTAAATGATGGCTAGCTTTATCAGATCCGGGTCAGGTAGTCCCACTCCCGGGCAAATTTGCCCGCAACTTTCGGCGATTGGGTTGAGCTGGCTTCTGGCTACAGGTGGTTCTGGGCTTGATTCCCCTTTACTGATTCAGCCGGTTAGCCACCATCGCAACGCTCCCAATGCATTTCTTTAACTATTTCTTTAAGTTTTTGCAGGATTTTGATCATGAAAATAGCTCATTTTTCCGTTGTTGCTTTGCCGTTTATGTTGCTGGCTGCCTGTGGCAATCAGGCTCCCGAGTCGGTAGCAGATCAGAAAGCTCAGCTCTGTACTGATCTGGCCCGGTTTAATACATCTGTGGCAACGCTAAAAAGCATGAGCCCCAGCTCTACCGTCAGCGACTTTAGAGCCGCCCGTGATGAGGTGAAAACCAATTTTGATCAGGTCAAGCTGGCAGCTCAGAACGTACAAGAGGCCAAGGTCGCCGAGCTGGAGACAGCCTATCAGGGACTGGACAGTGCCGTTCAAGGCATCCCTGAAACTGCCACGCTGCAACAGGCTATGGACTCTGTTTCTGGGCAGATCGTCGCGGTGGAAGATGCCCGCGCCCAGATGAATGCCGATTTGAATTGCCCTTAGGAAATTTTCGAGAAAGAAAAGGCCAGACGCAGGGGCGAAGCATCTGGGGAAAAATTGACATAACTGTTCAACAAGTTTCCATCCAGCTTCGCCCTTGCAGTCACATCCTCAACTCACATTCAGCATCCCGCCAGGCCGAGTCGCGGTTGTTCCACAGGGTAATGGCTTTGCCGTCTTTGGGCAGCACCCCCAGCCTGGCAAAGGGAGCTTTTTGCCAGGTAATATCTCGCAGAATGATGGGGATTACCGCTGCTTCTCCTTGTTCATGGCGTTCCAGGGCACGGGTCATTTCTCTGGCATAGCAGTAATCAGAGGCAATGAAGTCGGCACTGATCAACAGCAGAATGATGTCGGCCCGTTCCAGGTTGTCGTCAATGTCGTCTTCCCAGTCGCTACCGGCTAAAATGCGGCGGTCGTGCCAGTTTTGAATCAGCCTTTCCCGCTCCAAAATTTTCAGGTGGGTTTCCAGCTCATCCCGCAGGGGCTCGTCTTTGTGGGAGTAGCTGTAGAACAACCGCAGAGCATGACTGTGGCGGTCGAGTTTAGATTTCGCCCGACGACTACCTTCCAGATCCACCCCGTTGAGTAGGTCACGGATGTTGAGTTGCACCATCTGACCGTCAATCACCTGAGGAAACTCAGTGAGCCGGTTCTGCTCCATCACCAGCAAGTCCTGGTAAGGCAGGGAAATCTTGGGATGTCCCGGCACCGGCACCAGCTCTTTGGGCTTGAACTTAAAGCTGCTGTGGATGCGCTCAAAGTCTGACCGAATCACCGCCAGCAGTCGGCGACGACTGGTCATGGGTCCCTTAACGCTGATGGCAACACACTTATCCTGGGGGTCGGCTTTGACCAGGGCACGGTTGCCCTCAAAGGTGAGGATGACCCCGGTACGCCACCGCAGCTGGTGCTCGCTCAGCACATGGGTCCGCACTATGAACCGGGGCAGCAGTCCCTCAGGCAGAATGGGGTACTCGTAGCGGAAGTTGAGGCATGCTGCCGGGTCAAAGTCCGTCGCTGCCGATGGCTGCTGCTTGTCGAGCAGGTCGGGGATGAGGTAGCGGTTTTCGTCTTCCTGGAACCGAAAGCACAGCTCGAATTTGCCCATGAGGTCTAGCAGGAACCCATGGCGTTCGGGGGGATAGTTTCGAATATCTAAGTTGCGGCTGAGGCAGGCGGCTTCAAGTTCTCCATGGCTGTGGGCGAGTTCTTCGGCATTGAGCAGGGTGTAAATGCCGTTGGTGACCCAGTGGGGGTTGAGCACGTGGGTGTCCCGCAGGCGGGGGTCGTCTTTATAGTTGAGGGCAATGCCCAGGCTGTGGAGGTGTACGGCCAGGGAATCCTGGGCCCCAAAGTCGGTTTCACCGTCGGTTTTGCAAAAGTCCCGGTACTGCTCAAAGGAGATGTAGTTTTCTGCTATTTCCGCCAATCGATTTTTGATGGCCACCCAACTGGCCGGGAAGGGGGCACGTAAAGGCTCTAAACGATCCGTTTCTCGCTGGATGACCGCGTAAAGCTCGTCAATCCCCAACCCCGCTTCGCAATCGGTTGGGATGAAGGCGCAAATGTTTGGAAACTTCTGCTGCAACGCCCCCCGGTTTACATCAAACGGATGCTCTTTGATTTTGTTGAGGGCAATGATTACCGGAGAATCTGCCCCAAAGCTTTGAATCAGCTCCAGCCAGTAGTCGGCATCGGCGTCTTCGTGACCCTGGCGACCGTTGAGCACCAGCAGGTAAAGGCTGCGCTCAGTGAGAAAAAACTGGTGGGTGGAGTGCATAATTTCTTGGCCACCAAAGTCCCACACATGGAGTTTGATGTCTTCCGAGTCATTCAGGCGAATCGGCCACTGGGTAATTTGAATGCCCTCGGTTTTGGCAGATTTGGGGTCGAAGGTTTTGTGGATGAGCTGATTAACCAGGGAGGTTTTACCCACGGCCCCAAACCCCACTAGAAT
>CAZPYG010000427.1:0-2775 GCA_964590465.1 uncultured bacterium | reverse complement strand
GGATTTTTTGCCTTCACCCAGGAAGAACGAACCTTTCCAGTGGGGGAAACAGTTTTGGTAGTGGGGTTAGAGCATAACAAGCTTTGGGTTGTTTCAGCCGATGAGTTGCAGTTACCGGATAGCGATGGAGAGAGATAGCATTCATGCAGCATTCGATACCCAGAACTGAAGCGGTAGAGGTGGCCGAAGCCCCCCCTCCTGCCCCGCTGGTGGCTCAAACCGGAGGTAATGGTGCCTTTGGTGGCGGCGTTGCCATTGCTTTTTTGATTTTTGCCATTTTGATTGCCATCTGGGGGGTCAATGCCCTGGTCCAGATTTGTGACCCCAACAAAATTTTGATTATTTCGGGACGTAAATACAAGCGGCAGGATGGCCAGGTGCTGGGATATCGGGTGATTTATGGCGGGCGCACCTTCCGTATTCCCATTCTAGAAACCGTCAAAACCATGGATTTAAGCACCATGCCGGTGCCCATCGAAGTCACCAATGCTTACTCCAAAGGGGGCACTCCCCTGGATATTCAGGCCATCGCCAACGTTAAAATTGCCCGGGATGAAACCGTAGTGGGCAATGCCATCGAGCGCTTTTTGGGGCGGGGTTCCCAGGAAATTGCTCGGGTCGCCCGGGAAACCCTGGAAGGCAACCTGCGGGGTGTCGTGGCGTTGCTAACCCCGGAACAGCTGAACGAAGACCGACTGGAGTTTGCCGAACGCATCGCCAGTGATGTTGGCAATGACCTGGCCAAGCTGGGGCTGCATCTGGATACCCTGAAAATTCAGAGTGTGTCTGACCAGGTGGACTACCTCAACTCCATTGGTCGTCGCCAGATTGCCAATATCGTGCGGGATGCGGAAATTGCCGAGTCCAATGCCGTAGCGGAAGCCGAGCAAATCGAGGCAGACAGCAACAAACAGGCAGACGTGGCCCAAACCCAGGCCCGCACCGTGATTCAAGAAAAAGAAAACGAACTGCGGCAGATTACGGCAGAAGTCGAGAAACAGGCCCGCATTGAAGAAGAACGTACCCTGGCCGCCGCCGCCGAAGCCCGGGCCCGGGCCCAGCGGGAACTGCAGGCGATTCGGGCCCACCTGGAACAGGCCCGACTGGAAGTGGAAAAAATTCTGCCCGCCCGGGCCCAGCAAAAGGCCCAGGAATTTCAGGCCCGGGGGGAATCGGCCACCCTGGAAGAAAACGCTAAAGCCTCCGCCCAGGCCAGTCAGCTGCTGGTGAAAGTATGGCAGGAAACCGGGGTCGATGCTTCCCAACTGTTTCTGGTGCAGCAGTTGGAGATGGTGCTCAAGGAAGCCGGTCGCATTCCCGGTCGTCTGCACCTCGGCGAGGTCAACGTGATTGACAACGGTGACGGCAAAGCCATTGCCTCCCTGGTCAACGCCTATCCCGAAATGGTGCGGCAATTCCTGCGGCAGTCCGAGGAAACCCTGGGAATTCCCCTGACCATTCACCTACCGCCGAAAAACTGCCCTGAACTGACCGATGGATCCCAACCCCTGGAGGAACTATGAGCGTCATTATTGCCCTGCTGGTGGTGATGTTTGGAGCCACCGGCAGTATCGTGCTGATTATCAAAAACCTGTACTACATCTGCCAGCCCAGTGAAGTTTTAATTTTCGCAGGGGACCGTCGTGATGTCGGTGATGGTCGCCAGGTGGGCTACCGGCTGGTCAAAGGCGGCAGCAGCATCCGTAAACCCCTGTTGGAAAAGACCTTCCGCATGGAACTGACCAACATGATCATTGAGCTGCGGGTAACCAATGCCTACTCCAAGGGGGGCATTCCCCTGCAGGTGGATGGGGTGGCTAATATCAAAATTGCCGGGGAAGAACCCAGCATCCACAACGCCATTGAGCGCCTGTTGGGAAAATCCCGGGAAGAGGTGGAAAAGATTGCCCGGGAAACGTTGGAAGGCAATCTGCGGGGGGTGCTCGCCAGCCTCACCCCGGAGCAGGTTAACGAAGACAAAATGGCCTTTGTGCGCAATCTACTGGACGAAGCGGAAGATGACCTGGAACAACTGGGCCTGATTCTGGACAACCTGCAGATTCAAAATATTTCCGACGATGTGAACTACCTCAACTCCATCGGTCGCAAACAACAGGCGGATCTGCTGCGGGATGCTCGCATCGCCGAGGCCCAGGCCAAAGCCCAATCGGCCCTGCAGGCGTCCGAAAACCTGAAGCGCACCTCCCTGCGGCAAATTGAGGCCAGAATTGAAACCACCCGGGCCGATGCCGAACGGCGACTGCAAAATGCTCTCAGCCAGCGCAAAGCTGCTATTTCAGAGGCGGAGTCGGAAATTGCCGCAGAAGTTGCCCGTACGGAAGCAGATCTGGCGGTGCAGCGGGAGCGACGCAAACAGGTGGAGCAACAGCTCCAGGCCGACGTGATTGCCCCCGCCGCCGCCGCCTGCCAGGAAGCCCAGGCCCGGGCCAAGGGTAATGCCGCCAGCATTGTTCAGGATGGCCGCGCCCGTGCCGAAGGCATCCGGGAACTGGCCGAAACCTGGAAGGCCGCAGGGGACAATGCCCGGGAAATCTTCCTGTTCCAGAAGCTGGAAGATCTGCTGGCCAGCCTGGTGGCCACCGTGCCGGAGGTGGAGGTGGAGAAGGTCACCGTCATCGACCCCGGCGGGGGCGGCAGTGCTACCAAAATTGCCGCCTTTATGGAGCAACTGCGGCAGAGTACGGGCATTGATTTCACCAACTTCAGGTCGAAGGAGTAGAAAATAGCGGACCTCGTCGGTGGGGATTCATTAAA
>CAZPYG010000426.1:0-2781 GCA_964590465.1 uncultured bacterium | reverse complement strand
AGACGATCTACCAGTCGGAGATTTCCCAGTCGCGCCAAACCCTGAAAGATCAACAGGGCAACAGTTGGCAAGCAATCGCCTTCAAACGGACTCATCCGGATCGCACCGCCACGATGTACTTGCGACTCGTGGGATTTCCCGGCACCACAAATCTCGATCATTCACAGCCACTCACCCTGATCGACTCGATGGGTAACACCTTCACCGCCGCCGATGTCTCTCCAGACATGTTTATGGATCAAGCCCAGGGGGGGACAGATGCCGGCGAGTATGATTTGCAGCCGATCCTGATGCAGTTAGAAGCGGCCATCCCCTTGCAGTTAATTTTGCCTACCCTCGACCAATCGGAGATCAAGCTGAATGTTGATCCTGGAGTGGTTGAAGAATGGCGATCGCTCACAAATCAATCCTAATCCCCGTCTAACAATAGTGATGCCGCGACCGACCCATTCCAGATATCGCCAACGTTCAAACATTTAAACGTTTTAGCGAAAAAATGTCTCACCCAGATCGACTACAGCTATCCATAAATCCCTCAGGAGTCCCCACCATGAATTTGGAAAATCTAGCGGCGCTTAAACCCTATCTCAGCTTTTTTCACCCTGTTACGATGTGGATTTTGCTGGCCCTGGCGCTCTACACCCTCTATCTGGGAGTACAGGTTCGGCGCACGAGACTGGCAGAGGGAGAACCGAAGAAAGCGCTGATCAAAGGGCGATTTGCAATTCGGCACCATCAAATTGGCTCTATCCTTTTAGCGCTGATGGTTATGGGGGCAATCGGCGGCATCACCGTGACCTATATCAACAGCGGCAAGATTGTGATTGGCCCCCACTTGTTTGCTGGGTTGGGGATAGTCGGGTTGATTACGACCTCTGCGGCCCTGGTGCCGTTTATGAAGCAGCATGACTGGGTGCGCAGCGTTCACGTTTCGTTGAATCTGGTAGTGCTGGGGCTGTTTGGCTGGCAAGCCGTGACCGGGGTGCAAATTGTCCAAAAAATTGTCAGTCAGATGGGCACAAATGGGGCTGGGTAAGTAATGTTTGATGTCTTGCTTAGCCGAGCTATTCCGTTAACAAAATCGAGCCACCGCTTTTATTGGGATAGACGCTTTAAAGATCATCCGCAAGGAATTGATTCCAGACCCAGAATGACAGTGGCAGGCCCACGAGACGACCCAGCAGGTAACAAAACAGACTCAATCCACCTGGGCTGAGGCCAGTGAACGCATCCAGCATACGGCCCACGACGTGGCTGAGCAGGTTCAGAAAAAGGCTGAAACAGCTCAGACCAGGTTAGGGAAAAGCTCGCCATCTGCAACCGAGGAGGCAGATCCTCAAGAGGTCAATACTTCGGACGCTTAACGCGCAGGGCAGGGGGGCAAGGAGGCTCGTCTAGCTAACACCTTGGGAACTGCTAGCCAGGTGTTTAGGGGGTCTCTAAAAAAGAATTTACCGAATAATACGTATTCGTTGTAAGGGCGAAGCATCTGGGAGGGAATTGACGTGACTTTTCCAATCGTTTTTGGCCAGATGCTTCGCCCCTCCGACTGGTAACTTTTTCTCAGAGATATCCTTATACATAGTTTGAAAGCCGATGAACAAGGATAGTCATGCCGATCAACTCACCCTCTGCCCAGCCATGCTCCGTTCCCTGGACTACGCTAGCCCCCTTTCTGTTGATCACCTTTGGCATCGCCTGGGGCATTCTGGCGCTGTATATTTTCTGGCCGGGGCCGATGGGGGTGTTGTTTGGCGAGATTAGCGGGCATCATCCGCTCTTTATTGTGGCGGTGTGGGCTCCGGCGATCGCGGCGTTTATCCTGATCCCTCGCTACGGCGGGCGGGCGGGCTTTCGGCGGTTTCTGTCGCGGATGTTGCTCTGGCGTTGTCATCCGGCCTGGTATGGCTTTTTACTGGGGCTGCCGCTGATGTTCTACGCGGGGGCTGCTGTCAAGGGCAATCTGTTTATCGATCCGTTTCCGTTTAGGTCCGGGACGGCGCTGCTGGCGGCAATCTCGCTGGTGGTCTTCGGCTTCTTTATCCATTCGACAGACGGATGACTACACGGACTTGTTTTAGCAACTTTTTTGGTTTCGGTTCCATCGCTTTTCAAGCAGGCTCAGTAGTCAGGGTATCAAAAAATACATTTAAGTCTTTTTGTACTATACCTGAAAATATATGGAAAGTTTCTCGTGCTCTATCGAAATCGGAATAATATGCGGAAACTTTCTCGCGATCTACTCAGATCTGCTTGATCGCAAGAAACTTTCTGCCAGGGAGTATTTGCGGCAACCAGCTCGTCGTAAATATCCTCCAGGATGGTGCTTTTGCCATATCCAGCGGGGCCAATGATGGCAATCAGGCGTTCTTTTCCCTGCTGCGTTCCCCGAGCGATGGCCTCCAGGTACTTTTCTCGAACAACCTTTCGAGGAATGCGCTCCAGAATGCGGGGCGTCAGGGCTTCGCGGGCGGCGGTGGCCTGGGCCTGTAGGGATGCCAGGAGATCCGAGGAATTGGTGGGGTGATGGGGTGGTAGAGAAGAGTGGGGAGATGGGGGGATGGGGAGATGGGGATAGCGAGACTGTTCAGAATTTTGTGTAAGCGGTCTACAATCCCGATAACTCAGGAGACCGCCTTATGCCAAGACGAAAGCAAGAACCCAATCGCGTCGATGACCTGCTCGACGACTTGTTGTCTGATTGCCAGAGACCCGAAGACATCCTCATTGCTTGCTGTGACGGACTTAAAGGGTTTCCCCAGGCGATTGAGGCGGTCTATC
>CAZPYG010000425.1:0-2798 GCA_964590465.1 uncultured bacterium | reverse complement strand
AGGTGGAGGTCATGCCAAAGCCCACATCATCCAGCAGAATCAGCAGCACGTTGGGAGAGTCTGCCGGGGCTTTAATCGGCTGGGGATAGCTGGGGACGGAATCTTTGTAGGTGTCGCCGATTTTCCCTGTAAATTTGGGATCGGGCTGGGGCAGTTGGGTGGCGGCAGCCAGGGTCAGTGGGGCTGCACTGTAGGGAACGGCCAGGGCGGGGGCAATGGTGGATTGCAGGGCGATCGCGAGCATCACCCCCCAGGCCAGAGTCAATTTCCGCATGCGAGAGAGCATTCTTTTACCTCAAAAAGATCGCAAAGAATCAGCTACACAGGTCGGTTGACCAGTCCTGGGAGCCCCGGTTGGGTTGGCAGCGCACCTGGCGTCCGACCCACACCATCTCCCACTGATTGTCGGCGGCGGTAAATTCCAGCCAGTAACGCATGCCCTCCACCGAGTCATCCAGCAGCCCCGTTTGGGTCAGGGTCACCACGGCATCCATGGCGGTTTGCTCAACCACCGTCACCTCCTGGGTGAAGTTGCCTTCCCCCGGATCGTCCATACCAAAAGCATCCAGGGCGATTTCTTCAGGGTCAGTACCCATCAGTTGGTCTGCCGGGGGTAAGGGTACTTCGCTGTAAGCCCCACGCCCTTCTACAGATTCGACAGATTCGGCACCTGTTTCAGTTTCGGGGGCTGGGGTCGGGGTCTGCGGGTTACAGGCTGTCGCCATGCCGACGAGGGCGATTGCACCCACTAAGCCAAATAATTTAATTTTCAACATCGTTTCAACTCCTGGTTTCAAAGTCATGGAAGGCGGTGGCAAACTCATCGTAGATGGGCCGTACGCTTTCATGGTCATCAAAGGTTGCGGCACCTGATAATGGAGGACATGAAAAAAACTCCATTGGCTAAGAAATCGGACAGACGCAGCTTTTGCTATCAAGGCAGAAGCCATGTCTGAAAGCCAGTACAGGCACCATGTTTTTTTCTCAATAGATAGATAAATCTATTGAAAATCTGAAAGCAAGAAACGGCCCTCTCAACCTTAATCGTCAAATATATGAAACTGGTGAGAAACCGCTAGCGAGGTAAATAAAATCGAGTTATGGCGTTTATCGCTTGAGTAACGTTCAAACTTTTTCAGCTTGAGCCCCCCCATATCTGGCTGTTCCAGTTTCAACCTTCATCCCCCTGATTTAGACGCTTGCGGCTTCCCGCAGGGTAGGGGCCAGGGGGATCTTCGCGATGTACTCTACCCGCGGGAGAACCGCTATATATCGATTCGCGAATATAGATCCCTCAGCTGGAAAAGGCATTATTTCCATAATATTCTTAGATACTCTAGCTCTGAGCAAGCATAAAATAATCGAATCAACTCTTAAAAGAGGCGAGTACTTAAAAATAGTCTCGGCAATTCATCAGGAAGCATTGAAACCTTTATTAGACAAACCTTTTGAGGCACTATTCAAAAAGTGCAAAATGACTGACTGTATCGGTTATATACCAAGTCCAGCTCGAAATCTGGAGTTTCCTCTAAGGCAAAACTCCACTTCTGGACTTGGACAAGGTTTAGCTCCCAAGAGAAGTTCCCCATAATTTGCTTAAGAAAACATAAAAACATATGAATCTTAATCAATCGATCACCGCCAGCCGCCCCTGCTCCGGGGGGATGCCTCTCATTCGGTACTAATATGAAGACAATCGGCCTACGCTCTCAATTATTTACTTGTCTAAACTCAGCCCTGGTGAAATTGGGCACGGCGACAATAATGACCCTGACCCTGGTTACCCCCTGCTTGGGCGCAGAGCAGGTCAAACTACAGCTGGGTTTCTTTCGTCGTACTGTGCCCGTCTCTTCTCTTGTCGCCTTTGCTCAAGATGGCACTGTAGATAGCCACCTGGAACCTTTTCTCCGTAATCTAGACCACGAAACCCTGGCAACGCTTCAAGTCGCTCTGAAGACGCCTAAGCAGGAAAATCCCATTGCATTTTCCCAAAAGCTCCAGACCCCAATGGGTACCCGGCTGCTGCAGGCAACCGGTTTAACCGTTCGCACCGGTAGCGGGCTGAACGGACACATCGCCCTGAGATCAGCGCTGAGGGGTGCCATGGCCCAACCTGAAGGAGGCTCTCTGATTAATGTTCTGCGTTACTTTCCCACGGAAACCATCACCATTGACTTGACGCGGGTCTTAGCCATCAAGCAGCAGCTAGACCAGGCCATCCAGTATACCGATAGGTTCATGGCAGCGGTTGTCACCCAATCTGCTGCGGCGGCTCAGCAGAATCCTGTCGATTATGCCGCCCTGCCCGATCTGCGAAATCGGGGACCCTATCCGGTTCAGTTCATGCCGCTAGATTTAGTCGATCAGGCCCGTAACCGTTCTATCCCGGTAGATTTGTTTTTGCCGGACATCCCCAACGCCAGGGCTGGCACCATCCCCGTAATCGTGTTCTCCCATGGGCTGGGCCACAGTCGCATCTATTTCAGGGATGTGGCTGAACATGTCGCGTCCCATGGTTTTGCGGTCGCCATGCCCGACCATGTCGGCAGCAACGAGACCCAGAGACGTGACTTAGAATCCTGGCTGGCCGATGAATTTTTCCAACATCGGGAGTTTATTGATCGGCCTCAGGATATCTCATTTCTACTGGATGAACTGAGTCGGTTGAACCATAGCCAGTTGAATCAGCAGCTCAAGACACAAGCCGTGGGGGCCGTTGGCCACTCCTTTGGGGGATATACCGTAATGGTCAACGCTGGGGCCACGGTGGATTTTGACTGGCTGCAGCAGCAATGCAC
>CAZPYG010000424.1:0-2816 GCA_964590465.1 uncultured bacterium | reverse complement strand
AACCGAAGGGTTTAATTCGGAATAGTTGGAAACCGAAGAGAAGAACGAAGGCGGAGGGCGGAAGAACGAAAACTTATCAATGGAGTTTCTCAAGTCTTATGAGTTTCTTCCCTAGTAAGTTTTCCGCCCTCTTTTTTCCGTCTTCCCTCTTTCGCAGCCTGGGTTTAATTCGGAATAGTTGGAAACGGTACGAAGGACGGAGGGCGGAAGAACGAAAACTCTTGAATTGAGTGACTCAAGTCCTATAGATGCCTTGGGTGCTGAGTTTTCCGCCTTCTTTCTTCCGTTTTCCCGTTTTCAAAGAGCGTCCGCAAGACTATCGCTTACAATAGTCTTAGTTAGATAAGTCCTCAACTGCCGCTGACGATTATCTGCTTATGCACCGGTCTAAGGTAGCAAGGATAAACCGATTAACAAAGCTAGATTGGGGACCCAATAACGCGGGTTAGGTCTACATGGCAAGAGATCTGTTCCATAATCAAGTTAAAACGGCCCTGGTTAAGGATCATTGGCACATTACCCATGATCCATTTTTGGTGCAGATTAGCGAAGTCGTAAAGCTTCAGATTGATTTAGGAGCCGAAAATACCATCGCCGCTGAACGGAATCGCGAAAAAATCGCAGTCGAAATCAAAAGCTTTATTGCAGATTCAGATATTAGTGAATTCCATATGTCCTTAGGACAATATTTGAATTATGCTCAGGCTTTAGAAGACTATGAACCCGATCGAAAGCTGTATCTTGCTATTCCTTCTGAAACCTATCATGACTTTTTTCAGCTAACTTTCATTCAAAATTCTCTCAAACGTCACTCCATCAACCTGATAGTTTATGATCCCATTCAAGAGGTGATTGAAAAATGGATAAGCTACAAAAGTATCGACAAGTAATTCGTCAAATCTTAGTAGAACAGGCCCATCCATATGCTAATTCAGAAGAGGTAGAAACAGCGATTATCTGTGACACCGAAAATGACCATTATCAGTTGTGCTACATTGGCTGGGAAGGTCAAAAGCGAATCTTTGGCGTCGTCCTCCATTTTGACATTAAAGATGGCAAAATCTGGATTCAATATAACGGTACAGAGCAGCCTATCGCCCAAATTCTTACGAACAAGGATGTGCCTCCTGGCGATATTGTTCTAGGCTTCCACTCCCCCTTCAAACGCCAGTTTAGTGGCTATGCTACTGCTTAATGACTCGCAAATTTATAAGGTTCCAGCGTCATCCCCAACTACTTATGGCAGGGTGGAAATCAGTCACAATAAAAGCAAACAGCCTGACTCCGGTGTCCCCATGACCAGCATCACCCTCAACTTGCCCGAAACCGTCTTCTCTGCCCTTCGCAAAACTCCCGACGAGTTTGCTCAAGAAATGCGAATAGCCGCCGCCGTGAAATGGTACGAACTAGAGCAAATCTCCCAGGGTAAAGCTGCCGAAATTGCCGGGTTAACCCGTGCGGAGTTCAGTCAGGCTCTATCTCGCTACCAGGTTTCGCCGTTTCAATACACTGAAGCAGACCTTGTGCGAGAGCTGAACCATGCCGACTAACGCTGTGGTGGTCAACTCATCACCGTTGATCCTCGTATCAGGTAAATGCTTATGGTGAGGAAAACTAGCCAAATTTGGAAAATGCGGAGTACTGTCGTAACGAAAAATTAGTTCATTATTTTCATCCTGAAAATGATATCGATAATCAATCTGCAAAACCTCGTCATGATCAACGATTAAAGGAGTGCATCCCACTTTTGCAAGTCTGCCCTCATCCCCCTACCCCTTCTCCCAAAATGGGAGAAGGGGAGCCGGATCAAAGTCCCTCTCCCGCTCTGGGAGAGGGATTTAGGGTGAGGGAGTGCAAAGTCGGGATGCACCCCGATTAAAGCTTCACTCACTGCAAGTAAATATTGACCTCTGAAGCGGACTCTAAGCTTTAGGTTTGCACGCTCTGGTGACAAAATAGTAGCTAAAAACTGCTCAACAAAGACATCAGGCAGGGCAGACAACTGCTGCTCAACAGCGTCAAAGTAATTTGACAAGATCTCATGCGACATTTTTGAGCCGATTTTCTAATTCCTGATGCAAAGCCAGATAGTGCTGATAACTGCCAGCCCACTCAACAAAATCTTCATCATCAGAAGTTTGCTCCTGGCTGTACCGACTGAAGAACTCTGCCGAATCCATCTGGTACTTAATTTCGTAAGTATTGAGCTGCTTGGCTAGAGCAACTAAGGCATCCAGAGGAGAGGTGTATTCAATAATTTGTTTACGCATAAGAATGACCTCTACATATAGCCTAATCTTACAGATCTTTTGCTTGGAAGCCCCAAATTAAGATCCCATGGTTCTTTTTTCCTAGTGCCCTGGCTCTGCCTGGGCATTCTAGATCTGCGGCTCTGCCGCCAATTTGGGAGGCAGAGCCTCCAAGGCACATTCCAACGCAGAGCATTGGAACGAGGGAACAGGTAACTCCATCCCCGTTCGGCCAAGCGGCAAGTCCCATGGTTACAGTTCCCCTGCCCGATGCCCAGTTACGGTATCAAAACTTACTTGCGTCCGGCCTACAGGTAGGCTACAGTCTTTTCTTATAGCTGCCTGCGTGCAGCTTGGTTCCCAAAAATTTAGTCGAGCGGTGTCGGAAGTTGCGCCAACAACAACCGACACCTGACCCACGACACAGAGTGAGCTGTATCGGTGGGCTGAGGTTGATTGTACCTGTAGCCGTCCCCGAACCGCATGATGTCTGGGACGGCTGAATTTTTGGGGTTCCTTAACCATCGTTACCGTGGAGGAATCCCGTATGTTGCTTTATACCTCAGG
>CAZPYG010000423.1:0-2827 GCA_964590465.1 uncultured bacterium | reverse complement strand
AGCGCAGGTTGTATATACCAAACTTGTCAACGGGATTCCTTTTCCCGCACGTACCTTCGGTACAGGATTAAATCTTGCCGTCGACGTACTGCCTACTGATGGCGACTTTGCGCCTAAAGCTGCCGTTGGAGCCTCGCCCCTGGGTAGCTTGGACCCTACCGACGCCAATCCTCGGATTCTGTTCGTGCGTCCTACACCACCGGGACCAAGATCAATTTTGGCATGGAGAGACCTAAATGCTCCTCTTGGTGCAGAGTTGCCGCTGATTCCTGCTTCTTTTGCACGCTGGGTTAATGGCTTGAGTGATGCTTTGGTGTTAGCCAGCCCAACTCAAGATGGATTTTTTCAAATTTTTCGCTACGACATCGACGAGAATCGTTCAACTCAGCTGACCAGCACACCTAGCTTTAAAGACAATCCGTTTATTTGGTCAGCCCCAGACTTTGAGGACGAGTTGCTGTTATTAACGACCGAAGGGAGCGATCCAACTGCTGGGTTCACTTCAATTGGTATTTACCGTCAGCTTTCGGGAGAATGGGTCAGGATCAACTCGTTACGGCCCCCAAGTTCCCTGAAATTCATTCGCTCTGCTGAGCCGTTTATATATAACGGTCAGTCGTTTGTCTCTTTTTTAATGGAAGACAACAAAAAAGAGCCATCTGAGGTATGGATTGCCGCCATTAACCCTGATATGGAGTTCTATCGTCAAGTCAGCCGTTCTAATTCAAGACCAAGAACTCAAATTGTGCGCAATGATCCTGAAGTTTTTATCACAACAACTGGAGCATTCGTGTACTTCACAGAACGAGGAACAGGGCGGGTGTTTAAAGCTGACACTGGGCTAGGATTACCGCAGGCCGAATAATCTAGCTGTTTTAGTGGAGCTTTAGCCAGAACGGAGTCATCTAGGGGAAGGTCGCTTTGAGATGTTAGACCAAGAGTCGATACTCTCAATCTTTGCTTAAGATGTCTCCTTAAGTTGAGAAACGCTGACAATTGACCTGATAATTGGCCGGGCACGACGATACACCCTGGAGTGTGACACTCGTGAAAGTCTGCCAATGGGATACTGGCAATATCGTCAATCCTCTATATAACTTATCAGGGGCAAGTTATGTCAGATCAGTTCCGCTGGTTTTTGCGTGACTTCAATGTCATTGGCATGACACTCTTTCGTACTCAACTACCATCTTTGCTATGTCCACTAAAAAGCTGTTAAAGCTCTGCTTGTATTTCCTTGGAACAGTCTTAATTACAATTTCTCTGGCCTGCAGTTCCTTTGGTAATCCCGGAACTAGTTCAAGCGGAGATTTACTTGGCCAGCGGCAATCGATAGCTTCTGGATTCACTTATGTTTATAGTGATGCGGCCCGAGACGCAAACCTGAATAGCTTAGATATCTATCCTACAAGCCAGGAGAGTCGTCTGTCATCGGCAGGGGAAGGACAAGGATTGAATCCCATCGTGGTTTATGTTCATGGGGGTGGTTTTCGACGGGGAGATAAAGCAAATTTGGATAGCAAGCCCGAGTTCTTTAATGACCTTGGCGTTCACTTCGTGAGCGTTAATTATCGTCTGGCGGCTTCTGGGGCTGATAGAGTGACATTCCCAACCTTTATCGAAGATGTCGCTGAGGCTATTGCCTGGGTCCATGAGAACGCAACAGAATTTGGCGGCGACCCCAATCAAATTTACTTGATGGGGCATTCGGCAGGGGCCTATATTGTCGATATGCTGGGAGTAGATGAGAGTTTTCTCCAGAATGTAGGGATTAGTACAGAAATTATTCAGGGCATAATTTCCCTAGACTCTGGCTTTTATGATCTAGTTGAAAATTACAACCGGGGAGGTTCTCGGACCCGCCTGATTGAGAATGCGTTTGGTTCTGATCCGGCGGTTTTAAACGAGGCTTCTCCCTTAAGTCAGGTTAGCCCTGATGACACCATTCCTCCGTTTTTCCTAACCTATACCAATCGTCCTAAGCAGAACGATACAGAGGAATTTGCAAACTTGATACGTCAGACCGGGACGACGGTTGTAACAGCGTCTAGTATCGGGCGTAGTCATACCGAAATAAATCGCGAATTTGGTACGCCAGGTGATCCTTTAGCGACGGAAGTTGTGGATTTCTTGGAGGCAACTGCTTCAACTCAGACGGGGGCAACGATTCCAACAGTCTCTGGTTCCAGCATTCAGGAGAATTCCACTGCTGCAGCACCGGAGACTGTCAGTGCTATTAATCCGTCGTTCAACCTGGAGTTCAGTAAGGACTACTTTCCCGGCACTCGCGATATAAAAGGTCAGTACATGGGCGGTACTGAGACAACTTTTATTGTTCCCCACAAGGAGAAATTGTGGGCTGGCATCGGATATTGGCGCGACGAACGGGTCAGAAATGAACCTAATCCTGGAGCTCAGGTTCTTGTTAAACCTGCTGCCGATGCGCCCTGGCAGGTAGATAACAGTTGGGGTGAGCGTTTCGTACGGGTTGATGCGATGGCATCCGTCTTGTTTACTACCAATGCCCAAGGCGAATCAGTATCTTCTCCGGAACCAATTTTACTCGTCAGTGTCAGTGAAGCGGCAGAAGACGCGCCGACGGCAGTGTGGAGTCGGGACGATACAACGGGCAACTGGACCAAAATGGTGCTTTTAGAGGATAGTTATGTATCTGCCGATGACCGGATCAAACCTTATGTTCGAGTATTCCATGACCACGTCGATAGCGTGACAGGCATCCATCATATTTTTGCTGGTGCGGCGGTGGGTGCTATTTATAAAGGAGTTTATGATCCTTCGGTGCCAGGGAAAATTCGTTGGGATGATG
>CAZPYG010000422.1:0-2835 GCA_964590465.1 uncultured bacterium | reverse complement strand
AGAATGTAAACGTAGCCCAGGCCCTTGCCGTGCAAAGCTTTGGCGCTGTTTACGAATTGAAACATACGTTATTATTTCAAGCCCGGCCTACTTAATGCATGATTTCCACACTTCTTATGTTGAGTAAAATAGCCTTCAAATGTAAGACAAGTGTTTCAGTCCTGGATCTGCAATCTTCAGAAGCAAGATGTAGAATATCAACTGCGTTCAAGCACCATAAACCTAAAAAATATCCCCCTTTCTAGAAGCACAAAAGCCTGCAAGGCTATCATAATCATGTCAAACCAGAAATAAAAAATTTTGATATCTCAACAAACTGAAACTGACATGCTTTTTATCAGTGTTATTTCGGCTATCGTTGCTTTTCTGAGTTTTCTATTTAACTTTTTCACATACCGTAATCGTTTGCGGCTGGAGCAGGCCCATAATGCAGTATTGCTTCATGAAAAATGGTGGAGTGAAAGTTACTTGGAATCAAGAAAGAGACTTTATAAGATTGTGAAGGAGTTTAAGAAAGGTGAGGAGATGAATGAGATATGTCAGGCTTTTCTGAATTATTACTCATCTTCAAGGGAGTCACAAAAGCCTGATGAAGTAGCCGATTTCGTGAAAATTGTTTTCTTTTTTTCAGATCTAAATGTTTATATTGATGAAAATTTGATTACTACGCGCCTGGCCTACAGACTTTTAGGGGAATCACAATATAGTTGGTTCCAGGAGCTTATCCATGAAGTGAGAGAAAGAATCAAGATAAGTAGATCAGATATTAGTACTAAAGACAATTACTATGATCAAGAAAATCGAATTGTCAGATGGATTCCTGAAACTGAGGCATTGGAAATGAAGTTTTCAAACTATAAATTTCATATCAAGCGCTCAAGGAAAATCAAACATCTTATGAAGAGGTTCTTTCCCTCCTAGATTCCCAACAGCACGCAAAACTACAACAAGATGCGGTTCAATGACTCATAAATCGACAGTTTCAATTGAAAATTTTACACAACTTCTTCCAGACGGCACTGCCCAGACTTATGCATGGGAATGGCGGGGGCAATCCCTCAAGGTGACTTATGAAACCGTGGGCGAGGGCGATCCCATGCTGCTGCTACCCGCCTTCAGCACCGTTTCAAATCGAGCAGAACTGAAGGATTTAGCCGCTGGGCTAGTATCCCAATTTCAAGTCACAGCCCTTGACTGGCCCGGTTTTGGGGAATCCGATCGCCCTCCTCTGGATTACGGCCCGGCTCTTTACACTCAGTTTTTGCAGGACTTTGTAGCCGCTACCTTCGAGACGCCGATCGCCATTGTGGCCGCTGGTCATGCTGCTGGCTATGCGCTGACCTTGGCGAATCAAACAACCACCTGCGGCAAACTGGTGCTGGTGGCTCCCACCTGGCGGGGACCGCTGGCGGTGATGGGGGTGCCACCAACGGTGAGATCGGGTGTTAAGCAACTGGTGAGAACGCCATTGTTAGGGCAGGCCCTTTACGGGCTCAACACCCAACCGGCCTTTCTCAAGTGATGTACCGTCGCCACGTTTTTGTGGATGAGCAACGCCTGACGCCAGACTACATCCAGCAGCGCCACCAGAGCACTCAGCAGCCTGGAGCCCGCTATGCCCCTGCCGCTTTTGTCACGGGCGGGCTCGATCCGATGCCCAGTCGGGAAGTGTTTCTGCAATCCATCGAGTTGCTGGCTTGTCCGGTGATGGTTGTGGTGGCGGAGCAAGCTCCTCCAGCATCTAAAGCAGAAATGGAGGCGATCTCAGCACTACCTGATGTGCAGTCCACCCGCTTACCCGGAACACTGGGACTGGCGGAAGAGTATGGAGATGCTACGGCGAAGGAAATCAGACCGTTTTTGGCTTCCGCAATTCCATGAGGTGAACGGGAAAGGGCGTCTAACGACGCAAATGCACACAGACGCCGTTTCGCGGCACCCGTGATTTGCGTCGTTATGTAATTGCCTTGTAGAGGATGATCTCAAGGGGCTCGGTGGGGATGACGAACCCGCCTATGTCTGTATAGCCCAAGTGTCTGTAGAAGTGCTGGGCCTGCTCATCTGACTGTGTTGATGTGAGCACATATCTGTGACCTAGCTTCACCATGTGTTGCTCCCAGGTAGTCACTAGTGACCTGCCTATGCCTTGGCGTTGGTACTCCTCTGTAACGCGGATGAAGTTCATGAATGGGACCTGATCCCAGAACATGCTATGCCGCAGGATGCCTACAATCGAACTGCTAGTCTCAGCATGGATTACTTCGCCAGCGGCTATCTTGGCCTGTAGCTGGAGTTGGTCCAGGTGTCCATCAATGGACAAGAGCCCCGAAAGGTGGGTAACCGTTGAGTGAGTTATGTGAATCATGTTTGCGTGGCATAACAAACTTATTAGAGTGCAAGTTTCCACATGTTGTCCATATCAGAGGAGATAGGCCAAAACTTTCTGCATAAGAGTGCAAGTTTCCACATGTTGTCCATATCAGAGGAGATAGGCCGAAACTTTCTGCATATTCACCTCCATCTGCCAGATCGCAAGCTCTTTTCCGCATATTATCCCAACGGCCCAAGATGGCCAGCGACCTTTTAACTCTTTTCACCTAAATCTCATTCCCTCGCATCCATACAGCGCTTAGAGCCTACAACCCCAGTCTTTTGAAGCATTGAGAGACTTGCCCGATCAAATCCAGGACAAGTGGTTTTACCATGGCCTGATCTTGCATTAAACTGGGAATGATTATCATTCCTATTCGAGCGTTGCTATGGTCAACACCGCGATTGAAACAGTCCCCGTGACCGTCCTGACGGGCTATTTGGGAGCTGGCAAAACCACCCTGT
>CAZPYG010000421.1:0-2847 GCA_964590465.1 uncultured bacterium | reverse complement strand
TATGCTCGCATCAGTAGTAGAACTAGCACGATTGCTTCTGATATCGCAGAGGAGTTAGAAGAATATTCGGCTTATCAAGCGCTTGAATGTCATCAAGATCCGTCTCAAGCCAGCATTCAATCGGACTTATTTTCTGCTGGTTTAGTATTCTATGAAATGCTTACAGGTCAGGTTGCCTTTCAAGACGTGCATGATCTGTACGAGCGAGAGTCACAGTTGCCTCAGTCAGTATCGGGGCTTAACCCAGATCTAGCCGCTGGTTTTGATCATTGGGTGCAGAGGTTGTGTGCTTTTGAGGCTAGAAGTCGTTTTCAAAGTGCAGATGAAGCCTTAAGAGCACTAACACCACTTATTAGTTTACCCAAGCCAGATTTACGGGATCTACCAGCTGAAACTGTTCTGGATAACCGATTTCGCATCGTAGAAAGGCTAGGTAAACCCGGCAGTTTTGCTGTTGCCTATAAAGTCTTCGATGTCTTCGGCGAAATTCATCGAGTCTTAAAACTTGTCACACGTGATCGGCGTTCCCTGTTTGAACGAGTACAGCAGGAGTATAAGCTGCTGCTCAAAGTGCCGAAGCATCCCTACATCGTTGATGTGATTTGGGCGGACAGACTCAGTGACTTCGATAACACACCGTATATAGTTTTTGAGTATCTTGAGGGGCACGATCTTGAACAGGCTTTACAGGAAGGTGAATTCTCTTTGGAGGAGAAATTAGGATTTGCTCAGCAAGTTCTAATGGGACTTGTTCATCTCCATCAACATGGTTTCTACCATCAAGATATTAAACCTTCGAATCTCCTGCTGACTAATGAGGGAATTAAAATTATTGACTTTAACGTTGCAGTTGCTGAGGCAGATGAAGCGGCTATTACGGCAGGTACTCGTCGTTATTTGCCTCCTGACCTTAAACCAACTTCGACACCATCTACTAGTCAGAGAATAGACCGTGACTTATATGCTTTTGGCATTACTCTTTACGAATGTATAACAGGGGAATATCCCTTTGGAGGAACGCAACCTCACTTAGGGGAAAAATGTCACGATCCCCGCGTATTTGAAGGACTTGAAGATCTTAGTCAAGAACTGGTCGAGCTAGTAGAAAGAGCAATTGCTCCTAAATGTAGTGAACGTTTTTCTTCAGCTACTGCATTTCTTGATGCTCTCAGAGGGATTCCCTCAGTTAAGAGACCTATTACTGATAATAGCCAGGTCGCGATAGAAGAAAAGGTTGGTTTCTCTGAAGAAATAACAGCATCAGAAAAAGATGATAATTTCGAACAACCTATTGCAGACCAAGCGACAACAGGTAATAGGCAACCTGAGGTTTCTATTCAAGGGAGAATTGAAGCAGTCGTAGCTACTTCATCAGTTAAACCTGAACTGTCTGTCGCAGCAGAACCAGCAAAGCAGTTTCCTCAGTCCGCTTTTGATCTGT
This sequence comes from uncultured bacterium, assembly GCA_964590465.1. Classification (GTDB taxonomy): domain Bacteria; phylum Cyanobacteriota; class Cyanobacteriia; order Phormidesmidales; family Phormidesmidaceae; genus CAZPYG01. Next base: position 1,406 of record CAZPYG010000421.1, on the reverse strand, counting down.
TTGAGCTGCTGCCCCTAAATCAGCAGACCGCGCCTAATTCTGAAAAACCGATCATTCTAGATCCATCAAAGGCTTATCCTCCTGATAAGAGCAGATATACCGTCATTGAAACTGAAGTTGATTGGATACGTAACTTCGGCATCGGAAATACACCCTACTGGGTTCGTGGTAAGGCGCTTTGTGACTGGACGGAAGAATGGTTACGTGGCTGGAAACGGACCCATCAAATCGCCGAAATTAAAAAAACTCCCAGAGATAAGTTGGCTACTCTACTGGAACCTGGTCTAGTTCCACAAGATTGGACTGACCAACAATGCCTTGCTGTAGTAACTCGACTAGAAAAATATCCGGACGCTGACCCTATCGCCTACTTACTCGCCGAGCTTACAGAGAGTGACCCACAAATATGGCTAGCCCAACCTTCCACTGAGAACTTAGCTCAGTGGCTTGCAATTCAAGTTCCATCAGAAGCTGTCCCCTTAGAGCAAGCCTGGCAGGCCAAACGGCCTCACTTGTCACTGAATAGCTACTACCAGACCCCCGATAAGCTTCAACTGCTGCGGCAGTGGCTCGGCATCGCTGAACCCAAACCAACAGAACTGGAGACCTACCCCTTTGACGATGTGCCCACTATCCTGCAAGCAGAGTTTGATCACTTCTGGGAGCGTGAATTCCATCGCAGCAACTGCAGCATTCTCGACGACTTGGACCTAACCAAACAATCGGCTTCCCAGCGCATTGCAGCTAAGGCTTATGCAGTCCTGAAGGAATATCCCGACTTCATCACCCCTGTCCGAGAAAAGCAGCTCAAAAGCTATATCGGGTATGACCAGTACCAGGATCTAACCCAACGCCATCGACCACCCGAACCTGAACCACTACCGTTAGATGCCAGCACCAGGGATGCTCTTCGTTGGGCCACGGAAGGTTACCTGCCCCTAAGGCGATGGGAGACGGTTGTTGCCAACCTTCCTAAAGAAAAGCAGGTTTGCGATCGCTTAGCCACCAGCTTTGAAACCTGGATGTTAGAGCACTATCCCAGCCTTACCGTTGATTCGGTGCCAAGTTCATGGCTGAACTACAACGTCTGCCACCAGGTTGAAGAACTTTGTGCTCAAGGACCTGTCTTTTGGGTCGTAGTAGATGGGTTGGGTTGGCTAGACCATCAAGCACTGCTGGCCATGCTTACAGAAAAACAGGGTCTACAGTTAGAGCAGGGCCAAACTCCTCGCTTCAGCATTTTGCCCACCAAAACAGAATACGCTAAGTGGAGCCTCTACAGCCAGCGGCCCCCCAGCCACGAATCCTGGGTGCCTGATGCGGGTAAAGGGTTTGCCATCGCCAACGGCAAGCGCTACACCGATAATGACGAAACTAAAGGACGGCTGCAAAAAGATATTGCGGCA
>CAZPYG010000420.1:0-2854 GCA_964590465.1 uncultured bacterium | reverse complement strand
CTTCCTGGAAGCACTGCAACCCCCTTCCCCGTCCTCCAAATCGCCATCCCAGACCGAAGCAGACCTATTGGCCACCATTCAATGGCAGCTCACCCCCGAAGAACAAACTCGCCTGGGTTACCTGCGCCAGAGTAACGACGCCGAAACTTTGACTCCCGAAGAGCACCAAGAGCTGTTGTCTTACGTCGATCGCATCGAACAGCATGATGCTCAACGAGCAGAAGCACTTCTTCAGTTGGCTCAACTACGCCAGGTTCCCCTGGAGCAAGTTCTAGCTGAGTTTTTGCCTGCCCATGCCGCCTAGTTCCGGCACGGCTGTTCAGAAGTCCATCAAGATTACGAATAATATCTGGTAAAGCATTACGGTGTTCCAAAAGGGCAACTTAAAATGGCGAAATAGCGGACTTTTGTCTTCAAAGCCTTGTTAAGCCAGCCCTGCCCCTATGATTCTTGACCGCCTGAAACTGATTCAAACACTGAGCAATTTGCCCAGTGCCCAGTTCAGTGAACTGGAGTTCAGTCTTAATCTGCCTAAGGGCATACTACCGGGCGATAATGCTCCCCAAGGCAACCGCGCCAAAGCCCTTCTCGACTGGGCCGAAACTACCGGACCTGGTATTAAAGAAGTTCAAGCAGTCCTGCTCAAGATTTTAGTTACCGAACCGCCTGACTCAGAAGCCATTTGCCCCTACAAAGGCTTGTCCTACTTCGACTGCAACGACGAAGACTACCATTACTTCTATGGCCGAGAAGCCCTGACCCGCACCCTAATCGAGAAAGTAACCCACAACAACTTTCTCGCCATCGCCGGAGCCTCCGGTAGCGGCAAGTCTTCGGTTCTGAGGGCAGGACTGCTCCAACACCTCCGTAACCAGGGCGACCACGACATACACATCCTGGTACCCGGAGAGCATCCCCTGCAAAACCTGGCCCTGGCTTTTGTTGATGAAACGGCAGGTCGGTTAGACCGAGCAGAACAACAAGGCAAAGCCGAAAATCAAATTAAGGAAGGGGCTGACGGCTTACGACGGCTAATCCAAAACAGTTCCGCCCCAAAAGTAGTCCTGGTCATTGACCAGTTTGAAGAGGTATTTACCCTCTGCCAGAACGAGGCAGAACGAAAAGCCTTCTTTGAAACACTGATGGGTGCTTCGGCAGCGCTCCCTGCCAAGCTGTGCCTGATTTTGGCCATGCGGTCCGACTTTATCGGCAAATGCCTGGAGCAAGATTACAGCGGTCTGGCAGACCAGGTTCAAACCCATCTCCTATCCGTTCGCCCCATGACCCAGGAGGAGTTAACCAAGGCGATTACGGTACCTGCCCAGCAAGTGGGCATCTCCCTGGAATCCATGCTAGTGGAGACCCTGCTGCAGGATGTCGAGCAATCCCCCGGCGGTCTTCCTCTATTGCAGTTCACCCTGAAGGAACTCTGGCACCAGCGACAGGATGATCAGCTCAAACTATCGACCTATATGAAACTAGGTGGAATAGCCGGAACCCTCAAGCAACGGGCCGACAAAGTATACGACGCTTTGTCGCCAGAACAACAGAAGACTGCCCGCTACATTTTCCTGAATTTAACCCAGCTAGGGGAGGGAGCAGAAGACACAAGGCGACGGGTACGACAAGATAATTTGGTCTCTGCTCAACACCCTAAAGAGCAGATCGTCGAAGTCGTTAAACGCCTGGCTGATGCCAATCTAGTCACTACAGATGAACACATAGGCGACAAGGGAGAGCGAACCGCGACGGTAGATGTAACCCATGAGGCCCTGATACGGAATTGGCCGAAGCTACGAAAGTGGCTTGATGAAAACCGAGACCTATTGCGCCAGCAACGGAAAATTGAGCAAGCTGCTGAAGAGTGGAAAAGTCAGGGACAAGAGAAAGACTTCTTACTAAATGGAAAGCAACTTAATGAGGCTCTTACTTTTTGCAAGAAATATAAGCATAATTATTCTTTAACAATCTCTGCGGAGGAATTTATTCGAAAAAGCACGCAACAACGACGAACCAAATTGATTTGGGTGACTGGCTTTGTAGCGATTCCTATTTTGTTGATCGAAACCTTTTTAAGAGAAGAGGGTGTTAAACGAGACTATGCTCGTCTCTACAGCGACAACCCTGCAGAAGTGAGGCAAGCAATTTTAAGTCTAGTGGAGGGGTGCCATAAAATCCAAGGCAATAACCAATTTTTAATTCGATTGACTGAAAGAATCTATGGTAATTGTCGAACGCTTGATAATCAAAGAGGTTTGGAAAATGTTAATCTGCGAGAAGCTGATTTGAAGGGCGCTAACTTTCAACAAGCTTATATGCCCGATGCCAATCTAGGGAGAGCACTACTACAAAATACAAATCTCACTGCCGCTTACCTAAGTAGTGCTTATCTTAACGATAGTAATCTTCAAGCTGCTGACCTTAGTGGAGCGTATTTGTCAGGAACATTCATTCAAAATGCAAATCTTAGTAACGCTAAAATTCATGGCGCTGTTGTTACTGGTACATCATTCATCTCAAGTGATTTAAGTAACATAAGTATAAAAGGGGGTTATTTTCCAAGTTCTAGTTTCGATGGTGCCAATTTAAGTAGGGCTTTTTTATCCAACGTAACATTATCTAATGCTAGTTTGGCAGATGCAAAATTTGACGAAGCTATTTTCCTCGGGGTTGACTTGAGAAAGGTTCAAGGCTTGGAAAGGAACCAATTGGAAGGTGATAACCAACCATATTTATGCAATGTGATTTTGCCGAGCCATTTGCCTTTGGACGGCAACAGAGACTGTATGACAGTATCGTCGATTTTAATCGAGCGGTATCCAGAACAATTGCAAACTTCTGAAGATACCGAAGA
>CAZPYG010000419.1:0-2866 GCA_964590465.1 uncultured bacterium | reverse complement strand
AACAGCAGTTTGCCACCCTGCTGGACAATGTGCCCGTCGGGGTGGCCGTGTTTGACCAGAACGGCAAACTGATCTGGTTAAATCCCCTTTCTCGACAGTTGCTCGGTCAGGATGCCCTCGGCACGGAGTCCTCACATTTACCCGAGACCTTTCAGATTTACAAAGCCGATACTGACCAGTTGTATCCGGTAGACCAACTGCCTGCCGTGTTGGCCCTGCAGGGGGAAACGACCACCGTTAACGACATCGAAATGATTTCCCCGGCAACGGGGCAACGAATCCCCCTGGAAGCACACAGTGCCCCCGTATTCGATGCTGATGGCAACATTGTTTACGCCATCGTGGCCTTTCAGGACATCAGCGAACGGCGGGAGGTCGAGCGCCTCACCACCCATTACCAGAAAGAACTGGAGCGGGAAGTAGCCTACAAAACCACCGCCCTGGAAGAAGCCCAGCGCATTGCCCAGATGGGCAGTTGGGAATTAGACGTAACCACCCGGCAACTGACCTGGACCCAGCAGATGTTTCGTCTGATAGGGTTACCTCCTGGACAGACGGTACCCACTGAGGAAGAGAATCTGCCAATGGTTCATGCGGATGATCGCCAGGCGTTGCAGCAAGCCGTCACCACAGCTACAGCCCAGGGTCAACCCTATAAAGTGGAGCATCGTGTCTTTCGTTCAGACGGTGTACTGCGGTACTTCGTCAGTCGAGGAGAGCCGATTTTGGATGCCCAGGGTCAGGTGATTCGTCTGGTGGGTACCGTCACAGACATCACTGAACGCAAGGAAATTGAGCTGGAATTACGCAGACTTCAGGCCCAGCTTGAGATTCAAGCCACGGTGGATAACCTGACTCAGGTGTCTAACCGCTATCAGCTAGACACCTGCCTGGAGCTGGAGTGGCAACGGTGCCAGCAGGCTCAGGTATGGCTCTACGGGCAACTGACCACCGTGTATTATCAATGCTTTGAGCTGTATTGGGACAGTCCCAAGACACCGTGCTTGTTTGTGCTGACCCAACTGCCCAATGGCAAACAACTGATTCTGCTCTCCAGTGATCTGTCCTTGAGGGGGCCTGAGGTGATTGCGGCTTATGGTTTGCGCTTCAAAATTGAGGTCACCTTCCGGACTCTGGTCCATCTGTTGGGAGGCTTTAGCTATCGGTTCTGGGTGAAAGCCATGACCCCACTGCCCACCTGGCCCACGAATCTCAACTTGGCGGACTACCCGGACGCCATTCAACACCGCATCTTGGCCAAAGTCGAGGCCTTTGTTCGCGGAGCGTCTCCGGAGGAGAAAAGGTTTATCAATCTCAATGCGATTGCCTTGGGACTCCTGCAGGTCTTGGCACTCGAGTTCCCCACCCAAGTCTTCTCTCAGTCTCCCCGTTGGTTTCGCACGCTACCCAAACATGGCTATCCCAGTGAGCGAATTGCTCAACTCGCTTTGCAACATCACGTCGAAGGGCTTTTTCCCAAAAGTCCACCCACTCTACTTTTGTCTAAATTCATCGCTGCTAAACTGCCCCCTTCGCCTACCCTTGATTCTCCTGACTTAGCAGCTTAGGACCCAATCCAGAACTTAGGACTGTCCAGTTTGTTAACCCTTACGCAAAAATCAGATCACTCTCGGTAGGTAAGGTTGCGTGGCTGTTAAGACTTTGTACTAATGTAAGGTACTTATATATCGAAACTTGCTCCCTTGTTCCGCTGCTCCCCCGCTTGTGGATGTTGCAGAATTTATGACGCTTTGTACTAGTCCCCTTCTCCCCTGCCCACCGCCACCCTTCTCCCTAACTCTCTTGAAACCATGAAACGCATCTTGATAGTCGATGACGAAGAAGACATTTGCCAGGTGGTGCAGGCTTCCCTGGAGGAGTTTGGCGGCTGGCAGACGGTGTTGGCCCATTCCGGGCAGGAAGGACTGACCCTTGCCCAGGCTGAACATCCGGACGCAATTCTGCTGGATGTTTCCATGCCGGAAATGGATGGCTTTGAAACGTTTGAGAAGCTGCAGGGGAATCCGGCAACTCAGCAAATTCCGGTGATTTTGTTGACCTCAAAGGTGCTGGCGCGCGATCGCAAGCGCTTTGCGGATCTAAATGTGGCGGGGGTGATTACCAAACCCTTTAATCCACTCACAATTTGGCAGCAGGTTGCTGATCTGCTGAGGTGGTAGACATAGGATACGCCCTAGCTGATCTGTTTGAGTGGGCTGGAAAATAAGGTAGGCAGAAGCCGTAAAAGCGATTTCAGTCAGCTGAACTTAATAGTCCTCTCAACATCTGAATTCTGAAATCTGCTCAAACCTTAAACTTAGATTAATCAAACTCCTGCTTCTGCCTTGCCAAAATAGTATTGGGCGATACGGAGATTATGAAGCAATGATTACCATAAAAGGAGCCAACCCTCCCCATTTTCCTCGAGAAGTTGAGTCAATAAAACTTGATTTTGCCGAATGGTCTCATCTAGTCCGAGTACAGATGCTGAACTGTCTGAAGAAGCGCCTCAAATCATCTGAGGACAGCCGATCCATAACCCATTAACGCATTATTGTTTTTCCACTCATATCACCGTTTTCTTCAATGTCAATGTCTGAGCAAACGCAGTGACTGTACTTAAAGAACTCGACTAAGGGGATTTCCAGGCAAGAACTTACCCTGTCATTCCCGCTTAGGCGAGAATCCAACATTAGAGTTGCTCGATGTTGGGTATCTCCTTTTCCAGAGAACGCCTAAAATCAATAATTCTAATAGAATTTGCTGATTCATTCAGGTCTTTGCGGCTGAGTTCTGGCAAATGTTTTTCACTGAACTTGACTTTCCCATTTTCAATATGAGCCAGATGTTTGTAGGTAATGTCGAG
>CAZPYG010000418.1:616-2867 GCA_964590465.1 uncultured bacterium | reverse complement strand
ATGCGGCAATCCCTTTTTGAAAGCCCAGCTCCACCAGAAACCGGCTGGGACCACAGGTCTCTGGATGGTCGTCGCGTTAATCCAGACGGGTGAGGTGAATTTGACCCGATGGTTGCCGCATCTGCCGTGCCGGAGGCGCCAGGAGCAAAGTAAAACACCCCGACTCAGTCGGTTGTTGCACAACAGCCGCATTAACTTTCATCGTCTCTATAAACCCCTGATTCAAGCGGCGTCAGCTCATTGGCAAGCGGACTTGCTCTATCTGAGCCTAGATACCTCGGTGTTTTGGGATGAGTATTGCTTGGTGCGATTGGCTGTCGTTCATCGAGGGCGAGCCTTGCCGGTGGTCTGGCGGGTGCTAAAACGGCGAAGTGCATCGATGTCGTTTGTGGACTATCGCGAGATGCTACACCAAGCCGTTAATAGGCTTCCTCAGGGTGTCAAGGTGGTGCGGCTGGCGGACCGAGGCTTTTGCCGCACGTACCAAGTAGAATTCAAGATACGGACGTATCAATACAGGACCGCCTAGCTTTGTCAGCCAACCAGCCGATGGCCTTGGCCTCTTCCAGCCGCTGCTCGAGGATGTTAACCAAATACGGTTAGCGTCATGGGGGAGGACAGTGTTAGAGATGCCTAATCAAAACGGGGGTTAATTCCTCTGGAATACCTTCCATCTGAATGGCATTGCATCCTAAACGATAAGCTTCTTCAATCGACCTTCCAGCCGCTAGGGCGTCGTAGAAGCCAATCGAAAACTCAATGGCGGCGCGATCACCAATGGCCGCACTCATCCCGATTACAAAGGGAATATGCTTGGCAATGGCATGGGCTTGCACTGCTGAATAGCAAGCATTGAGTAATATGCAGTCTATCTGGCCAGAAAATTGTTTAAACAGCGATGCTAAAGCCTCTGTACTCACAGGCTGAGCCATACCCATAGAATTTTCCAAGATCAGCCCTTCTTCTCCGCTGCCATGACCAGAAAAATGAATGATACGAGGATTGTAATCCAACAAAGCCCGACGAATGTCGCGGGGGCGAACCGCCCAACGCTGCTTCAACCTAAACTTCTCCCGCTGTTGGCCCCGCCGCAACCCTTCGTCGATTTCACGAATTTCGTTCTCCAACCGCAAACGCTGCGTATCTTTAGGACTGGCGGAGAGAAATAAAATAACTTTTTGCTCTGGTGAAGGGTGGGCAGCCAGCTCCTTTTCAATGACTTCGACTTTATGTTTTAAGCCAAAAACATCATTTAAAATACTGTCCAAGACTGGATTAGGCAAGCTTTGATTTTCTAGATAGTTCCCCGTCGTTGCTGACAAGTTAGGGTCAAAAAAATTTTTCAGAAAGGCTTGAATTTGGACCCCATGGGTTTGAACCAGAGTGCGTATCTCGGCATAGGCTTGCTGAAAGTGATGTTCTACTGTCGCTGCTGAAACCCCTTGATGATAAAAGATTCTCACAAAGGATCCCTGACTCAAGTTACCAGCATCCTGAATGCTTAAATCAAACGTTGGATAGTCTCGCTGTAACTTAGCTAAGACCAAATCCAGAGTGAGCCAGTTTAAAGTGTCTTCTAACATTACCTCAGTCAGATTGCTGCTAGGGGGGTGCTGGTAACGAATTTCAAACTTACCAGGGGCAAAATAACGTTGCTGAGCAGGTTGACCGGCATCGTTGACTTGTAAGTAAACATACGCACACTCAACACCTTGAAGGTTAGTATTTTGCAAATTCCAATCGGCGATGCAAATGCCAGTCAACTTGGCACCGGTTAGATTCGCTTTAACTAATTGCGCGCAAGTTAAAGTTGCCTCCCGCAAATCAGCTCCTTGGAGATTGGTCTGGTTAAGGTTGACACCAGTCAAATTAGCTTCCCTTAAATTGGCCTGCTGCAAAATAGCTCCGCTGAGATTGGCTTGGGTCAAGATACAGCCAAACAGGTTAGCCCCTTGTAAATCAGCTTCCATGAGGTCTGTGCCGGTGAAATCTATCTGTTGTAGCTGCGCTTCTCGCAAATACGCTCCCCTGAGATTTAAGTGTTGGAAATTAGACTCTGAAGAACAACCTAGAGTGAGTAATTTTTGCACTTTAGGTTGGTCTAAATCTAGGTAACGACTATCCACGCGGGCCCGTGCGAGCCCTTCAGCGTCTTGCAAACAAGTGCGCCACAGATTGCGAGCCCGCAAATCAGTATTAGCCAGTCGGGCGGCTCTAAAATTAACATTACTTAAATCCAGGTTATAGAACG
>CAZPYG010000418.1:0-606 GCA_964590465.1 uncultured bacterium | reverse complement strand
GGTACCTTGCCAGGTACCCCATTTGAGCGACCAATCGCGTATTGGGTCGGTAGGTTGCCAAGGCACAGTCTGTATCCGGTTAGACAGGCAGCTGCTGATGGAAATCCAAGCTGCGACAGTTATCCCCCCCCCCAGGGTAAAATACCCCACGATGGGCGACGTTTTCAGGAGATTATAGAAACTAGAATCTGGCTCATTGGAGTAACCAAGGAGGTTGACCCAAGCCCCCAAAACCGACGCAATTAGTATAACGACAAAACTTAACCCTTTCTGCACATGGGGGACTGCATACAGGATATCTAGCAAAGCTATGCAAAATCGAATCATCCAAAAGCTACCAAAGACGATGACAAAGCAGGTCACTACAACAGCCGTCGTCTTGAGGAGGAATAAATCCGGCAGAGTAGAGAGTTGCATTTGTTGGCACAGACTGGCTCCACCCAACGCTGTTAATGTTCCAAAAGTTAGCACAGACAGACTGATGAAGACATTGCCACGAATAGCCGCTGTGATAGCCGCTGCAATGACAACTGTGGCAATTTTATAAATCAGCTTAAATTCTGTGCCAAATAGAACTTGCAGGCTAGCGATACCGCCGACCAAACC
>CAZPYG010000417.1:0-2874 GCA_964590465.1 uncultured bacterium | reverse complement strand
GTGTTCTGGAAAAGCTTGCAAACCAATCGCAACACCTTGAAGATTTAGACGATAGCTCTTTGTCTTTAGAAATGTGGCACGAAACTAACGCCTGTAAGGATGGAACCATTAGGCGTGAAACCCGATTTCCAGTCAACTCTAGAGAATTAGTTATTTCTGGCCCACATTTCTATGTGGGAACCCCGATCTACAAAACTCCGAGGGCAATATGTACGGAGAAAAATCATTATGACATTGTAGATTTAATGCTAATGAATGATGATTATTCTCCACGTACCAACTATGTTCCTGCTTGCTCGGGGAACGATTATCTTCAAAGAGTCATGACTGTCCCTTGGCAAGAGAGCAAGCGAGTCACAGAATTTTACCGGCTTGCTGCCAGAGGAATGCTAAGTCCGATGGGAGAAAGGACCTATATCCCGGCTATTGTTTCGCCAGATATAGGACACATCAATGGTGTTCAAACAACTATATTCAAGAGTAACGATCTGTTGGTTAGAGCAAATAGTTTGGGTTTGAGCCTAATTGCAGATTTTTATATCAAAACTACTGGAAGATCGAATCTTCATTACACATGGAAGAAGTTACCTTTGCTTTCTAGAGAGCCTTCTCTGTTTATCCGCACCCTCTCTCTCAACTGCCTCACCACCCACTACGCCGACCTCTGGGCCGACTGCTACGACCCCGCCTGGACCAAACCCGACCCCCGCCTCAGCAATAGCTTCTTCACCAACCTCACCCCCCACTGGCAGCGCCACATCGCCCTTCGCACCGACTACGAACGCCGCCAGGCCCTCGTCGAAATCGACGTCCTCGCCGCCATGGCCCTCGGCCTCACCCTCGACGAACTGATCACCATCTACCGCGTGCAGTTCCCCGTTATGCGCCAGTACGAAAAAGAAACCTTCTACGACCAAAACGGACGCATCGTCTTCACCGTCAGCAAAGGCCTCCCCGGCGTCGGCTTCCCCCGCAAAGCCCCTAAAGGCGAAACCGGCTGGGAAGACATCCAGGATATGACCGCAGGCACCGTCACCCGCACCATCACCGACGACACCCTCCCCGGTGGCCCCATCGAGCGCACTATCACCTACACCGCCCCCTTCGACAAGTGCGATCGAGAGACCGACTACCGCACCGCCTGGGCCGCCTTTGAGAAGCGGTTGGCATAAAACTTGATAACCCTTGGTGCTAGGAGCACTAAGCCCTATGGCTCACAACTCGATAAACATCCAAGACCTTGACCTTGAGCTTCCCTTCACAGGCCATTTTAAGCTCTGGAACGTCCACTCTGGATATGGACGTATCGAGACACCCGCGAGCTATCAACCCGTTTTTGCCCGCATCGAAACTTATGCACTGGATGTAGAAGATCCTAAGCAGCACCATCGCTGGAATCTTTCTAAAAAATGCCTATTCAATGCAGTAGAAGTCGTTAATTCAATCGGTAACCGAGAGCTTATCGCTACATCCTGGGTACTAGAAGCCGATATTGAAGGCTCAATTGATAGTTGTCAAACCAAAAGAAAAGAGCTTTTGACAACATTATCCCCAGCGGAGATAAGACAAGCCTTCAGCCAATCTTGGGTAGGAATAATCACAGACTCCTTTGGAGAAGTATTCCATTCAGGTCTACCGTTGGTAGATCCCCATGTAAAAGTCCTTTTCCTGCGCTACTTATATGAGTGTTCAAATATCCATGATTGGCTAAGTTTATTGTTTGGCCAAGAGCAATCCGGTGATTTCCTCGGCAAGATTGAACCTCACAAATTAAAGGAAGATATTGTACGAAGTATAACCATAAGACAATCCCCCTTTTTTGAAGGCTTGTCTATCTTTGATTGGGCTGACGCTTATAGAAGACTCAGAAATGTATTAGATGAAGATGAATTTTGGAAAATCTTGAACTTATGTGCTGAAAGGCAAAACTATGAAAGCGTTCATGAATGTGTTAGAAGGGCTGGAATTTCACCAGAAAGTTTTTTTAAAAAAGTATTCAACGACTTAAAAGGTCGAGCCATTGCAATAGACATAGAATCAAATGGCCAATCTATATATCAGTTGGGATGGGCTGATGCTCACTCGAAAAAGAAATATATTGGTGGCTTAGATGAACGGAGTATTGTAGACGGCATATCGGCAACAGAAAATAGAATAGAAGAAATTCAAGCTTACTGGATAGTTGGCCACAATATTATTGACTGGGATCTCCCTGTACTAAGAAACTTGAAGCCAGATTGCTTTAGCGAGGTTGAAATCTGGGATACTCTGCTAATTTCCTGGGTGATTCAGCCCTGGAAGAATTGCCATGCCCTAAAAGCAGGCGAGAAAGCACACCAGGCTGATATAGATGCACAGGAAGCAATCAAGGTATTTCAAGACCAGCTTGCGAAGCTACCCTCTGAATTCCTAGAAAGCCAATGCACCGAGCTACAAAATCCTATTGAGACGTTCTTCAAGATTCCCCAAATTCTAGAAAAAGTATGTACTTTCCCCTCTGTATCAGAGCAAATTATACAGACTGAGGAAATAATTGTCCTTCCCAAATGGCGAATTCTTTCAGAACTGGCATGGTGTCCTAACATTGCTCATTGTTATCCTTCAGCTAATATCCTGGATGCTCTAAAACTAACAGCAGCAGCCCAAGGAGAGGCTGACAACTATGCTCTTAAGGCTATTGCTTGTGTCGTTTCCCATGCCGCAGAGCACAATGTTCAGGTCACTACAGACATGCTGCCGTTTTGGCTGAAAGAACAATCTGGCAATGTCATCCAAGAATGCCTTGCAGAACCTAGCACTCTAGAGAATACTGATCCCCAAAAATATATCCGAGTAACGACCTACGAATGCTTCAAAGATAACCCAGATCTTCTC
>CAZPYG010000416.1:0-2901 GCA_964590465.1 uncultured bacterium | reverse complement strand
TGGATGCGTTAGAGCGCTAATGTAGCGTATTCGAAGTATACCAACCCATCTTTGTCCGGGTCAGGGCCATAGTCCGGCATAGTGTAACGTCGATAGAAAGATTCCGCGCCGGGTAGCGAATGTAGACCGACGCGACCACCGTACCCTAGTTCCATACTGCGTTGGCGGGCAAAGAGCAGGAGTGCCCGTCCGACTCCAACCAGATAAGGCGGATCTTCGAGCAACCGACGATTCCAGGGAGCAGAGGCCAGGTATTCGATATAGACCAGAGGAAACCGTTGCGGCAACCAGGACCGATGCCACTGCGTTTCAATCAAGATGACGCCTTGAAGGAGTGCCTCAAACTCGATGCCGTAAGCTTCATAGCGATCGTCATTGACCGCCAGGCGTAACTTATAGGCCCAGTCCCACCCGGCGTCCGGTTGCTGTGTCTCCCGCAAGATACCTTCCCAGAGATCATTAATCTGCTCGACCTGTTCCTGAGTTAACAGGCCGATTGTCGCTGTGACAATGTCGTTTGGGGGTTTTGTTAAGCGAAGAGGACGGAGCATGGGCATTTCACAGGAATGTCCTCAAGCTTATCAAGGAGTGTTCTTAGCTCTATACCGCCAATCAACCCTTTAGCCAATGGCATGAGATCTTGGCCGACGACATAATGACGGTCGCCGCCGTTGACCGATTGCTCCACCACGCCTTGTTTATTGGACATTCAAGCCGAAAATTTTCGCAAGCAAGCGGCTCTCCAACGGGCTCGAGCGGAATAACCACCTCTGAAGGCTCCTGCTGCGAGGACACTCGCTTTGCCGAGAACATGCTGTGCTGCCCAAAATAAAAGGGGGTAGACGTGTCATTTTCCAGGCAGATAATTGTCGTTGATGGCGACCCTGATCTACTTTTTCAGCAAGTAGTTGTCGATGTGCAAAGGGGTAGTTAATATTTCATACTCAGGCTTCAGCTAAATAGCCCATCACATCCGCTGCTTTTCGGCTCATTAAGAGCATCTTTGCTTTGAGCATTTGCTCCAAAACAATGCCTCGAGCGTAGTAAGTCATGGGAGCAACCGGCAACTGGTTGTGATGCACTTGCACTTGTATGTAAGGCCCCTGGTGCAACAGACTCGCGATCTCTACCGGCAGTCGCCCGGCCCCGAGTGCTTCAAGGGCAATGGCTTTATCCAGTTCGATGCAGGCCCACTCATTTTCAGCAAACCGACCATAGAGGGTCGGGTAATCCAGGGATGGTTCTCCAATCACGATTTGAGCATACTCCAAATACTCAGCTCTCGCCTGTCGGCTATCGTCGTACTGCGGTTCTCTAGGTATTAGCGCCATCGTCAGCCCCTGCTTGATTAGAATTTTCTCGATACTCCCCTGGCAATGAGGTTCTCAAAGTGAAGTTCTTATCGAGGAACGGAGTATCAGCACCCTATTGACAGACCAGGAATTCATCCTTATAGGCTTGTTCCAGATGGCCCTAGCTCTTTGCCGTCCATGTCTATCCCCCACTCCAGCTTGGACATAGCCGCAGGCTGAACAGAAAGGGTAACTCTGGATTGCAGCGATTCAGCTATTCTCAGGAGTCCTTGTTCCAACACTTTTTCCAGGGAACTCAAATCTCCCAGGGCTAAAGTGGTTGCACTGGTCACGGGATAAGCAATTTGATAGCGGTTACAGATCTCGTCAAGCTGCTTCACCAGTCGCTCGACACAATGCCTTGCGATTTCCTGAATCTCAGAGACTGACAACTCACCGTGGAATTCCTCGGCCATCGGTCGATAGAAAGCCATCATGGCATCCATTCCTAATCGTCGCCCCTCACGCGAGGTGAACGCTTCATTGCGCAGCAGATAATCCAAAACGACAGCGGTCGGTGCCGGAAACTGGGCGTTGTAGACGAACTTAACCCGTTTTGTATCGGGATTTCTGTCGAGGGTCATGATTCAATTCTCCTGAATGTTAGATGTGGTTCTTTGATGGACTGATTGAGGTGGAAAAAACTTCTGGCCTCATTCGGCTGGTCCACCGCCAACGAAGGCTGGATGGCTGAGCAACATCGCTGCCCAGATCGGCTTGATCCTCACTTTCGCGTTTTCCGCTGGTTGCTGAGCAAACTCTTTTGATAAGTCTCAATCGCCCGCATGTGGGCTTTCGGATTCTGACGATTGTGGAGCCAGTCTTGAATCAGCTCTAGGTTGTAGCGGATGCAACGACTGTTTAACCGCACCCAGTGGATGCCTTCAATCCAGTCGCCTTTGAGCCGATACTTCTTTAAGGTCGACCCACTCAGGTTGAGCCGCTCTGATGCTGTTTTCTTGCTGACGAAGAGGAGCATGCTATCCAACTCCTTGGTAGCTCGGTAGAGATTTCGGTCACAGAGTTGGCAGACGTTTTGCGCTGCAACCAAAGATGACAAAGACCTTAGCTGCACGAACCCTAATAGCACCATCTTAAAAGAAGAATTTGCTCCAGGCCTGCTTTAAGCTGACAAGCTTTTCAAAAGTTAATATACTTGCTGTTTCTATCCGAGGCTTTAATGTCATGCTGAATTTTATTCAGCATGACGATTTGGCTTGGAGCTTAATCGCTAACCCCGCTACTCCATCTCCAAGCCTGATTGCTTTTGCTTCGAGGGAGCCTGGCGTTGTCCCAATCCACTCACTCGCTGAGACGCCATCAATACCGTCGAGCGCACATACTGCGTCATGGCGGCTGGGGGAACGCCCTTCTGATGAACCTGAAACTGCACATAGGGTCCCTGGTGCAAAGCTCCAACCGCTGAT
Organism: uncultured bacterium; assembly: GCA_964590465.1. GTDB lineage: Bacteria > Cyanobacteriota > Cyanobacteriia > Phormidesmidales > Phormidesmidaceae > CAZPYG01. Next base: position 122 of record CAZPYG010000416.1, on the reverse strand, counting down.
TTGAGGGAGTACCCTCCTCGCACAATGGCTTCTGCGATCGCATCATCTAACTTTATTGCCGCCCAATCATTCTGGGCAAACCGCTGATACAGCGTGGAATAGCCGAGGCTTGATTCACCAAT
>CAZPYG010000415.1:0-2921 GCA_964590465.1 uncultured bacterium | reverse complement strand
GGTTATTGTTTTGAGATGGCTTTGGGTAAACAAGATCAGTCCCATAACAGGTCGTAAAAACAATACAGTGCAAATGAAAGATACTGCAAAACCTTGGGACGTAGGAAAAAACAAAGGAATTTCAAAGACATTTCTGAGCAGTGCTAAAAAGCTTTTTATCATCGGTTGCTTGGGTTTTTTAGTTGTTGTATTGATTTCTCCTTTTCCTTATCGACCAGGGGGCTCTGTTCAGTTGCTCCCACCTGAACAACAACTGATTCAAGCTCCGGTCTCGGGACAAATCGTAGGGGTGAATTTTGAAGGGGGCAACAGTCAATGGTTAACTGCTGGTACAGTCATCGCCTCCATAGCTTCTTCAGATCTGCAAAATCAAATAACCAATCTGCAAGAGCAGATTCGGCAGCAACAGGCAGAAATTGAAAAGCGCAAGGCAGAGCTGTCAAAAGTGCAGGCAGGCTCTCGATTAGAGGAGATTGAGATAGCTCGTCGTGAAGTTGCTACAGCTCGCCAAGAAGTTGAAGAAGCCCAGAAAATGCTTGAAGTGGCTGATGCTGATGCTGATATTGCTGAGCAACAAATGCAAACCAGTCAAATTCGCCTGCAGTATAGTCTTGAGCAATTAAAGCGGTTGGAGAGTTTGTACAGTCGGGGGGCTTATTCCCTTCAGCAACTCGATGAAGTGAGAGCCCAAGCCGACGTGAGCCAAGGGCAAGTCTTAGAAGCTGAGCAGGCCTTGCGACGTAGTCAAAAGCAGGTAGACACCGTTCGAGAGAATTTAGAAATTAGGCACCGTCAGCTTGATAGCGCCCAAGCTCAACTTAATTTAGTTATGGGGGGGGCTCGTCCAGAGGATATTGATATTGCAAGGCAAGAAGTTGCCGCAGCTGAATCTGAATTAAGTGCTTTGAAACAAAGCCTTGCCTATGCTCAGGGCAGACTCAGCCAGACTGACCTGGTGATGCCTATTGATGGTTACCTGACGACTTCTTATTTGAAACAAAAAGTGGGTAGCTATATTGCTCAAGGCGAAACTTTTGCAGCAGTTCAGAATAATCAATTTGCTATCGCAGAATTGGAACTACCGGAATATGACTCGGGAGGTTTAGAGGTTGGATCGCCGACTGTCGTTAAGCTTTTAGCCTACCCCAATGACCCAATTGAGGGAGAAGTCATGGCTATTGAGCCTATTACCACGGAAGAGATCTATGGCAACGTTTTGAACGTTCTCATTAGCCTTGATGCCAGTACCCAGTCTCTTAAGCCCGGCATGGCAGGTTATGCCAAAATAAACGCCGGGGAAAAGCCGCTAGTTTATCTGCTGACTCGGCCAATCCTTCGATTTGTACAAATCGAGCTTTGGTCTTGGCTCCCCTAAGAGATAAGGTTCAACCGAACAGCTCCCCGGATTGTGATCTTTTATTGCGTTAACAAGGAGTTAAATCAAGGTTTAGTCTGGGTCTATTACTAGTCTGTGCTGTTGAACTCCCGATAAAATCTCGATTTGTAGTTTTAGCCAAAGGAATCCAGTTGTGCAGAAACTTGTAGTTGGGTTGGGTATCGCAGTACTCTCGCTTCCTTTTAACGCAATTCCCACGAACGGATGTGCTTTTATGAGACCTGATCGGTCACATGCTAAGCACCTATGCCTTAAAGTTTCATATTTGACCCGCTTAAAACAGCGAAATACGCCACCTAATCTTTCTTATTCAGTTAGAGGGTTTGAGTTTTCTCTCCGTAAAGTAGAATACGACGGCCTGCTTCGAGAATTTGCTGTTGGTGTTCCAAGGGGCTTGGATCCAACCAAACAGTATCCTCTCCTTGTTCTCTTACATCCTGCGACATCCGAACCATTTAGTTTTGCCAGTCAATGGTTAGATTTAGCAAGACAAGAAGAATATTTGATTTTGGCGCCGGTCGGCACCCTGGATGAAGGTCGTAGACCTCGTTACCAATGGAATGGTCCGCATTTTGCTGGTGAGGCATTCAATGACGATGTTGACGATGTAGGTTTCATTGGATTTGCCGTTGATCAAGTATTAGATGAATTACCTGTTAATCCAGAGGAGATATTAGCGATTGGAATGTCTAACGGAGCAGCTATGGTTAGTAAGTTAGCTGAACCTCTCCCTCAAATTAGCGGCCTTGGAATACATAGTGGTACTATCGGCGGACAACCAGCTAATTCAAATGATTTTCTCAGATCCGCCCCCTTAACCAGGTCAAAACCTATCGTTTTTGTTCATGGACTGCAAGATGAGATTATTAATATAAATGGAGGACCAACCAGCACACCCTTTCCAACGTCAGACCCAAGGGTAGACCTTAAACTGCTTCCTGCAAACACCCGGTTGCCCGATGGTTCAACTGTCCCTAATGACGGTCTTACCAGTAGTGTAGAGGGGCTCACTGAAAACTTTTCCTGTACTGCTCTTACAGTTCAGACTTCTAATATTGGCTATCGCTATCACCAGGTGTGCAACGACAAACCGACAACTGTGTATGTTCTTACCCAAGGGGAACATGACTTTTTCTTTCCAGGGACTTTATCAGGCAGATCCAGCGCTTTTGATTCAAGACGAGTAATCGTGAACGAACTACTTGGAGCAATAGCCCCCTGAGCTTCAGCAGATGTGCTGCTATCTTTGCCATAGCACCCGACAGACTTACTCCGTTTTGGGCTCTATAGCTTTATCTAGCTAAGGGATATCGTACTCCTTGCTCAAAATGGCTCTAATTCTGGCGCTTAAGGTGAACCTACATGGAGATGTGCTAAAACTCATCGTCGCCGTAGCTCATGGGGGCTTCATTATCCCTGCGGGAACCCAGCAAGTCTAACCGATCAACCCTGACAACGGGCTTAGAGCGGGAAGCCCCGGTGGCTCGATCCTGCCACTGGTCAAACTTGAGGGCACCGCTGATGC
>CAZPYG010000414.1:0-2977 GCA_964590465.1 uncultured bacterium | reverse complement strand
GGCCGGGTGAATACCTGGCCGGGGTGCCCGCCTTTGACGGTCGCCGGTATTCCGCGAACGCTGTTGCTTTAGACTCCCTCCAGGTCCTGTTTCTTCCCCGTGAGTCCTTCCTGGAGTTATTGCGACAAGACCCGACGCTATCGTTCAACTTGCTGACGATTTTTTCCCATCACCTGCGGCGTTTTGCACAGTTGATTGAAACCGTTTCGCTGAAGGAAGTGTCTGGGAGAATCGCCACCTACCTCTTACTGCTCAGCCATCAGGCAGGCAATAGCGAGGTCGTAGAGTTGGCGATCACCAAGGCGCAACTGGCGGCTTTTATCGGCACCGTTCCTGAAACCCTGTCTCGGGTACTGCAGAAAATGGGGCGGGATGGCTTGTTGAAGCTGGATGGAAACACCATCACTATTCTGGATTTCCAGGAATTAACGGCTCTTGCAGGATGCCGCTCCCCTCGGGTGATGTTTTAGGAGATCTCTTGAAACAAAATTACCCCTCTTACGAGGCGCTCGCCAAGGGCGCAGGCCCTGCGCCCCTACTGAAGGGTATTTTTCTTTTTCAGAGAAAGCCTTAGTTAGTGCGTTTACTCATGGTGATGATGTTCATGGTGATGTTGGTGCCCGTGACGATGGCTGTGCCCGTGATGATGCCCGTGGTGCTCATCATGGACCTCCGGCACTCCTCTGACCAGGGAGCCGTTAAGATAAGCCGCAATCACCTGGTCTGGGTCGGTCTCGGAAGTGACAATTCCTTCAATGCCGTACCGCTGGAGTCGTTGGACAAAGCCTTCGCACATGCCCTGGGCGATGAGTACCTGTACCTCGTCGAAGCCTGGCGGTTGATGCGGTGCAGTGTCGTGAAACGACTGAGCAACGGCGAGTTCCAGCAGCCTTTTATCGGCCACTCCAGCGTCGTTGGTCTCATAAATCCAAAATTTTCGGCACTGGCCAGCGTGGGCGGTGACTTTTCGCTGATTTTGACTGGCGATCGCAATTTTCATGATGAATACGCTTGGGATAAGGACAAGATTCGGGCTTACTCAGAGACTGAGGGTTGTTTTCTAAAAGAGTTACAGGGGTGACCGGGCACCCATTGATGGCCCAGCCACCGCGTTAGAGCAAACCAGTCAGCACTAAGCGGTATGAGAAGAAACCGGGATGCCAACTGGTACGGCGTCCTGACTGGCTAACAACTCAGGAAAGTTGTGAGCATTAGGAGCATGTGTGGCTTGAACACCCAGCGTTGCCCGGTTAAGCAGATCGGCGTAACTGGGAATAATATGGCCCTGACTATCGAGAATAGACTGATTGAAATTAAAGCCATTCAGATTGAAGGCCATCACGCTAATTCCCAGGGCCGCGAACCAAATGCCGATGGTTGGCAGGGCCGCTAGCAAGAAATGCATTGAGCGACTATTGTCGATGGCAGCGCCAGGGACCATCAACCGTCCCAGATACCCCACATGGCTGGCCAGGAGATTATAAGTGACTTCCTGTTGCCCAAAGCGATACCCAGTATTAATGGATTCGGCTTCTGACGTTTCTCTCACCAGGCTACTGGTGACTAAAGAACCATGGAGCGCACTGAGCAATGCACCACCGAAGATGCCCGTTACCCCCAACATATGCAATGGATGCATCAAGACATTGTGCTGAGCTTGTAGGGCCAGCATAAAGTGAAAGGTGCCGGATACCCCTAGCGGCATCCCTTCCGAAAAACTACCCTGCCCCATGGGATAGATCAAAAACACTGCCGTTGCTGCCGCAACCGGTGCTGAAAAAGCCAACGCGATCCAGGGGCGCATTCCCAGACGGTAACTTAGTTCCCACTGACGACCAAGGTAAGCCCAAACACTCATTAAAAAATGCAGCACAATCAGCTGATAAGGCCCACCGTTATACAACCACTCGGCCATTGAACTGGCTTCCCATAGGGGGTAAAAATGCAGGCCAATGGCCGCCGATGTTGGCACAACCGCTGCTGTGATGGGATTGTTGCCACTTAAGATTGACCCAAAAACAGGTTCCCGAATACCGTCCATATCCACTGGAGGGGCCGCCATATACGCACAGCTAAAGACGGTTAAAGCCACTAAAAATGTAGGTAAGGCCAGAATTCCAAACCAACCGATATAGATTCGATTCTCGGTACTGGTAACCCACTCAACAAACTGTTCCCAAAGCCTGGAGAGATCTAGCTCGGGCTTCGGTTTATAACGAATGACAGTACTCATGTAAAACTCCGAAATGAAACATGATTAAGTATGAATATTCAGTTCTCAGCCCATGGGCAGTCGCTAATGTTCAAGCCCAATTACAACCTGCCAGACCTGGAAAACTGTGGAGTAATTTGAGCCCCTTACAGCGTGCTAGCTCTTGCATCATGCTGTAATGGACGGCCCAGATCATGCTGAGTCTTAAGGCTTGACTCTGACTCATGAACAACTGAGAACTGAGGTGTACTCAAACTTTAAGCCAAAGCGCTAAAAAACGCCTTGACATAGGTCAATTCGAGCCAGTTTTTTCTTGAAAGAGGAAGACCCAAAAATGAAGCGACAGATAAATTGAAATCCCGATGTTTCTAGTCGCCACTCGATTCACGACTAGCAGCATGCTGAAAACATCGGGATTATTATCTGTTTTGTTTGAGGCTGTGTCAGTCCTACAGGGAACTAATGAGCCAGGGGCTTATGGCAGAACTACCAGTCTTAGTACTCGTACAGCACATCTTGCTTGGATCCTGCAGCCCAAGATTTCCTACAGTTGGCTCAGCATTTTCTGCACAATCTGTACGCCAGTTAAAGCTTGCCAGCCAAATAGCCCCATTAGCACAAGGTTCAACGCCACATGGACATTCCGCAGCCCGTCTTGCTTTTGCATAAACGGCACCAGGGCTGTAGCGGTAGCTGCAACCCCAACCATGGCCAGTCCCACAAATAGATGAGGACCCACCACAATTTCACCCCGCGTTAGGTAAG
>CAZPYG010000413.1:0-2977 GCA_964590465.1 uncultured bacterium | reverse complement strand
CTATTTCTATCAGGCCTTACACCCTTTTTCTCACTTCTTATGTCAGTGACATTGAACTCTGGATAGAACAAATAGGTGATCTGCGGCTTCTGGACATGGAACTTTACCACCGTCGCTCCCTCCGGTCGGCCAATGGTGCGGGAGGCACAGCCTTCATAGAGCCGCAGCAGGGGATCAAGCTGGTCCAGGGCTGAGACGTGGACCCAGAGGGAGTTAGGGTGCTGCTGACCGATGGGGCTCTGGCGGCAACGTTCCACAATCATGGACGGTTGGCCCAGGCTCATCAACATCAAGTCGGCGGCGGTACAAGCTTGCTGGTAGCTGCCGAAGAGGGCTTTGATGTCAGCTTGCACTGTAAGAGAGAGGTCTTTGAACTTGGGGCGTTTGCCGAAGTGGGTGAGGGCCAGGTAGACCATCAGGTCGTTGCGACGTTTGTCGGCAATGGCATCCCACTCCCCGACATCTGTTGCCTTGAGGATGATGTTGAAGGCCCGCTTGATGCTGCCAAACTCCGACTGGAGGGGGCCTAGTGCTTCAGTCCCCATCTCATCAACGTTAGGTAACCGGCCCCGGTCGGTGTAGAAGTCCATCAGGGGTTGCAGCAGTTCTCGGTATTCCTCAAACTTGCTGACCTTGAGGCGAATGCGGGGAGCCGTAGCACGGGAGCGAAACCGGGAAGCCCGGAATGCTTCCGCCTGGGCTTCATCCCGAAACACGAAGTAGATGCCCAGGGCGACGGGAATGGCATCGACCCCTAGCACCTGGTCGATGTAGGCCTTGAGTTCTTCCTGTTCGTAGTACTTCTGAAAGGTATTGCGGCTGGTGATGATGCCGTCGCCGTAGGCGATGACTCCTCGGGTGCGGTCATCGATCAGCACCTGGGCGGCGACGATTAGCACCTTTTGGGCCAGGTTCCAAGCGTTAATCAGGGCTTCCCGACGCTCGGCGGTGTCTTCGATAACGTTGATGACGTAGCCCAAATTCACCACGTCAGCCTGGGTGCGGGGAGCATCGGGACGGAAATAGGGGTCCCAGCCGGAGCTGGGGAGGCCCATGCGGTGGATGTACTCGATATCGGCTCCATGACCGCAGCCGTAGTCGAAGTAGGTGGTTTCGGGAGGGAAAAACCCGGCTTCGACGGCGAGACGGACGGGTTTTGAGCCGGTGACTCGGGCAATTGCCGCCTTATGGCGCTGAATTTTGGGCTTTGACCGCTGCTGGGCTTTAAGGGGACAGGCCAGGGCATGGTTATGAATCTCGATGCCCTGCTGAGAGAGGCGGCGTTCCCAGTTGAGCTGAGTGCCGATTTGTCGAGCATTGTCCAGCAAACCCATGGCCACCTGCTGCTGGGTCAGGTGGGCGAAGCGGTCGTAGTCGGGATAGTTAGGGGCAATAAAGGTCTCCTTGCGGTGGAGTAGCGGGGGATTGGCTGCATCGCTGTAGTCTCGGGTCTCGATGGTGCCGGTCTGCCAATCGACGATGGTGCTGCTCCGCAGGAGGGGATGGGGTTCGGTATCGAACTCGGGATAGTAGAGGTAAGAAACTTTGGGCTGGTCGAAATGGAACTTGACCAGGGTGAAGGGCACTGGCTCCTTCAGCAGGCGGCGGGCAGTCTGCTCCTGGTAAACAAGCGATTCATGCAGCTGGGGGAGGGCGGAGTGGTGAATGTAGAAGGCGTTGGGCAGGCATTTGCCAATGGTACTGGTCTGGCAGAGCTGAACCAGGTCTGCTTGAGACAGGTTATGGGCTGCTATGGTGAGCCCGGCATTCGCACTCTTAGCCATTTGCAGTACACTTGTGCTAACTACGTGGAAGGTATCGGGTGCTAGGTGTCAGGTATCAGGTGCTAGGTGTCAGGTATCAGGTGCTAGTTGTCGGCTAGAACCCGATACCCGATACCCGATACCCGATACCCAGTACCCGATCCCACCACCCCTAGTACCTTCTCATCCCATTTCCCGCTAGAATGACGCTACTTAGAGACATATTCCCCGGCTAAATGCGAACCCTCAGCCTGTTTGAAAATGAGCGCCTGTCTTTAGAGCGCAGCATTGAGCTGTCGGCAGAGTCTCTGCGCCACTATGGATCGTTGTATAAGCATTGGGCCATCGCATTCTCGGGCGGTAAGGATTCTTCAGCAACGGTTACATTAGTTGTCGATTTGATTGAGAACGGCAACATTCCCAGGCCAGACAGCCTGACGGTGCTCTATGCCGATACCCGCCAGGAACTGCCACCCCTGCACAATGCGGCAATGGCATTGCTGGATAACCTAGAAAGCCGGGGTTTTGATACCCGCGTGGTTTTGCCTCAGATGGATCACCGCTACTTTGTCTACATACTGGGGCGGGGGGTGCCGCCACCGTCGAACACCTTTCGCTGGTGTACGCCCAAGCTCAAGGTGATGAGCATGGAGCGGGAGCTGGATGCCCTGCGTGAGGAGCGGGGAGAAAAGTTTTTGATGCTCACCGGGGTCCGCATTGGGGAATCGGCAGCGCGGGATCAGCGGATTGCCATGAGCTGTACCAAGGATGGCGGGGAGTGTGGCCAGGGTTGGTTTCAGCAAACCTCTTCGAATGCGGTGGCGGATACACTGGCACCGCTGCTGCACTGGCGGGTGTGTCATGTATGGGACTGGCTGGTACAGGCCGATATAGAACTGGGATTCCCGACGTTTGATATTGCGGAGGTGTATGGCCATGATCCCCAGGATGATCTGGGGGAAACGGAGCCGATGAATGCCCGAACAGGTTGTATTGGGTGCCCGCTGGTGCAGGAGGATTCGGCCCTGGAGCGAGTATTGGCGAACCCCAAGTGGGAGTATCTGTCTCCGTTACGGCAGCTGCGCCCGCTGTACTGGGAGGTGAAGAAGCCTCAGTATCGCCTGCGGAAACATGGGGAGGTTAAGAAGGATGGCACGCTGGCGAAGAAGCAGGGTCGGTTGGGACCGCTGACCCTGGAGTCGCGGGTGTGGATG
>CAZPYG010000412.1:0-3029 GCA_964590465.1 uncultured bacterium | reverse complement strand
ACGACAGCTTTACGGAGTCTTTAAGGTTGGTTTTATAAGGGTTTTAGGGAATCTCCAGGAAAGAACTTACCCCGTCATTCCCGCGAAGGCGGGAATCCAGCACCAGAGTTTCTTGGTATTGGGTATCTTCTTTTCCAGAAACCACCTTAGCGATATCTACTCAGCTCAGGATGCCCAGCCCGGCGATGGTGTAACACTTAATATTACTTTACGGTGATGGATGACGATTAAAACGCTAAAAAATAAGGCTCAAAAGGTTAGTAGCGATGACAAGAGCGATAGATCGTAAAAGAGTACGGTGGGATGAGAAAAGTGTCGGAAGATTCAAAAATTTTTTAGGGAGTGCAAGTTCCTCTTTGGGCTGCGGTTGGAGAAACCGGAGTGGCAGAACGGTAGAGATTGCGTTCCGACACCCAACCATATTGCCCAGGGGAAGATAGACGGCGACTCAAATCAGACCCATTTATAGCCGATGGCCTTCCTCCATCAGTTCCCTGGGGAGCCTGGTCTAAAGTTTCCCCAGAGGGAATGGAACAGACTAGTAAACGCACCCAGGTGGTTTCGTCGGCTTGAGTTTGTCGGGCCACTACTTTAAGAATACTGCCCGTGGGAACGAGGTCGTTTAATATCGTTACCGGTGTATTCGCACCGCCTGCTTCGCCGGAGGATGAGTTAGCATCGGGAGCAGCGAAAGGGATTTGGTTCAGCAGTTGAGGACTACGTACAGACGTGGGATTTCCTGATTGCCAGAAGCTGCCGACTTCGATGTCTCCAGCAACAGCCCAGAGCATCACCTCCAGACTATTTTGCTGCACATTGACTAGGGATAAAGGTAAGGTGAGGGAGGTCATGGCTATACTTCTGAACGAGTATCTCAGTGATATTCCACTTACGCTAAGCAATAAAACTGCCAGGAGTGTTCCGCCTAAAAGGGCTCTTTTGCTTTTGGGAAGGGAAGAAACTTGAGAATAATTCTCTTTAGTGTCTCGTTGTCGGCGTCTAGCTTCGACTTCTCGTTGCTTCTTATCATCAGTCTCCTGCTTCTCGCTTTGAAGTCTAGTCCGGCTTTCGGCCTGCCGTTGTCTTTTGGCTTTAGCTTGCCGTTCCAGTTCTTCTCGTTTTTTACGCTCTAGGTCTGCAAGTTCTTGTAGTTGCTGCTGCCTTTTTACTTCAGTTGCCTGCTGTTGCCGTTTGACTTCTACAGCATAGCTTTCCAAGTGATATCCTTGCAGTTCTGTTTGCTCGATTGCAGTTACGTCCTCCGGTCTAAGTTGTAAATGTTCTCGTAAGTCTTGCAAATCTCTAATAGTGTAAGGAGTAAGAGTAGCTTCTCGCTGAATACACTGTCTCATAGCATCTTGGTACTTGTTGCGTTTCTGTTCATATTCTCTGTAGGGCTTTAAAACCTCGGTCTCAATCGCTTCTGCGTCTTTGTCTGAAATGTCAAATTCCTGACGAAAATCCATCAGCAGCATTTTTGCCGCATAGGAAAATTCACTAGCACCAGCTCTTTTTTCAGCTTCCCTGCGGTATTTCAACCTCGGGTCGTCTTGGGGTGAACGAGCGATCTTTATACGGTAGCCTTCCCCTTGTGGAATAAAGATTTTAGGACTCATTGCAGGAGAAGCTTCCTTTACCTTTCTGCCAGCATAACGATGCAGTTCTTCAGCTGTGATGTCCCCATCTCCATTATCGTCGGCAGCTCCTGTAGCAATACCCTCAACTAAAAATCGAGTGTAAATTGAGAGGTTTTGCCCTTTTTCTTCAAATGAGTAATCCACTGAAGTAGTAGATGTCAGCACAACCCTTCCTTCTGCACCAAGCTGATCTTGTAAATTAATATCTCCATCATCACGTGGAACCAGTTCACCAAAGGCACCACTAAAACAACAGTCTAAAATGACGACCTGATGTTTTGCTTTACATCTGCAAATACAGTCATGAATAAATCGAGCAGAAGTTGCCGTAGAGCGCACCAAGATATCTCTGGATTTCTCGGTGTTACAGGTAGCAAAGTAAAGATTCCGGCTCTCATCTTTTACCCCATGTCCGGAAAAGAACAGTACAACTAAGTCGTTTTTTTGGTGCCTTTGAAACCATAGCTCAACTTCACGCTCCATTTCCCCACGCGTTGGATTAGTGATAGCTTGAACTTCATCAAACCCTCCCATTTTCGGATTTTCTAGGACTTCTTTCAAAGCAGCAACATCATTAACGGCTGCTGGCAGGGGTTGTAGCCCGTTGCCATAATCTTTAACGCCAATTAAGAGTGCATACTTTCCCATGAGCTTGACTATTCTGGTAACCTATTGAGTAGATGAGCTTTGTTTGTCTAACATTTGAATTCGCAAATTTGCTAAGCGCTCAATAGTATCTGCCGCCTGATCGAGTTCCTGCTTATTACGGTATTCGATGTTGTAAGTCATGCCATCAACTTCACCCGAGAGGGTCAGAATCTTGCCATACCGAAGATTCCCGAGGTAATCCATGACCTTACTAAGGTTCTCACGGTTGATTTCAGCAGTGAGAATACCTACCAAGAAAGCTGCTAGCCCAGACTTCGCGACATCAGGAAAGTCTGACTCTCTAGCAAGGCGAGCAGCTTCTACCAAGTTGCCGGACACCATCTCATCGGCGACCGTCAAAAGAAAATCTTCCATCTCAGCGCGGTTGAAGTCCAAACCAGCTTCGCCAAAGTCAATTAGGATGGCGCAGATCGATGACATCCGTGTAATCCTGCAAATAGCTTCCCTCAGCCTATATTAGCCCTTTAACTTTAAGGAGACTGTTCTAAAACTAGGTTTAAGTATTCTTAAAGAGTACTGGGACCTGGTTTCCTGGTAACCCAACTGCCGATCCCCCTGTAAGTAACTAAACACCTTCCCCTTTTCCGTAGTAATCAAAAATCCCCGACTCCGGTATCGCCACCAATCAGCTCTACTTCAAAGTTCCAACCCCTTCGAGAGGTTAGGCGACCGCTGAGATTGCCCTAGCTGCAGCGACTGAATCGCCTGCACCTGCGCCACCGT
>CAZPYG010000411.1:0-3056 GCA_964590465.1 uncultured bacterium | reverse complement strand
CTTCAGCTTCAGCCGTACCTTCCAGATATGTAGGGTAATGCTCGATTTGGTAACGTTTGGGGCGGCTCCGTCGCGAAAGCTCTGGCAGATCGGCCTTTGGATAGGTGAGTAAGTACCAGACATTAGTATCGACAAAAAAGATGTCCTCAGAACTGGGGACATCTCGCCTAATATCAACAATTTCAGCCTGAATTTCGTAGCTACGCTGCTCCACCGCCGAAATCCTTAAAAATGAGCTGCCTGTTCAAGGATTACAGCATCGACTGTATCTCTGTACTGTTCGTCGGTGTAGTAGCGCTTCGCGTTCTCTTGGACCCGAGCGAGTACCTTTTCTCCAACCGGGTTCAAACCTGAGAAGGTCAGTAGTTCGTTCAGCTTGTTGGCGTCTATGTCGCGGTAGAGCTGCCCAACAGCAAAATTGAAGAACACAGTCAGATAACGTCGAACACCAGAAAAATCTAGCTCAACTGGCTGATCTTCCAATAGAAGCGGGTGGATTTTGTTATAAATGGCTTCACCAGACTCTTGAGTCATAGCGTTAATGCCAGTGATTTGTTGGATAGACAGTTTCATGGCTCTAACCCTCTAGAACCTTTGTATTAATCAGGATAGGTTATTTCAGAACAAAGTGTAAGAGATTGGGTCGCACTTTACCGTGATATTAATCAACGTTCCCTGAAAGAAGGTAGCAATATTCCGATAGTCTTCTTGGTTTGGGTCAATGATGGCGTATCCTTCGTGGCTGAATATCTCGATCCTCCCCTGCTTTTCTTTTACAAAGGTTTTCAAGGTATCTAAGCCGAGACCACCAGCGATTCGCTCTTGACGAGTGGAATGACCGATTTCAAAGGCCCACTTCATGGTCCAATGAGCTTGAAATTCGTCAAGCCCGAAAAAGCTGCGAACGTTGGCCGGAATGCCCACCCCAAAATCAATGAGTGTCAGTTTCAGCAGGTTGAGGTCTGGGAAGCGCTGCCCACAGGTAAACACGCCAATTGGGGAGGCGCTGTGGGTGAAGGCGTTGTCGTATAACTCGGCAACAGCGTTGATAATTTCGTCTCGCATGTCAGGGTTGACGTTCACCCAATCTCGACCGATCCAGCAGTTTTCTAAGTAAGTCACAAAGTTATTGATGTCACGGGATGGATCTTCTCGGAAGGGGACAGAGTTCCCTTTCCAGCCTCCTGAACCGTGGCCGAAGGCTGTTGTGAATCCATTTTGGTCGAGGTTGCCCAGCACTTTGTCTAGCATGGTGTTCCAGTCGAAAACTGGAATGCTGTCTTGCTCTGCAGCAAGACGGGCTAATCCGCCGAGAAACGCAACGGCATTAGGACGCAGGAAACGGCAGTGTGTGAAATCGAAGACAATGACAGGAGATTGACAGCGCCTAACTTCTGCCCAAAGTTTGAATAAACAAGCAAAGTCTTTGGGGTCATCATTGAGTGTGGGTATGTACAACCGATGCTTGGTCAGGTTGCCTGCCGTAACCATGAATACCTCCGGGACAGGATGTGAGGTGAACCCCTGTCAGTAGCGTTTCGCACACTGTATTCTGCCAAATATAGCGTAGATATTCGGATGATACAAAGGAACTGTTGAGAGAATTGGCTTAAGGCTCTATTGACCAGGCATCAATCACTTAAAGGGCTCTATGAAACGGGTTAGCGATCGCTCGATTAGCCAGCGTCTGCCTCAGCCTTCATCTGCTGCCGCACGTCTTTAACCACGGCGCTAATTTCCTCCAGGCTCAATTCGTTGGGGTCTGGCCCCAGAGCTTCAATTTTTTGCTGCAGCTGGTCGAACCGGAGGGGTTTCTGGATTTTTTGGAAGGTAATGATGTCGTTGGTTATTGAGATCAGGTACTCGTCCCCAGGGTTTAACTGCTCCTGAATCTCTGGAGGGAGTTCTAGTTGCCGATCCCCTGTGACGCTTACGATGGTGGCTTTACGCATTAGACCTCTTCCTGCTGTTAGTTGAGGTGTTCTACGCAGAATCCTAGCCCAGGAAGTTCAAGAATTTTAGGGACAAGGCTTTATTAGGTACAGGAACTAGAGGGGTATGGGGCCTGGCGATAAGGTTTTATGTTTAGTCCTGGAAAGAGCTTATTGACTTGAAGAATCTCATGCTCTTAGTAAGAGTGCGGATAAGTGGACCTGGAGATCAACAGCTTTAATTTCATCGGAACCGAGAAGATTGAGAGCGTCAGTATCGGTAACAAGTTGAGTGACGAAATCGGCATCGTCTAAAGAGGCTTTATCGCCGTCGGTGTAGGAACGTAGAAGCTTTTGGATAACTTTGAGGTTTTTCCAGGAGTTGAGCTTTTTGAGGGTGGCTCGAACGATTGTGCGATCGCAGCCATCAGGGAACTTGCTAAGGGAGCTAAGACGCTGCTGAATACGGTTGAGGCGGGCTGAGGTAATGGTAACGTTCTCCATTGTCTCCTCACCTTCGAGTTGTTCGGAGCGATTTTGCTTGAGGTCAACCAGCTGCTGGTAGAGGGTATCAGCATGGGCCAGTAGCTTGCTGGTGGGGAGCACTGCTGTTGCCTGGGGAGTTTTGAATGCCGTGGCGATCGCCATACCGAAACCGTCTCGTTCGCCGGTCTGGTCATTCCAGAAGACTTGCTCCTGGCGGCTGGGGATGGACTCACCGTTAGGGCCAAAGTATTGGATAGTGAGGGCGACCAGGCTGGCAGGGTCTTGGTCGTCGTTAGTACGAGAACCGAGGGCAATGGGATTGGGTAGATAGTCATCCCCCAGTTCCTTGAGCCGCTGGCTGATATCTTCGGTAAAGAGCAGTTCTTGCTGGGAGTAAAGGTCCTGGCGGGTCTCCTGCTGCTGATAAACCTTCTCCTGGAAGCTCTCTTGTTCCATGCGGCGGGCCTGGGTCAGCCCGTGGGCATAGGCCATGGCCCGCACCTGCCGGTTGGCGGGCCGCTTGGGCTTTGCGGAGGTGGCGACGCGGGTATAGGGGAAGAGGGTCGAAATGCCGTAGGAGAAGGCATCCCCCAGGTCGCCGGCCAAATCCTTGACCGGCTTGGTGCCCACCACGTTGCC
>CAZPYG010000410.1:0-3061 GCA_964590465.1 uncultured bacterium | reverse complement strand
TGGCCTTTTGATGCTGGCGCTGTCTTTGCCGGTTAAGCAGTTTGTAGTTGCTGCCCAGTAATTGCCGGATACTGCGGTAGGCAATAGCCTGGCCCGTTGTTATATCTACAATCGCTAAGGTCGCTGGCTTATCTAATCCGAAGCTAACCCCCGCCAGAATAGATGGACTACCGTGATATAGAGGACGACTCGGGCGGGGAAATGGATTCTGAAGCAGTTCCAGGGTCTTCTCCCGTCTACGAATGAAATCCTGTTGTTTGCTATTGAGGTTGTCTTTGGCTTTGGTGCCGGAAATGACCTTGGCAATTTTAGCGGCTTTCTCCTGGCTAGCTTGCTCGGTTCCTTCCTGGGTCCAAAGTCGGGTATCAACGCTGCAGTATAGAGTTAAGCGGTTAGCATCCCAAGGATGACCTTCCCTACTCTCTAGTTGCCAGCTAATACGCCCTGAACGTAAGGTCAGGTTGCTAGCAGAGAGTTGACCATCGCTGTCTTTTTTGAGGGTTTGATCGTCTAAGAAGCGTCTGAACCAGTGGAACTGTCGGACATCGCAATAAATTTCAAAGGTGTAGTCGGCTAGCCCATTGAAACTGACACACAAACGTCCTTTACTATTCAAGTACCAAGTCAGGTCTTCGTTGGTCTCATAGGCAACGGGGAAAGGAAGTGAGCTAGATTCTGCCAGAAGATAGGTTTGCCAAGCGGCGGCTTCAGATTCATCTACTGGGAGCTGCTCTGTTGCGGTTTTTAGTGTTTTGAGCCACTGTTCATCGGTTAAGTCACGCCCTTTGGGTAGCCGAGTCCGGGCGAGTTGGTCAGTCAGACGCTCAATTCGGATTTCTGATTTACGGCGTCGCTTTTGGAATTTTTCAATGTTTTCGGCTTTGGTTGGTACCTGGCAGTTGTTTTTCAGGAGATATGCGATCGCACCTTTCGCCAAATCTGTTTCGGCCTTTTCATACAGTTCAAACAACCGCTGATAAAGGCCTTTGTCCTGCTTCTCAGTTTTACGCTTTCTGGTTTTGCCCTTCGCTTTTTGAGCGTTTTTTGAAGGCTTCTTTGCTTTTTCTACAGTAGCTTTCTGCTTTGCCAAGATTTTGGCGGCCTCTGCTCGGATTACCTCTAGTTCTACCCCACAAGTTTCTACCAATTCATCGTCACTTTGGAGAATCTCAATCCACCGAGTTTGACCGGCAAGCTGGTTGCGTAAGCGACGGCGTAGGGACAACCAGGACTTGTAGATACGCTTGACTAAATCCCGTGCTGCGTAGGACCAACGACCGGGCATCCAGCGATCGGGCCATTCCTCTTTGATAGCTTTACGAATTTCCTCGAAGACGTTGGCAGGAATTTTGCCCTCCTGGCTCCATTGGGCAAAGTCAGGATGCTGCGCCACCCTCGCTAGCATTTCGTTGATGAAGGGGGTGTAGATCTCGGCCATCAGGTGCCACAGGTGGCGGCGCGTTTCCTCACTGGCGACGAGGCGGCACTGGACGGTGATTTGTGACATAGCGCATCAGTACTTTTGAACTAATTATGCTGGTTTTGCTGTTGATTGCAATAGGTTTTGTTGCTAAACCTTACGTCAGCGTCAGGAGATGTTAATTGCTCCTTAAGATTCCAAAAATAGGCGGATTTACCTAGCTAGGGTGGGCAGTATTAACTGGTAAACACAAACACTCCAGCCGCTCTATGCTCGGTTTCACATGCCACCACCAAGAAAACTTCCCACCATGCCCATCTTCTCTCCAAGTCACTTTATGCTTGGATGCCGGAAGTCCCTAATCCTGTTCCAGCCTCCAAAGCAAAGCCATAGGAGAGATTTGCCCGATGTCGATTGACCTTCCTCGGCTAATGCGCCTGCGTCTCGTAGTAGCCCGCTACGGCGAGATGGACATGGCCAAATGGTGGAACAGTAAGGGAATGCTGGGCCAGAGCGGAACCATCGTGCTTAAGAGGGGTTTTCCTCAAACATTCCCCTTCGTACAGGCCAAGGTGGTGTTTGCTGTTGCCCGCAGCCGCTGTGAGGAACTGTTTAACCCGCCTAACTGTATGACACTCTGGAATCTGCCCGCCGAGATTGAAGAGCGTTTTGAAGACGAGTGGCACCGCTGGCTGGAGCATCCCGAAGCCTGGGAGGCTCTATTCCAGACGATGCGGAACTTCAAGGGAGGTGACCTGTTAGCTCTCTTGGAGGAGCTAGAACTGTTGACACCTGAAAATCGTGATGTGGCGCTGAAGCTCACCCCTTCTGCCGAGGGGAACGCTGTTCCTGTGCCTGGGGTATTTGAACCGGACGACAATGTCGTTACTCTGTTAGCTGCAGGGTTTCGTTGTAGTGATGCCGGGACTCTGCGAGTACCCTATGCCCGTTTGGAGACTGCATGACCAGCGCCTCTCGCCGTCCAATTTCCTCGTTCGCAATCATTAAGGGTTCTCTGATCGAAGAGACTTATACCGTGTTTCAGGTGTGGGACTTCAACCTATCTAAGACCGAAAACTTCAACCGCATCCGTGAGGAAAACCCGATTGGTGCCAAGAGCGCAAGCTGGGTGAAAAACGTCACCTGGTGCCTAAGTCGTCGGTTTGACCCGAATGGCAGGGAGCGCCCTCTGGTGGAATTGGCTCAGGACGGCTGTGACCGGGAGATCTGGAAACCGCTTCTGCTATGGCATATGACTAGGGAAGATCTTTTGCTGAAAGACTTTTTTAATACCTGGCTCTATCAGCAGTACCTCGACGGGGTTTACCGACTGCGCACCGAAGATGTTGTGGATTACGTCAAAAGCCTCTCTAGGCGAAAGGATATCCCCATTCCTAAGCCCTGGGGGGAGAAGACCATTTCACGGGTAAGCTCGGCGTTACTCCGCATAGCTGTGGATTTTGGCTTGATGACGGGTAAGGTTGCCCGCGAATTCGTCCCCTACCATCTGCCGGAAACCAGCTTCCTTTACCTGCTCCATGCACTGGCAGAAGTCGAGCTGAACCCCAGACGCATTATCGAATCTTCTGACTGGCATATTTTTCGGATGGATGCGACTGATGTTGAGCAGGAACTCTTGCG
>CAZPYG010000409.1:0-3063 GCA_964590465.1 uncultured bacterium | reverse complement strand
TAGGTAGCCTCTGTTATCTTATAGAGCCCAGAAGACTGCTGCTGTAGAAAATCCATGCCCTTGTCTAGGAGCACTTTGCACGTCACTCCAGAGTTGTAGGTAATTTCAAGCTCTCGGCGATGGGGAAAGGGAGGAGAATGACGTCGAGGATAAGGTCGCATCTTAAGTTGGCAGTTGCTTAGATGTCTGTCTAAAACGGCTTCAACGCCCGCACGGCGGGTTTTGTCCCTATCGCTGTGTTCGTTATAAGACTCTTGGATATGCACTTTCATTAAGAAATCAGCTGGTGCCCCCAATGTCAGAAGTTGAGCTAGCACCGATGCCCCTGCCTTATCCAGGTATCGATCGCTATACTGAGCGCTGCTGATTTCGCCTTTAGCCAGGATTGCCTTAAACCCTAAACGATCCTGGAGACCTCCCAAATCAAAATGACCCCAGTTGGGTTCAGGGAAAATAACTTCAGTCTGTGGGTCATTTAAATCTGCTGCAGAGATTTTAGAAGCCTTTTGCTGCAACTCTTTCAAGCCCTGTAAAACGGTTTCTACACCCCTCTGGCTGCGGGTCTGGAACCATTCAATCGGTTCACCTGTCCCAGATAGACGCATCTGGAGGGCGACACGATTAGAGGACTGACTGCTAATACAAAGATTAGGCTGGGTGCCATAGTCCCTTAGGCTCAGAACTATTAAGCCCTGGTCGATCCACTGGGATAGCCGCTTCCGTAAAACCCTAATCTCATCGGCGGATAATTTCCCTGGTTCTTGCCCTAAGTCTTGCTCAGGGACTTTGCCCACTACTAGATTGAGCTGAGTGTTTTGTTTCGCTAGAGAGCGCACAAATTGGGTCAACAGTCCAAGCGTAAATGGAGCTGAAATTTCAGGTAAGTAAAGAATGGTTTCTGAGCGGGCATTGTCGCTGTAACCGGGCAAACGCTCGGCCATAGTGGCAAGGGGCATTCGGTTAGCATCTGGGGCAAATGCCTGTAATACAGGATCGGGGTTGATTCGCTCAACAAGTACTCGTAGGAAATCAGCCACTGGCCGACGATCTAATTCATGATGAAAAACCTGATTGGTATAGGTCCTTAGGCAGTCATAACAACTGCTGCTGCATCCGCATGATTCCACCAGTTGGTAGGCCCGTTGCAGGATTTCATCGAACTGAGCTGCGATTCTCTGGCTGTATCCAGCCCCTCCCGGTACGTTGTCGTAGATAACAATTTCAGCCATACCGGCGGTTTCCCTATCGGGGGGTCTAAACAGGCCATCCAACTCTGCCCGTGGTACGTCGATAACCTGGGCGGCGGCGGCAAGCAAAGCATAGGTCAGGGAACGCCAAAATCCGGTTCCTCCAGACGCAGTTAAGCTTTCTGATTCGTCAATATCAGACTGAATAGTATCCCCCGCGTTAAGATGTACAACGTCCTCAAATAGCGGTGGTGGATTGGTTTGTCGAGTAAATCGAACTTTGAGTAGGTCACTCGAGAATTCATGCCCCAGGTGAACTCGTTGATACCATCCTGAGCAGGGTTTTCCAGTTACAGGATGAGAATGCTCTCGCTGGCCTTTACGGCGATTGATGTGGTTTTTAGGAAGATCATCACTTAAATCCCGTCCACAGCGATCGCAGATCGCAAAACCCAAGTTTCTGAAGCTTCGCCCACCCTGGTTTGCTAGGAAAAATTCACCGCCACGGCTTAACGTTAGCTCATATAGTTCATGGGGAATGGTTTCTAGCTCTTCCCTTTCCTGAGCTAAAAATACCTGGGAAGTCGGTTGTCTGAGAGGCTTGAGGTAAGGAGTCACTCTAGGAGTGACATTCCAATCCGTTGTAAACGATTTGGGGACTTTATATAATCGGCTACCTTGCTCCATACCTTTGACAGGTTCTCGACAGGTTGGGCAGGCTTCATACTGAAATTCTTGAGCCCGGGACTCAAAAAAATTGCAGTGGGGGCAAACCCAGTAATAACGGCTGGCCAAACTGTCTGGCCGGAGAATGCCAACGCTGGTATGTACTCGGTCATCGACCACAATGTCTTGACCTGGTGCATATTCTGCTAGAGCCATGCGCCGGTCTCGCTGGAGACGATGCTTGCCCTGGTTAGCGTTGAACTGCCGACTGTCTTGGGTTAATAATTGGACGACATCAATCGGGAAGCCGTAGATTGGCAGGATACTCGCCTTAGCCAGTTCTTCGTGGAGTTGTCGTTTTTGAATTTTGCGGAGTTCATCTTCGATGCGATCTCGCTTGAACTCTAGCGCCCGTCGCACCTTAGCCTTATTTTCCCCAAGAATTTCTGACTTGAGCGTTTCTAGCAGATCCGATAATCCATTCCAATCTCCAAGTTGCTCATTCTGAAAGTCGTTCAGCTCTTTGCGGAAATCATCTAAAGTCGCCTCGATGGGTTGCTGGCTATTTAGAAGTTTCAACCATGCTTCTAATAGCGTTCTGGCCGTTGATCCACTTAACCACTCCTGGAATTGCACGCTCAGCGAGGTGCTAGCAAGATCCTTGATGGGCTTAAATGCGTCGTCACTTTCTTCGTCTGGGATATCAAGGAAGTCGCCGATTTTGACATGCTCAGCACCCTTGTTATAGTTGGCTCTCAGAAACTGAGCCAGGAGTTCTGCTCGTAGATGGCGCTGTTGGATTTGGAAGTTATCGGTGTCTAGTCGAGGCACCTGGTTACGACCATTGATTAGCTCAGCGGGCTGGTCAAAGTAGTAACGGTCATGGGGACGGCGTTGCCCATACATGATGCTGATCGCCACCCCATCAGTACGACGACCCGCCCGCCCAGCTCGTTGTTGGTAGTTGCTGACGTGGGGTGGAAAGTTGCGCATCGCAACCGCTTGCAATTCACCAATATCCACCCCCATTTCTAATGTGGTCGAGCAACTCAAGAGGTTAATTTTGCCCTGGCGGAATCGACTTTCTCGGTGGGCCAATTCCCCGGTGCCTAATTGAGCCGTATGCTCTTGGGCTCGGAGAGGAAGAATTTTTCGATTTTGAATGATGTGGCGGTAGTGGTGTTCTTGAAAGGTAGGGGTATCCGAGGAT
>CAZPYG010000408.1:1409-3068 GCA_964590465.1 uncultured bacterium | reverse complement strand
GAACTGCAAACTCTCCGAGGGCATGGAAGTAGGGTCATGAGCGTGGTTTTTTCTCCAGACGGGGAAACGATTGCTAGTGCTAGTGGCGATGGCACGGTAAAGCTGTGGAACCGTCAGGGTAAGGAACTGCAAACCCTCGAAGGTCATCCAAGTTCGCCTATGAGTGTGAGTTTTGCCCCAGGGGGAAAAATTATTGCCTCTG
Source organism: uncultured bacterium (assembly GCA_964590465.1). GTDB lineage: Bacteria > Cyanobacteriota > Cyanobacteriia > Phormidesmidales > Phormidesmidaceae > CAZPYG01. Next base: position 2,866 of record CAZPYG010000408.1, on the reverse strand, counting down.
GCTATTTTAATGGCGATATAACGCTTTGGAATCAGGCGGGGGAGGAGCTACAGACTCTCGAAGGACATTCAAGTATTGTTTGGGGTGTGAGCTTTGCCCCAGATGGGGAAACAATTGCCAGTGCCAGTTCTGATGGTACGGTGAGGCTTTGGAACCAGGCGGGGGAGGAGCTACAGACTCTCGAAGGCCATTCAAGTACTGTTTGGGGTGTGAGCTTTGCCCCAGACGGTGAAACAATTGCCAGTGCCAGCGCTGACGGTACGGTAAAGCTGTGGAACCGTCAGGGGGAGGAGCTACAGACTCTCGAAGGACATTCGGGTAATGTCTACAGCGTGAGTTTTGCCCCAGATGGGGAAACCCTTGCCACCGCCAGCAGCAATGCGGTGGAGCTGTGGAATTTTGATCTGGATAACCTGATGGATAAGAGTTGCGATTGGCTCCGTGATTACATGGCCAACCCCAACGCCCCATCTGAACACAAAGCCCTCTGTCCGCAGCAGCCGGGCTCACCCCAGTTTTCGTGGCTCACCCGCCCTCGCGCCCTCTTCGCCAACCTCCTCCGTCACCACTAGCTCTCCTACATCCCCATCTTCTGCCGCACCGCATTCAAGTGCTGCTTCACCGTACTCACCGTAATCACCATTTCCTCTGCAATCTCCCGATAGCGATACCCCAACCGCCACAGTCGCCACGCCTCCGCCTGCCGAGGGGCCAACCCATATACCTCCGCCTCCAACTGCGCGATCGCCGCCAACGCCTTCCGCCCTTGAGCCAGCACCGCGTCCCACTCCTCCCCGTCACTCACCGCCTCCACAGCGTTAACCACCTCCCCAAATTGCTTCAACAACCGCGAAAATTCTTCTCGTTTTTCACCATCCAAATTTGCCAAAGTCATGTCATTTCTCCAGAACTCAATAGGTCATTGAGTTCTTTCTAAAAAAGAGTCTTGGCACAACTATCGACCTTATTTCTGACTATTTTCGGACTTACTTCGGAGTCAAAAGCGCTCTGCTTTCCTCGCTTGAAGGGGTATCGATTTCGGTGAAGTTCAAGCCGCAGAACCTCACCGCCTACGGCACCCTCCTTACTTTTGGCAAAGCCTGCCCAGAGGGCTTAGGAGAGGTTTATGAATATTTTGACAAAGGTTCCACAATACAGCCTGACAGAGCCTCCTGTTCCTCTCCTTGATAAGGAGAGGCTAGGTGAGGTTCCACTTTAAATGCTCCTCAAAGGACTTTTTCGAGCGCCTAATGATGGAAACTCTCACATAAAAACACAAGCTATCTTCAGACAACCCCTTTGTTCTATTCCCAAAATAAAAACTAAAACACAGTACAAAAAGGCGATTTCAAGACCTTCTAAAACTGCCACTGTAGAGATGTCAGCAGCGAAGGAAAATCAAAACAGCTCAAATTCAGTGAGGCCGTTTTAACCCTTCCTACTGACACTGTAAATCA
>CAZPYG010000408.1:0-1399 GCA_964590465.1 uncultured bacterium | reverse complement strand
AGCACAATGAATCGTCCCCAACCCAAACGGCAGTTTTCTGCCACCGAGACCGAGTCCACCAAACCTCTGGGACCAGTTGCCTTCAAATTGTCCAACCTTAAGGTCGAAGGACAAGCCGAAGACCCAATGCTACCGACCCAAATCGCTCCGATTCAGTCTGAGTTCATTGTCAGCGAAGACGAACCTGTCCGATTCAGTGTTGATGCCAGCTTTAACAATAAGCCTCTGACCCGGCTTCTGCTGTGTCTCGGCCTTAATATCGACATCAACTTTGCCCTGGAAGGCGTCGGTGGTCTCACTGTTGAAACGGATGTCAAAGCCACTGCAGTTACCCGCAAAGGCGAGTTTAGCTACACCATCGAAGTTGAGGTGACCCCCAAAGAACTGGGCTTGACCCCTGGTGTCTACGCTATTGCCGCCGTTGCCAGCATCGGTCCTGCCGACACCCCCTGCTCTCAGGAAGTCATCGGTTACGGCTACATCGCTGGGCAGCTCTTGCAGGTTTATGCAGCATAAGTCATAGACAGCATTAACTTGCTGCAATAGAGAATCTCTCCAGGGCAGGCTTCGGGCCTGCCCTTTTTTGTTCTGAAGCTCTAGTTTAGTTTCCCAGGGTGTTAGAACCCCAAGTCGAAATCCGCCTTCACAGACGTGGCGTTCTGCCGCCGAAGTTGGGCTTGAGAATCAGACAAATCCTGATTCATCGCCGCTTGAGCCTTTTCCGAAAAGTTCGTGGTTTTCAAATACTCGCGAGCAACTTCTGTAATCCTTGCCAGATAAGCCTTTGACTTATGCAGCACTCTCGCTGCCTCATGCCATTGCCAGAGAGTTTGAGGAGCGATCGAGCCTGCCTGCAGTTGAGTTTTTTTGTATTCTCCACCCTGAGTGAGCTGAGCATTCCAGTCTTTCCCTACCTGAGGCGATAAACGGGTGACCTCAGGTAATGTTTGAGCCAACCTCCAGGCCATCGTTTCCCCGGCCTGGTCGGCATCAAACGCCACAATGACCTGTCCCCCCTGCTGCTGCACAAGGCTTAGTGCTTCCGTCGGCACTCCTCCAGAGCCATCTGTAGAAAGATAAATTGTTACCCCCTGCTGAGTTTTCCGCTCCTTATCCAAAAAAGCCAAAGACATGGCATCGATGGGTGACTCAGTCAGTAACACCCGCCTCACAGGACCATTGCCGGTGCCAATCCAGAACCATCCCTGATCCCTGGCAGACCCCGGAGCTAGCCCATGATAATGGTTTTCGTCTCCCCAGGTACCTCGTAGACTTGCCCCTGTCACCTCTCCTCGTACCCAGGTGTTGTTTGTGAGGCTATGCCGGACGAATACGGCATTCTGGTGATCATCAGCGAAAACCAAACCTCGCTCATGTAGCCGGTCCACCAGCACCGCCG
>CAZPYG010000407.1:0-3097 GCA_964590465.1 uncultured bacterium | reverse complement strand
GTGTGGGGCGTGGTTGTAGCAGAGGCCATGGCTTTCGGTAAACCAGTGCTATGCTCCCAGTGGGCCGGCGCTAGCGAATTAATTAAAGAAGGAGAAAATGGGTTTATTTTCAACCCCCATGAATTTAATTATCTCGCCAGGCTAATGATGCGCATGATGGAGGATAAAAGTCTGGTCAAAGAAATGAGCAACAATTCCCTTCAAACTGCAAAGAGTTTTAGTACTGAGGCCACAGTTAGTTTTTTATTTGATGTTATAGAAAAAATACAAGAGAGTTAACGGCTTTGTAGAGGAACGGCCCTGAAAAATGAAAATCTTATTATCTGCCTATGCCTGCGAGCCAAACCGAGGGTCAGAGCCCGGAGTCGGATGGAATGTCGCTAAAAAACTCGCAGAGTTTCATCAAGTGTGGGTTTTCACCTCAAATACCCACAGGCCAGAAATTGAAACAGAGTTAAAGAACAAACCCGTAAAGAACCTGAGATTTATTTATTTTGACCCCTGCGGTTGGGTGTATGACTGGTCCCAGGAAGGAAAAAAGTCTCAGCTTGGGGTCTATTTCCACTATTACCTGTGGCAGATATGGGCCTACTTCGTTGGCCGCCGACTACACCAAGAAGTCGGGTTTGATGTCGCCCACCACGTTACTTACGTCAAGTACTCCAATCCTAGCTTCCTGTCATTTTTACCTGTTCCCTTTGTCTGGGGGCCGGTAGGAGGGGCAGAGCAAGCTCCCAAGCCTTTCTTGAAAGAATTTACCTGGCGAGGGCAGCTCTATGAGTTTATGCGGACAACCGCCAGACTGATCGGAGAAGCAGACCCCTTTGTCCATCTGACCGCCCAGAAGAGTTCCATTGCCATTGCAGCCACTAACGATACAGCATTGCGGCTCCGACGGTTGAAAGCCCAGAACCTGATAACCCTGTCAGAGTCTGGGCTACTCAAAGAAGAGATTGAGCAATTAGGAGCCCTATGTCCACCGGATGATGATTCCTTTCGCTTTATTAGCATGGGGCGTTTACTCCACTGGAAGGGATTTGAGTTGGGGTTGAAAGCCTTTGCCCAAGCCGAAATAACAAATGCCGAATACTGGATTGTGGGCGATGGTCCAGAAATGGAGCATCTCTATACCCTGGCCTCTGAACTAGGAATAGCTGGCCAAGTCAAATTCTTTGGCCGACTTCCCAGGGAAGAAGGTCTGGCTAAACTTGGGCAGTGTCATGTACTGGTTCATCCCAGCCTCCATGATTCTGGCGGCTGGGTTTGCCTGGAAGCTATGGCAGCAGGCCGGCCAGTCATCTGTCTGGATCTGGGGGGACCTGGTGTGCAGGTAACCCCTGATGCCGGTTTCAAAATTCAAGCTGACACCCCCCGCCAGACAACCTCTGACCTGGCTGAGGCCATGAGGTATCTCGCGACTTCACCCACTGAACGCATAAAAATGGGGCAGGCGGGACGAAAACTGGTCATGGAAAACTTTGCCTGGGACAGGAAAATTGATAGTTATATAAATTTGTATAGAAGCGTCCTGGGTAAAGGGGATCTGCCCTGAATAGGGTAAATATGAATGTCACTGAAATAAGCTGAAATCACCCCTCGCAAATTGCCGAAAGCCTTGATCTACCGTAGGGTGGGCACTGCCCACCAGCCTTAAATCAGTGACATTCGGGTAAATATCGAAAACCTTGTTTATGCGTAGGGTGGAATGTCATTAAAAGACGCTGAAGTTAGCTCTTGCCAATCGCCGAAAGCCTAAGCGGTAGGCCTGTGGGGTAAACACCCATATCTTTTTTGTCGGTGAGTCTCTGCCCAAGGTTTCTATCCCCGCAGGCAGAGTCGCGTTCTCGACTCCATCCACCCTACGCAGGCCACAGATTCAGACCAAAATTCACCTTCATAACCTCAATGAAAATTCTCATAGCCCACAATTTTTATCAACAAAATGGGGGCGAAGACAGTGTATTTGAGTCCGAATGTAATTTACTGGAAGCCCACGGCCATCAAGTCTTTAAATATACTCTTCATAATGACCAGCTAAACTCCCTGTCTCCCATAGTATCAGCATGCAAAAGCTTTTGGAACCATAATGTTTTTGACCATTTGAAGACCCTGATCAAGCAAGAAAACATACCGATAGCCCATTTCCACAACACTTTTCCCTTAATTTCCCCGGCGGCTTACTATGCTGCTAAGGCAGCAGGAGCCGCTGTCATTCAAACGATCCATAATTATCGCTTAGTGTGTCCTAATGCCTTACTATTCCGTGAAGGTAGCCCCTGTGAGTTATGCATCGGCAAATTTTTCCCCTGGCCAGGCGTACGCCACGGGTGCTATAAAAACAGTCCCCTAACCAGTGGTGCCGTTGCCTCTGTTTTATCGGCCCATCGCCTTATGGGAACATGGCACAACAATATCGATACCTACATCGCCCTTACCTCGTTTTCTAAGGAAAAGTTAATTCAGGGGAATGTCCCAGCTCATAAAATAGCCATTAAGCCCAATTTCCTTGAATCCGACCCTGGCCATTCAGGTCAAAAGCAAAATTATGCCGTGTTTGTCGGTCGGTTATCCGTGGAAAAAGGGATTACTACCCTGCTATCTGCCTGGGAAAAACTGGAACAACAGATTCCCCTGAAAATCATTGGTGACGGACCCTTGGCAGAGCAGGTCGCCCATGCGGCTAAAACCTATGATGGCATTGATTGGCTTGGTCGCCGTAGTCCTGAGGAAGTTTTTAAGGTTTTGAAGGAATCCATGTTTATGGTCTTCCCCTCTAACTGGTATGAAGGACTGCCCCGGACGATTATTGAGTCCTATGGAGTGGGAACCCCTGTGATTGCATCCAACATTGGCTCTATGAGTAGCCTGATCAAGGACGGAGTCACAGGTTGGCACTTTAAGGCTGGTGATGCTGAAAGTCTTGTGGAAGTTGTCCAAAAGGTTATTGCCAACCCGACCGCTAGAGAAAAGGCTGGCATACTGGCCAGAAAAGAGTTTGAATTAAATTTCTCCGCCGAACACAACTACCAGGCTTTGATGAATATTTATACCAAGGCTGTTAAAACTCTAGCATTACAATGAAAATATCAGATATTTT
>CAZPYG010000406.1:0-3105 GCA_964590465.1 uncultured bacterium | reverse complement strand
CTTTATTGAGCCGCCTGACATAACGGAGCATCAGAGCAGGCACCGAATTTGAGCCAGGTTCCCCCGTGGGGTTGTCTCGCTCTTTAATTCTTTCGTCAATGTACATGCGGGCAAGCAATACGGTGATGCTACGTCCTTCGGTCATTCTAATCAGGCGTTCGCAGCTATCCGAAAATTCCTGAGTCTCAAATAAGTTCTGCTTCTCTTGAGCCTTTAAGTAATCGGACACAAACTGCCAGAGCTGCTGCTTCTCGACTTTTAGTTTTAGCGGTTGCAGTACAGTCTTGTTAGGTACTTCTCCCAGCGGTTCCTTCAGCCGCGAGGTCACGACCAATGCTTTGGCAGGAAAATCTGCTAGTTGTGGTTTAATTTGACTGCGGGTGGCTTCCCCCATTTCCGACAGGTGATCTACGATCACCAGCACCCGCTGCCGTTGTAGTAATTTTTCGACCAGCTCTGCCTTGATTTCTTCAGGCTGATCAGTCAGTTTGTCAAGTTGCCCTCGAATAGCCTCAAATATTGTAAATTCCCTATCCAGTTCAGTTTCAATCAACACGGGAATCATGGGATGGGAGCGAAGCTGTTTGTCCAGCCCCCACCGGGCAATCTGACAAGCCCAACTGGTTTTACCTGCGCCCCCTTCGCCCCAGATCAACAGCACTGCCGTGTTCTTTTGAAAGGTGGGGACAAGGTGTTGCGGGGTAAGATCGCTAATTGTCTCTTCATCTAATTCCACAGGTAAAAAGATGTGAATTTTGCGTTCCTTAACGTTTTCGAGCTTTAGAAATGCTTGCCGGGCGACCTGCAAATGCTGCTTAACCCAAACATCCAGGACGCGATCGCGATACTTGAACCACCGCACCATCCCCAGCGGTACCTTCCACGTTGTCCACGGTACGGTAATGTCCTGGGAAGGAAGCCTGAGCAACCACAGGGGGCGCAACCACAAAACGCCCAAGTAGCCTCCCAGCATCAGTCCGGCCAGAATGATGGAGAGCTGGTGTTGTCGCCAGAGTTCAGTAGTGCGATCTTGCAGGGTTGGCGACGCCGGAGCTGCTGTTGGGGTTGGAGTCTGGGCCAATGCCGGAATGGCAGTGGCTCCTAGCAAGCAACCTGAAATGACAATGCTTGTGATGAAACGAGGGAGGGCTTTGCCAGACACTTCCAAATGCTCTCAAAACCTTATGGAACAAGTATCCAAAATTCCAGATTTGGAGGATAGATTATAGAAACACCTGTATCTTACTCATTCCGCATGTTTTGGCCAATTTTCTGACTAAGCCATGTCGCCAGTGTGCTGGAAGAATTCCCCTCAGGAACGCCGATTCGGCTGATCACACCAGCCAGTAAGAGCATTTTCTACGGTGTGGTGGTAGGCATTGACGCCAAAAAGCGCTCGGGTAGTCCCGCCGCTCCCAACCGATGGAAGATGCGGATTCTGGTGGCAGACTCTGCCCGGCAGTTGACGGTGCCCCTGTCCAAGTTCAACACCGGACGGGGGGGAGCCCTGGAAGCCACGGTTCAGACGGAAGACTGGTTTGGCAATGATGTCTATGCCCTGTTCGACAAGCAACAGGAAGCGGGGCGGGTCAACCGGCAGATTTTCACCGGCAACCTGATTAAGGCGTTTGAAAAGTACCCCAACGGTAAGCTGGTGAACTACACCGACTATCAGGGGCAGGTGCGCCAGGGGCTGATGATGCCCAAGGGCTTTGACATTCAGGAGGAGTTGACCAGGGAACCAGTGGCGTTCAGTACTCCCCAGCAGGTCATGACGTTCATCACAGATCTCACCAATCGACGGGGAATTGTCAAAACCCTGGATGAACTGCTGATTCTCAAGACCCAGTTCAATGGCGAGGGATTCGTGCTGCAAACCCCTAAGGCGAAGGAGTCTGGAGGCAAGTACTTTCTGGATGAGGGCCTGATTGCGGCAGCGGGGTCGGATTTTTACTCGGTGAGTGACCGGATGGAGGTGGTCATCCCCCCCGAGCGGTTGGAGCAAACCCTCGCGGTGCTGATGAATCAGCGGAACTATACTCTGGCGGCGTTTGAATCTAAGGACATTGCCCGACATTTTCTGGGGGTAACTCTGCCGACTCTGGAGAAGGTGGAGGCAGAAGCACCCAAGCTTCAGGCAATCCCTGAACCACGGGTCATCCAACCTCCGGTATCTGGCCCATACGTTGAAACGCCAGAACCCAATAACTCAACCACAACGTCCCCAACTGTCCCCAGCCGTCCCCAGATGGGGCAGCTCGAAAAGCGCATCCTCCGGTTTTTGAAAACGGCGGGGATTGATCAGGCCGTGATGGAGACGGAAGAGTTTCACCAACGGATTGAGAATGAGCCCTTTATTCCGCTGGTGGTGGAGCGGCAGGGGGACGAACTCTACCTGACCCACTATCTGACCCAGAACGGCGATATGTTCATTGATGCCGAGATGGTGTTCACGTTGCTGCCCGAGGGGCAGTTGCAGTTCAAGGAGACAGCGGTTCAAGATCCTCGGGGTGGCGAGTCGCGAATTCCCGACCGGCAGTTTGCCCAGATCTTTTCAAAGAACATTTTGAAGCAGGGGTTTGCGGAGGCGGCGAGGGCTCAAAAGCAGCAGGCGCAGGAAACGGTAGAGACTGAGACAGAAGCAGAAACGGCTGTTTACAACTACAAACCTGAGATTGACCGGCAAGCGCTACCAGAAGATATCCGGGGATACATGGGGTTTAAGGACCAGCACCTTGATGCCCTGGTGCTGGTCCAGACGGCAGATCAGCGGTTCTATGAAACGTTCTTCGAGGATGCCCAGCAGATGGGCCAAGCCCTGGAGTTGATTCTGACCAGCAAGGAGTCCGGGATTCCTGAAGTGGGCAGAGTGGTGGCCGCAGGCTTTCCAGTCAAAAGTCTGGAGAAGTACCTGGAACCTCTGAGAGAGAGGGGGGCGTTGGTCCTTTTAGACAGGGATGGTCAGCCCGTCTTTTATTCTCAGCAAGTGGTTGAAGCCGTTGAAGTAGAAGCAGCATTACTACCAGAGCCTGAATCGACTCCTGAGCCTGTCCAGGAACCAGACTCCCCAGATGCTGAAGAGCCAGAATTTCGAGTTCAGAATCT
>CAZPYG010000405.1:0-3110 GCA_964590465.1 uncultured bacterium | reverse complement strand
CTCCGAGGAGGGGAGTGAGCCACGATTTCTGCTATTCTGCGTTATCTCGAATTGACATAATCAAGGTTTTCGGTGAGCGGAGAGGGCTGATTTTCGCTTGTTTCAGCGTTATTCTCTCAGCCCTTATGCTACTTCGCCCCTGCTGCCATGGGGAGCTTTGGAGCGGAGGAACCGGCATTAGCCGTAGTTCTGGCTGCGGTGAGTTATCCCCTCGGGCTGCGGGGAGTTATCTCAAAGTCAAGCAGGAAAGGCCTTAGGCATGGTGTCGGTGACTGAAATCACACCCATCAGAGTCAGGTGTCATGCATTAAAGGCGGTTATATCACTTTGATTCTTCAGTGAAATCACCCTTGAAGTTGGAGCTTAATCACCCTGATCCAGACAACAATCCGTGAATATAGTGACATCACGTTCATGAAGTTTTTATGAACGGTTTATGGGATTTTGCTCGACGCTGTCTGGTTGGTTGAAGGAAACAAACGGAGTTTCGATGGATGTTTCGTATTCCTAAGAGATATACCCGGGTGAAACTGCATGCAGTGATGAACCTGTTCTGATAATCGCCTTCTGTTCTTAAGCCCCCTTGACTACTATGTATTCCTCTGTGACTTCCTCTACTGAATCCATTGACAAACCAGCGGTAGACACTAAAATCGAGGGCTTTGCATCCTCTTCTATGGCAACCAAGCAATTTTTCCATGCCGTTATGGAAGGTTTCCTGGATGGAGTCATGATTTTGACTCCCCAAGGGGAAATCTTCCACATCAACCAGCGAGCCCTAGAATTATGCAATTTGCTTGGTACGGATGACTGTCAAAAAGCAGAGTCCCTGCCTCCCTGTCTTTGGGCCGTTTGCGAACAGCTCATTGAAGGCCGGGATATATTTCCTGACCACAATTTAGTGCTAACCCAAACCCTCGACTGTATCGAAAGACGGTCGGTGCGGGTACGGGTGCAGTGGTTAGCGTTAGAAGCAGAAGCAACCCTGTTTCTTTTGGTCATTCTGGAAGACCAAACGGAAATTGCGAAGGCGGCGGCAATGCTGGACTCTGTGCGGTTTGGCTTGACTTCCCGCGAAGTTGAGGTCTGGATGCTTCGTAGCATTAACTACAGCTACGAAGAAATTGCCGCAGAGTTGTTTATCACCCTCAATACTGTGAAACGGCATCTCAAAAGTATCTACGCGAAACGCAAAGAGGTACTGGGGGATGAACTGGACTCCGCTGGAGCTTGACCTGTCGGCAGGGTAAATCCTTCCTTAATCCTGCAGTCCTAAGGGTTAGAACCTGGCTGAATTTCGCCTGGAAAGGGATTCAGCCAGACTTCGCACTGGTGATAAAAATCTGATTGAGCAGAAACGGTGCGATATTTTGGACCGGCAGAATCTGCTGAGCAGCGCCCAGGGCAATGGCTTCCTTCGGCATCCCGAACACTATACAAGATACCTCATCCTGGGCGATGGTCATGCCGCCAGCCTGGGCCATGGCGAGCAGACCGTCTGCTCCATCGCGTCCCATGCCGGTGAGGAGAATTCCCACGGCAGACCTCCGGTAGTAGCTCGCCACCGAGCGAAACAGCACCGTCACCGACGGACAATGTCCGGCAACGGGAGGAGTCCGGGACAGGCTCAGCCGTCCACCTACATCCAGTTCCATATGATGCCGTTCCGGCGGGAAATAAACAGTACCCGGTTGGGGAATGTCTCCCGCCCTGGCGATGGTGACCTTTAGCGGCACTTTACTGTCAAGCCAATCCACCAGCCCCTGCAAAAACCCTTCGCTGATGTGCTGCACACAGAGAATGGGAACCGGAAAGGTTTTGGGTAACTGCTCCAAAATGGCCATTGTCGCCTGGGGACCGCCAGTGGATGCGCCGATGGCCACGATGCGGGGAGCGCGAATGTCGATGGCGGGAACCAGCGGAGACGCTTGCGGAGGGGTCGCTACAGGACGGGCTGGGGCCGCCTGACGGCGGTGCTGGGTGAAGACCGATACCCCCGACAGAACCCGAATTTTGGCCAGTAGCTCGTTTTTTGACCGTTCGTATTCAGCGGCCAGGCCGGTACGGGGCTTAGGAAAGATATCCAGTGCCCCCGCTTCCAAGATTTTGAAGACGTTCTGGGTATCTTCCTCCTGCACCGAGGCGCTGACCACCAGAATCGGGCAGGGGTACTGGATCATGACTTCCCGCGTCAGTTCCAGCCCATTCATTTTGGGCATGTGCAGATCGGTGCAGATCATCGTGGGTTTGACTTCAGGAATCAGGGCCAGGGCTTCTAGCCCGTGGCGGGCGGTGCCGACCACTTCAATATCCGGTGCTTCCCTCAGGATGCGTTGGAGAATGGCCAGGGCAACGGGAGAATCCTCAACAATCAGCAGCCGGATGGGACGGGATGCCATCTAAATTAGCCTCTCAAGGGTTTCGAGCAGCACTTCCTGGTTGAAGCTGCCCTTGGTGATGTAGGCGTTGGCACCGGCTTCGGCTCCACGGCGGCGGTCTTCATCACTGGCCAGGGTGGTCACCAGGACTACGGGTAACTCATTGTATTCCCGATGGTGGCGAATGCGTTCCGTCAGGCCCAGACCATCCAGATTCGGCATTTGAATGTCAGAGATAACCGCGTCGAAGGGGCGCGACTGCAGTTTGTTGAATCCGTCTACCCCATCCACGGCGGTGACGACTTCGTAACCGGCGGATTCCAGAATGCGTTTTTCCTGGGTGCGGGTGGCGATGGAGTCTTCCACCAGCAGAATGCTGAGCTGTGGCTGGGGCGAGAGGGCAGCAGCGGCGCTGTCTTCGGAATCGGTTACCAGGGAGTGAGTCGCCCCCCGATGGCGCACGGACTGGATTAAATCCTGGGGATTCAGTACCATGCAGACTTCCCCGGTGCCCAGAATAGTGGCGCCGGAAATGTTGCGCACCCGCTTCAGGAGCTGGCTCTGGGGTTTGAGGACGACATCCTGCTCGTCGATCAGGGCATCCACAAAAATGCCGAGTTTGTCTGGCCCCGCCTGCAGAATAATACAGGACAGCCGCTGGCGACCGCTGCCCTGGCCTTTGTCGGTATCCAGGTGAGGCAGTTCCAGCAGGTCTGACAGCCAGGCCACGGA
>CAZPYG010000404.1:0-3118 GCA_964590465.1 uncultured bacterium | reverse complement strand
AGGTGGAGGTCATGCCAAAGCCCACATCATCCAGCAGAATCAGCAGCACGTTGGGGGAGTCTGCCGGGGCTTTAATCGGCTGGGGATAGCTGGGCACCGAATCTTGGTAGGTGTCGCCGATTTTCCCGGTAAATTTGGGGTCGGGCTGGGGCAGTTGGGTGGCAGCCGCCAGAGTTGCCGGGGCCGCACCGTAGGGAACGGCCAGGGCGGGGGCGACGGTCGATTGCAGCACGATCGCCGCCATCGCCACCCAGGCTAAGGTAAATTTCCAGACGCGAGAGAGCATTCTTTTACCTCAAAAAGTTTGCAAGGCATCAGCTACACAGGTCGGTTGCCCATTCCTGGGAGCCCCGGTTGGGTTGGCAGCGCACCTGGCGTCCGACCCACACCATCTCCCACTGATTGTCGGCGGCAGTGAATTCCAGCCAGTAACGCATACCTTCTACCGAGTCATCCAGCAGCCCCGTTTGGGTCAGGGTGACGACGGCATCCGTGGCGGTCTGCTCAACCACCGTCACCTCCTGGGTGAAATTGCCTTCCCCCGGATCGTCCAGGCCAAAAGCAGCCAGGGCGATTTGCTCAGGGTCAGTACCCACCCGTTGGTCTGCCGGGGGTAAGGGTACCTCACTGTAGGCCGCCCGCCCTTCCATGGGTTCGGTAGATTCGACAGATTCGGTACCTGTTTCAGTTTCGGGGGTTGGGGTCGGGGTCTGCGGGTTACAGGCTGTCGCCATGCCGAGGAGGGCGATCGCACCCACTAAGCCGAATAGTTTAATTTTCAACATCGTTTCAACTCCTGGTCTCAAAATGCTGGAAAGAGATCGCAAACCCGTTGTAGACGGTCTGCTCAGGTCTCAGATTGCTCATTGAAGAAAAATCTCCATTGGCTAAGAAATCAGGCAAATTCAGCTCTGGTCATCGAGAGAGCAATCATTTCTAAAGCCGGTACAAGCACCACGTTTTACTCTCAACAGACAGATAAAGCTGTTGAAAGACTGAAAGCAAGCCAACGGCCTCTCCAAGATTAATCGCCAAATATATAAATTTGATGAGAAACCACTAGGGAGGGGGGTGAAATCGGATTATATCGATCCTCAAATATAGATCCCTCATCGGGAGAGTCCATTATTTTCCATATATTCTTAGATACTCTGGCTCAGAGGCAGCATAGAATAAGCGAATCAATTCTTAAAAGAGGCGAGCACTTCAAAATGTGCAGGTCCTGGGGGCCAAACCCACAAGCCGTTGGTTATTTGCCTTTCCCCTGGCCTGCTTTCCTCAGGCGGCTTATGCTTGTGAGACTTCCCTCACAACAGACTGTATTTTTGGGTTTGATGTCCATCGCGAAGTCAATCACATCAGCGATCCCCAGGGGGTTAACCTGGGTTGCATCGGCGTGTCAAAGCCGCTGTTTCAAACCTATGCCGCCCAGGCAGGACGCTATGATCTCGATGAGTCTTTTATGAGGCGCAATGTGGTGGTGCCAGAGGGATCCCGGTTTGCGCCCCTGGTCTGCTATCTGCGGCAGCTTTTTTGTGTCAGTCAGCAGCAGCCCGACCTGGTGAGAACTTCCCTTGCCGCCAAAATCATTGAGCAAGACTTGCTGCCCCTGCTGATTAATGCCCTAAAACCCAGGGGTGACGGGAATTCCATCCGCCCCTATCCCCGCGCTGATATCGTCAGGGTCGCCCAGGAGTTTATGGTAATTAACCTGCAACGCCCCCTGACCCTGGCCGATATTTGCCAGACGGTGCATGCCAGCAAACGGTCGCTCCACTATGGGTTTCAAGAGATGTTTGGGATGGGGCCCATGGCGTTTCTTAAGGTGCTGCGGCTCCATGCCATTCGCCGTATTCTGCTGGGTGCTGAACCAAAAAGCCTGCAGGTAAAAGAGGTGGCCTGTGCCTGGGGCTTTTGCAGTATGGGCCACTTTTCCAGGGATTATAAGCAGTTATTTGGTGAATCGCCTTCCCGGACCCTGGGTAGACAAAGTATGACATTAAGCTTAAGAAACTCACATGAAAACATTTAAGCCAAGTTCCCAACGGTTTGTACGGTTAGGCTCAGCCCTGGTGAAATTGGGCTCTGCAACGGTAATGGCCCTGGCCCTGGTTACCCCCTGTTTTGGCGCAGAGCAGGTAAAACTGCAGTTTGGGTTCGTTAGCCGTACCGTGCCCGTCTCTTCTCTGGTGGCCTTTTCCCAGGATGGAACGGTAGACAGACACCTGGAGCCTTTTGTCCGTGATCTAGATGCCGAAACCCTGGCCGCACTTCGAGAGGCCCTGACCACCCCCCGCCAGGAAAACCCCACTGCATTTTCTCAAAAGCTGCACACCCCCATGGGTACCCGACTACTGCAAGCGACGGGTTTAACCGTTCGCACCGGCAGCGGGCTTAACGGTCACATCGGCCTTAGATCAGCGCTGAGTCAGGCCATGGCCCAACCCGAAGGCGGATCTCTGATTCATATTCTGCGTTACTTTCCCACTGAAACCATCACCCTTGATTTAACGCGGGTCTTAGCCATCAACCGGCAGCTAAACCAGACAATCCAGGATACCGATAGGTTCATGGCATCGGTCATCGCCCAGGCGGCGGCCCAGCAGAACCCTACAGATTATGCCACCCTGCCCGATCTGCGCAATCGGGGACCCTATGCCGTTCAATTCATGGCGCTAGATTTAGTAGATCAGGCCCGTGATCGCCCTGTTCCGGCAGATCTATTTTTGCCAAACATCCCCAACGCTAGGGTCGGCAGCATCCCTGTCATTGTGTTTTCCCATGGGTTGGGCCACAGCCGCATTTATTTCAGGGATGTGGCTGAACATATAGCCTCCTATGGGTTTGCGGTAGCCATGCCCGACCACGTAGGCAGCAACGAAGCCCAGAGACAGGATTTAGAAGCCTGGCTGGCCGATGAATTTTTTCAGCGTCGGGAATTTATCAACCGCCCTCAGGATGTCTCTTTTTTACTGGATGAACTGGATCGCTTGAACCATAGCCAATTGAATCAACAGCTCAACACTCAAGCCGTGGGGGCCATTGGCCACTCCTTTGGGGGATATACCGTCATGGTCAACGCTGGGGCCACGGTGGATTTTGACTGGCTGCAGCAGCA
>CAZPYG010000403.1:0-3135 GCA_964590465.1 uncultured bacterium | reverse complement strand
CAGTGAGGTGCGAATCATGGTCTTCTCCTCAAATGTTGGGCATCTGCAGGGTTTGGTTGACAAACACCTGCACGGGACGACCGGCTTCGATGTAGGCGATGCGGGGGCGCTGCTCTAGTTCCGCAATCGCCTGCTGATTGCGGTCAGCAATGGTATCGAGGATGGCGTCGGTGCCTCCTTCCAGCACTCCGGCCAGGACGTTAGGAGCAGGACTTTCTTCAGTGATAACGGTGGAGCCGGAGTTGGTTTCGACTCGTGTATTGGGACGGGTGTAGAGTTCGCTGGCCCGGCGAATGGCCCCCAGGGCAAACTGTCCAGCATCCATGGCGGCAATCTCAGGTCCCAGGTCGTCGTACTGATCTGCCGTCAGCGGTGTGCCTTCATGGCCACGAATTTGGATATACCCCTCGGGTAAGGTCAGCTCTCGCTGGTACCCCTGGTCCTGCCAGAGGGCCTGAATCGCCGAGAGTTGGACCAGACCGTTGTCAGCAACATCATCGACCCGTACCACCAGTTCACCCCCAGCCGGAATCGCAACTTGCCCCTGACTATCGAGCAAGGGCTCGGTAAGAACGACGACGAAGTTGTCGGCTCCCGCAGGTTCATCCAGCACAACGGGAGTGGCCAGCTCACCAGCGGATTGAGTGCCTGCAATCAGGGCTGGAGGAGTCGAGGTCGCCTGTAAGATCCGGGCTTCGGCAGCCGTCAGGATTTCAGGCGGGGATGGTGAATCTACCTCTGCTGCCACCTCTAAAGAGGGCATGGACTCTGGACTTGCTGATTCAGCCAGAACGGGAGCCGGAGTGGCTTCCATGGTGGGTTCTGGTGTTTCCAGTTTTGCTGACGAAAAAATCGGAGCCGGATCTGTCGCTAGAGTCTCTGGAGTACTAACTTGATGGGCAGTAGCGGTTGTTAGAAAGGGAGCGACAGGTCTAGTTCCTGGTGATTCAACCCACTGCGCCTGAGCGACTGCCCTCGCCTGGGTTCCTGGTTCCGATACGTTTTCAGGAATGGCTCCACTCCCATAGCTCCCTAATTGAGCCAACTCTCTCCAGCGCTCGGCTGGATCAACTGCAGGTTCTGGGATCGAGGTCGCTGCGACAGACGTTGGTCGCGGTAATGGGGCGATAGGAGTAGGAGCCGGTTGTACCCGACGAATGGGAGTGGGTTGCCTGACGACAGGAGGTGCCGGTGTCGCTGAAACTCGTTGAGGCGAAGTTACTGTGGCTGGAGAGGTCGCAGGATTGGGAGGGGCTGGTGTCGCCGATGCGGTTGGAGTGCTGGACCGGCTCTCAGGTTTAGCCCCAGTTGCAGTCTGCAAATGCCCCTGGTCTTCCAGTGCCATCTGAGCTTTTAGCGATGCAATCTCTTCTCGGGCCTGCTGCAGTTCAGCTTCAGTGCTGTTGACCCCAGTTTCAGTGTCTTCAGCTTCAGGAGTTCTTGGACCTTCATCAGCCAGCCGGGCTTGCCGTCCTCCGGCCATGAACAGTCCCGCCAGGGCAAACACCGGCAGGAGCGCCGCCCCAATCAATAGCAGCTTCGGTACCGGCAATTTCCAGACCGGACGAGAGGAACGAACGGGCTTCTCCTCAAACGTCTCTTCTTTCAGAAGGGGTTTATTGAGGTCTGGAGCCCCGGTCATTTCCCGCAGCATCTCCAGATTGGGTTCAGTCGGGGGGGTAGGAGACATCAGTTCAAATCCTCCGATTGAATAGGTTGAATCGCTTCAATCTGCACCCCGCTTTCCAGCAGGCGGTAGGCCACTGTCTGGTACTCCGAGGCATCCGCAATCAGAGGGCTACCGGGCGGTTCTACCGCTCGCACCGTGATGCGCCGGTTAAAGGGCAACGTGGTGCCCGAAGGATTACTGGCCTCAAAGATGATGCGAGTGGCGACTAAATCCACCTGCCAACGTCCGTTGCCAATGGCCTGAGGCGGTGAGATGTGTTGCGGAATCAGGACCGCCGAGACCTGGCCTTCGAATACCCCAGCCGGAATCACTTCACTGGCGAGAGTGCTCAAAAAAGCGTCGCGAAAGTCGGGAGCCAGGAGAAAGGAAGCTTCCCAGGCGGCGGTCGAAACCCGATCTCCGCTGGTGACTTTGATACCGTCATCCGTTGGCGACCCGGTGTTACCTGGCAGCTTTCCCCAGGTGAACGTCATTACCGCCCAATCTGAGACGACCTGGCGAATCACCTCGGGTTCCCGGTATTGGGAGTCGGCAGCGCGAGCGGTGAAGGTGCGGCCATCTACCTGCTGTACAAGGGTGGGAGGCTTTTGACCGGCCAATCGATTGAAGGAAACAGCCAGCCACAGCATCGAGAAGGAGAGCATCACCGCCCCTACCGACAATCCGGCAAAGGCCAGGGGCAGAATGTCGCTGGAATGGATGCGGGGCAGTTTGGATTTACGAGTGAGATTAAAGAGTTCCATAGTTTATCTCGGAATAGGAAAGGCAGTGGAGCCCACGGCAATCAGGCGGGTGACGCCGCCAGAGACACTGCGGAACACAGCCATCCCGGCTCCTCCGGCAATGGCCAGGGCCAGCACGGGGGCCAGAACACTGATGAGTAGAAGAAAACCGAAATCGCCAGAGGTTTGGGCATCGGCAGCGACGACTACCGTTGCGGCCAGACCGACGATGACGTTGTAGGAAAACTTGGCCATCCCCAGGCTGAAGAAGCCCACCAGCCAGGACCACAGTGGTCGCCCCTGCAATGGAATCACTGACCCGGCTACGGCGATGGGGCCGATCAGTCCCGTCAGCAGCATGGCCATTTCCAGCAGGTTGGCAAAGGCCCACTGCCAGCCCTTGAGAAACTGCTCCGCCAGGGCCTGACTGCCCGTTTGCATAACCGTGGCAACGAGAATATCGCTGAGGGGATTGCCTCCTACAGGGCCTTCGCCACTGCTATAGGTTTGCTCCACCGCCTGGGTGACTTGCTGTACCCGGTTCCAGAGCCGCTCCAGTCCGGCAGACCAGAAGCCTCGGGCACGGTACTCCTGCTCCAGCACTTGCTGAGCCCGTTCCCCCGCCAGGATGAAACAATCCACCTGGGCCTGTCCTGTTTTGCTGTCGCATTCGGCATATTCCTGCTGAATCAGGGCTTTGGCCTGCTGGGAAACAATCACATC
>CAZPYG010000402.1:0-3163 GCA_964590465.1 uncultured bacterium | reverse complement strand
TCTCCCACACTCCCTCTTCCCACCTTCTCCCACTCTCTCCCCTACTCCCATATTCCCCATGAAAACTCCCCTGCTTTCCGACGCCAACCGCCGCCTCGAACGAGCCCTCAAGTATGTCTCCATTTCCGAAGATGCTTCCGAGCGCTTGAAGTATCCCAAAGCCAGTCTCACCGTGTCCATTCCTGTGCGCATGGATAATGGTTCCCTGCGGGTCTTCCAGGGCTATCGAGTCCGCTACGACGATACCCGGGGGCCGACGAAAGGGGGCATTCGCTTCCACCCCCAGGTGACCCTGGATGAAGTACAGTCCCTGGCCTTCTGGATGACGTTTAAATGTGCCGCCCTCAATTTGCCTTTGGGAGGGGCCAAAGGGGGCATTACCTTGAACCCCAAGGAACTTTCTAAATTTGAGTTAGAGCGGTTAAGCCGGGGATATATCGACGCGATCGCGGACTTCATCGGTCCCAACGTCGACATTCCTGCCCCAGATGTCTATACCAACGCCATGGTTATGGGCTGGATGATGGATCAGTACAGCATCATTCGCCGCCAGATCAGCCCTGCGGTGATCACGGGTAAACCCCTCTCCATGGGAGGTAGCCAGGGGCGCGATACAGCGACAGGGGCGGGAGCCTTCTTCGTGCTCCAGGCGATGATGGCCAAATTCGGTCAGATTCCTCAAAACACAACTGTTGCCGTGCAGGGCTTTGGTAATGCGGGGGGCATCATCGCTCGTCTGCTGTTTGATGCCGGCTACAAAGTCGTTGCCGTCAGTGATTCCCAGGGGGGCGTCTATGCCCCCTCGGGGCTGGATATCCCCAGCATTCAGCAGTTCAAGACCTCGACCCGCAGCCTTAAAGCGGTCTACTGTGCAGGCACCGTCTGCAATATCATGCAGGACCATTCCATCATTACTAACGAGGAACTGCTCACCCTGGACGTGGATATTCTCGTCCCTGCTGCTTTAGAAAACCAGATTACCGTTGACAACGCCGAGAGGATTAAAGCCCCCTACATTTTTGAAGTCGCCAACGGCCCAGTTACTGCCGATGCCGATCGGATTCTAGAGGCCAAAAACATTTATGTTTTCCCCGACATTCTGGTTAACGCCGGGGGCGTTACCGTCAGCTATTTCGAGTGGGTGCAAAACCGTAGCGGCCTCTACTGGCCCCTGGAGGAAGTGAACCAACGCCTGCAAACAATGATGGTAGCCGAGGCCCAAAGCATCTGGAAGATTGCCCAGGAACTGGCTATTCCTCCCCGTACTGCGGCCTACGTTCACGCTCTGGAACGGTTGGGGGACGCGTTGAATGCTAAGGGAACCCGGGATTATTACATCAGTTAGGGGACGGGGGATAGGCAGTAGCAGGATGCGCTACTCGGCATCCGACGCGGGGGATTGGAACAGCCGCTGAAAAGTCAGTTGAATGCCCAGCAGAAACAGCCCCAGGGCCGCCAACCCAAAAACGCCAGAGCCTAAAGCGACCATGCCCACAACCAGCGTCCGCACGGCCGAAGAAATGTTGATAACGGCGGTGTTGTCCGAAACAATCGGTTTGTTGGCGAAGGTGGTGGCGATGGAGACCGTCATGCGATACACCAACAGCGAGATAGTACCTGCCACAAAGGCACCGCTGAAGCACTTCAAAATTTTTGAGGTGGGAGCCAGTTCCGTAGGCTCCCCTGAAGTCGGCTGATCTGCCATAGCAATATTCCTGTTCAGTCTATTCAGTATCCTACTCCTAACCGTCAAGCTGAATTCCCATGGGAGCAAACTGAGCTGTCCAGATGCCGAGATCTGGGTCAGGCAAAGCTGCTTTCAGCCGTTGGGCAATGGCATCAGCGTCTTCTTGAGATTCCGTTAGCGTGAACACCGTTGGCCCCGATCCTGACATCAAGGTCCCTAAGCCACCCAGATCGGCCATGATGGTCTTAAGCTCGGCGGTTTTGGGATGGGCCGACAGCACCACCTTTTCAAAATCGTTGTACAAATGAGCCCCAATTTCTGCCGAATCTCGCTTGGCAATGGCGGATACCATAGCCCCAGACTGGACGACAGAGCGACGAGACTCAAACGCCGCTGCCTCCGACTCATAGGTTTCTTCAAATTCAGTCCGATAGGTCTTGTAGGCCCAGGGGGTGGAGACAAATTCCTGGCCGTACTTGGCCAGTACCACGTACATGGGGAGAATACCCTGGAGCGGATCAATTTGTTCGCCACGTCCGGTTGCGATCGCAGTGCCCCCCTCCAGACAAAACGGCACATCTGACCCCAGCTCTGCTCCCAAAATCTGTAACTCAATCCGGGTCAATCCAAGCTGCCATAGCAGATCCAACCCCATCAGCACCGCCGCCGCATTGGAGGACCCACCAGCCAGCCCGGCCCCTACGGGAATTTGCTTTTCCAGGGTAATTTCTACACCACCGTGCCGGGTCATGGCAGACGGAAAACGCTCTAGCAGTAGTGCAGCGGCTCTATAGGCCAGGTTGGTTTCGTCCGTCGGTACGAGGGGATGATCGCAGCGCACCCGAATTTCGTCGACTCCAATGCTTCTGACCGTAACGCGATCCGCCAGGCTAATGCTCTGCATCACCATGATCAGCTCATGGAAGCCATCGGGGCGGCTGCCGACAATTTCTAGATACAAATTAATCTTGGCGGCGGCCAGTAGTGAATAAAGACGCATGGGAGGTCAGGGAGACTGCTTCAGGATTGTATTACTCAACGAGACCCATTGCTCAATGCTGAGATCTTCAGCCCGAGCGGTTTCTGGAATCGCCAGGTCTGTCATCAACTGAGTCAGTATGTCACGATCCAGCACTGCCTTTAGATTATTGCGCAACATCTTGCGCTTGCTGGAAAATCCCAGCTTTACCAGTTGCTCAAGGTAATCCGGATTTTGGGCCATAACCTGGGGCATCCTGGGCCGCAACCGCACTACCGCAGAATCGACCTTTGGCGGCGGCTGAAAGGCTTTCGCCGGTACCGGACAGACTAACTCGCAATCGGCCAGGTACTGTACCCGCACCGACAACGCCCCAAAGGCTTTGTTCCCAGGCTTAGCATAGAGCCGTTCCGCTACCTCCTTCTGCACCAGCAGTACAATCGAGTCGTAGGGGTTGGGGTTGGGAGCAGCCATGGTGCCCAGCAGCTTCTCTAATA
>CAZPYG010000401.1:0-3174 GCA_964590465.1 uncultured bacterium | reverse complement strand
AGTAGCCAGGCGGAAGGCATAACCGACAACGCTAGAACACTCTTTTGGGCATATACCAAGTCCAGCTCGAAATCTGGAGGTTTTCCCTAGTACATCACACAGTTAGTCCCGTAACATCGAAGATGCTCTGAGTGTTGGGTTCCGCTGGCGCTTCACCCAACCTACGTTGCAACACTTTCTGCTAAGACTACTAGGCAAAACTCCAGTTCTGGACTTGGACAAGGTTTAGTACTCAGGCTGCTGAGATATACCTCATCAGCTTTCAGCTTCCGTTCTGTTGAAATACCCACTGCAAATGCTGCTGTTCCGGCCCGGAGCAGACTTCACTTCTGCTTGCTTCAGCCATTGGGGTTGGTTCACAAATCGAAACAGGGCATCGAGTTAGTTTTAGATGTCTCTCGGTTTGAAGAGAATCGCCTAAAATCCAATCAAAGCTCCTACCCCTTGTTTCGCCGAATCTGAGTGACATCCCATGCAAATTCTCCACGGCACCTGGATTCCAGACTCCGAAAGCGATTTTATTCGCTCGGGAAAGTTTTGCCTGTGGGTTGAAACCACTGAAAAAAGACGCTTTCGTAAACCCGCACAGCGTCACCCCCGGCAGCTCATGGGAGAGGATCTGGCGACGCTGCTGGCCAACGAACTGGGCATTAAGTCACCCAACAACAAAACCCTGGAAGACCTGTTCCAGCCCAAATTCTTTCTGCTTCCCACCGTCGAGGGGCAACCCCTGCCGTCCCTGGAACTGTCCCGCTACCTGGAAGCAGACTTACCCGAAAGCTTCGACTTTGAGTACTGGCAGGTGGATTGCTACCCCACCCTGGCCTCTACCAAAAGCAGCTATGGCAGATTGGTCGCCAACAACGTCGTGCCCCTGCTGAACGACCTGCACTTCATCGCCATGCACCAGCTCACCGAAATTCAGCTGGGGGCAGATCTGCTGTTCTGGTTCCACTTCACCCAAACCCTAAAGCGGATTATCTTCAAAGACCAGTACATTCCCTCCCTGAAGTATCGAGAATTGGAAGCCACTAAAGCCTCAAAATCCAAACGCAAAACCAAGACCGGGGGTAACGCCAGGTTCGAAATCTATCCCGGCTGGGAGTTCATCGGCGAAGAGTACGAAACCGCCCTGCAGCAGTATGTCGACTACATGCCCATGATCTGCGCGGCGGGTTTCGCGGAAGCGTCGAAAACGCCGGAGTTTTACGAACGCCTCTCCCTGCTGCGCCACTTTGCCGACTGTTTGCTGACGGACATTATCGCCAACACTCAAACCACCCAGGGCTACGAGAAAACCATCACCGACTCGATCATCTACGCCTGCCTGAAGCAGTCCAGCGGCGGCACCTACTGGACTACCGAGGACCGACTGGAGCAGTTCAAACAGTGGCAGGCCTGGCGAGACAGAATCGTCCGCACCCAGACCGACCAGCCCTTTTACCTCTACTTCCATCTGCAGGACCCGGTACAGCCGGAAGACCCCTGGCAGCTGCAGTTTCAGGTGGCCCCCAAGCATGATCCGTCGCTGAAAGTTTCCCTGGAAGACTACTGGCGGATGCGCCCCAAGCAGCAGAAGCAGGTGAAGGCGCAACTGGGGGGCGAGTTTGAGCAAAACCTGCTGCTCAACCTGGGCTATGCCGCCCGCATCTATCCCGACCTGTGGCAGGGGCTGGAGACAGACCAGCCCATCGGCATCAGCCTGGATCTGGACACCGCCTTCAACTTTCTAAAGGAATCCGCCTGGGTGCTGGAGAACGCCGGGTACAAAGTCATCGTCCCCGCCTGGTGGACGCCGAAGGGACGGCAGCGGGCGAAGGTGCGCCTCAAGGCCAAGGGCAAGTCCCTGGGAGGTAACGACAAAGCCAAGAGCTACTTTTCCTTAGAAACCCTGGTGCAGTATCAGTATGAGCTGGCCATCGGCGGCGAACCGGTCACCGAGCAGGAGTGGCACCAGCTGGTGGATGCCAAAACCCCCCTGGTTAAGTTTCGCGGCCAGTGGATGGAGCTGGACCAGGACAAAATGCAGCAAATGCTGGAGTTCTGGAAAACCCAGCAGGCGGAAAACCCCGAAATGAGTCTGATGGATTTCATTAAGCTGACCGCAGAAGGGGATGGCGAAGAGCTGGAGGTGGAGTGTGACCGACAGGATGCCCTGGCTGACATGCTGGAGAAGCTCGGCAACAAAGGCCAGCTGCAGCCGGTGGAAGACCCCGAAACCTTCCAGGGCCACCTGCGGGAATACCAGAAGCGGGGGGTCTCCTGGCTGCAGTACCTGGAGCAACTGGGTCTGAATGGTTGCCTGGCGGATGACATGGGTCTGGGCAAAACCGTCCAGGTGATTGCTCGTCTGGTGCAGGAGCGAGAGCAGGCCCAGGCAGAGCAGATCCAGAGAATCCCGCCCACCCTGCTGATTGCCCCCACCTCTGTAATCGGCAACTGGTTCCACGAAATTCATAAGTTTGCCCCGGATATCAGGGCGACGGTGCACCACGGCAGCGATCGCGCCAAAGAATCCAAAACCTTCAAACAAGCCTGCCGGGACCACGATATTGTGATCACCTCCTTTGCCCTGGCCCGGAAGGATGCCAAGCTGTTCAACGGTATTGAGTGGCACCGCATTGTGCTGGATGAAGCCCAGAACATCAAAAACCCCAAGGCGGCACTGACCAAGGCCATCCTCAAGTTCTCCTCCCCCCACCGCCTGGCCCTGACGGGCACCCCCATCGAAAACCGGTTGATGGATTTGTGGTCCATCTTCAACTTTTTGAACCCCGGCTATCTGGGTACCCAGGCCCAGTTTCGTCGTGGCTTTGAGCTACCGATCCAGAAAGACAACAGCCCCCGGCAGTCGGCCACCCTGAAAAAGCTGGTGGAACCCTTCATTCTGCGGCGGGTGAAGACGGACCAATCGATCATCAAAGACCTGCCCGATAAGGTAGAGCAAAAGCTGTTCTGCAACCTGACCAAAGAGCAGGCCTCCCTCTACGAGGCGGTGATTACCGATGTGGAGGAGCAGCTTCAGCAGGCCGAGGGCATGCAGCGCAAGGGTTTAATTCTCTCCACCCTGATGAAGCTAAAGCAGGTGTGCAACCACCCCATGCAGTTTTTGCAGGACGGCAGCGACTTTACGGCGACCCGTTCCCATAAGCTCACCCGCCTGACGGAAATGGT
>CAZPYG010000400.1:0-3212 GCA_964590465.1 uncultured bacterium | reverse complement strand
GAAAATGCCCAAAGAGGTCATTACCACCCTGAAGACCTACTGTGAGTCTGGCCAGTTTCAGCGGGGGCAGGAAGCCATGGCCGGGTATGCCAGTGTTGCTATGTTCGGCAACACCCAGCAGCCCATTGATGTCATGGTGCAGACCGGACATCTGTTTGCGCCTATGCCAGACACCATTCGGGATGATATGGCCTTCATTGACCGGCTGCATTACTACCTGCCCGGATGGGAAGTGCCGAAGATGCGAAACGAGCACTTCACCGACCACTACGGCTTTGTGGTTGACTACCTGGCCGAGGCCCTTCGGGAGCTGCGCAAGCAAAATTACACCGAAATCATCGACCGCCATTTTTCCCTGGGCGCACACCTCAATGCCCGAGACCGCAAAGCCGTACGCAGAACGGTTTCAGGATTAATCAAAATCCTCCATCCCCACGGCGAGGTATCGCGGGAAGACCTGGAGGAACTGCTCAGCCTTGCCATAGAAGGTCGCCGTCGCGTCAAAGAGCAGCTCAAGAAGATGGGGTCTTTCGAGTATTACCACACTTCCTTCAGCTATCAGGACACCGAAACAGGAGAAGAGCACTTTGTCGGGGTGCCAGAACAAGGTGGACGCGACCTAATTGCTGCTGATCCCTTACCACCGGGTACGGTCTATACAGCTTCTGTCAGTGCCGATGGTACCGTAGGGCTCTACCGACTGGAGGTGAGTATCTCGGCAGGAACAACCAAGCTAAAACCCGCTGGCGGTATTAGCGGGGAAATGAAGGAGTCCATTCAGCGGGCCTTCAGCTATATCAAGTCCAACAAGAGTAATTTAGGGATCGGACGGGAGCTAGACACGGCTGACTTCCATGTTGAGGCCATCGATCTGCTGGGGAATAAGGTCGCGGCTGAAGTCGGGGTCGCCTTCTTTGTGGCAGCTTTCTCTATCCTCCGGAAAGCACCCTCCCAGCCTGCTCTGCTGGTACTGGGAGATATGAGTATCCAGGGCAATATTAAGCCGGTACGCTCTCTTGTAGAGCCGCTTCAGGTGGCGATGGACAATGGCGCTAAGCGGGCACTGATTCCCGTAGAGAACAAGCGCAGCTTCTTTGAGGTGAGTGCTGATGTGCTGGAGAATGTCGATCCGATTTTTTACGGGGATCTGCGGGCAGCGGCGTTTAAGTCGTTGGGGTTGAATTAGCAGGGGCTTTAGTAGACCTTATGTTCACAGCTTTTTGAAAGCTGACCATTCCCTCAAAAGGCATCCGACAGCGCTTGCAGACTCCCTTTGCCCACTGAGAGGGGATAGGAAACTTAGCTTTGCAGTTTGGGCATTCTAGAAGCAGGCGTAGCTGGTGGCGATCGCACCGGTCGGCAAACTTATACTGCCATTCCATCTTGTGACAAGGCTCCTCGGCATAACACGCAGCACAAAGCCGAATTACCCGAATTTGAATAGTCTCGCTGGGCAGCATCTGCCTTACCTGCTCAGTCTCCAACCGTACCAATTTGGCCAAAGCCACTAACTGTTGCTCTGTTGGAGGAGGATTAAATCGAAACTTCTCCCATCGGCCCAAAACAGCTCTAATGCCTGTCTTTGCCCCAATCTGATTCAAAGATGCATGATTTTCACTGGAAAAGCGTCCCAAAAAGTGACTAATACTTTCTCCCGGATAAGGGTCAACCGGAAACACCCAAGAAGGTCTTGTCGTGGAATCCATTATTATTTATATTCCTCGACTACTTCTTTCAGAACATCTAAATCAATTTTCATCTGGCCTCTTTCCAACGCCCGGATAGCAGCCTCTTTTAGCACCATGTCTATGAGCCCAATGTAGTACCCTCGTCCTTTGAGTCCAGTTGCTTTCCGAAGTTCCTTTAACATTGGCTCAGCAGTCAAGTTGGAAGGTACTGGCAGCTTAATGATATCTCTTTCCCAAACTCCAACTATTTGTGTCAATTGTTTACTTTGGATTGTTCCTATCTTGTAGCTAGATCGAAATCGATTGAAAACTTGCTCATCTTTCTTTACAGCGGGATCAAGTCGCTTTGTAGTGCCAACCAAGATAACTGAAATTTCTAGCTTGTCGAAAATATCCCTAATATCAGCGAAGGTTTTCGGCCTTAGACGATCTGCCTCGTCAATAATAATCACTTCTGTCTTGCAGGCATTAAGCACCTTAAGAGTTTTACTTCTTGCATCTCCAACAGTACCTCTCGGAAGTTCATCACCGTATTGTTCCAAGATTTCACGAAATAACTCGCGAGAAGTGCATTCTTGCTTGGGATGAACATATGAAACTGGTATAACCGGTATCCGTCCAGAAAAATCTGCTTGACCAAATCGCTTCAAATAAGACTCACAAGTTTTTGTTTTGCCTGTTCTAGATTCTCCTAAAATGCGACCACATTGCCTAGAATTGCGTTTACGTTGCAGCCATTCGTGTGCTCTTTTGACCGAATCTAAGGCAACAGTCTTATCTTTGCGTAATCGCTCAATGTGTGACTGTATTTCATGGTCTTTAAGTTCCGCTATGGGCATGTCAGCTAACCTCAAAAAAACTATTCATCATCGTCGAAGTCCCAGACCTCGAACTCGGGAATTACCAGTTCTTCCTGATGTCTCTCCTCATCAATTTCTAACTCAGTCTCATGCTCAAAGACAACTTGAGGTGCGGGTTGGCTCTCTGCCTGTTCTTCCTTTTGTCGTTCCTTACGAGTTTTCTGTTTCTGGTCAATAAATGCTTCGCGATCGCGCAACTCATCCAACAGAGAGTCGTTACTAACCGCCTTGCCTTCCTGACGAATTTTTCGGCTAAGAGCCTTTGCATCATCCCAGGAGATCGTTTCTCCCTCAAGGTCCTGAGCTTGGGCAATTCCTAAATATACCTCTCGATCTGGCTCATGGCGATACACTAATATCTGGGCTATGTTTCGAGGGTCATAGCGCAGAGTAATATCATCACCTGCATGTTCTGCTAAAGCATTACTCTGATAGGTTAAGTTCCCAAACTGAAGATACCCCCCTCGATAAATTGTTCGGCGGGTTTGTTTCATCAAGCAAATATCGAGTTCCCTTTCATCAAGAACCTTTGGCTTTTTGACCAAACCAGATTCCCACCTCATGATGCGAGTCTGGTTTTTCATACGGGCATCAAGTTTTTGGTTGTACGTGTTTACGATAAAAGCTACAAATAGTCTTTCCAGTTCCTGAAGAGTCAGGCAAG
>CAZPYG010000399.1:0-3226 GCA_964590465.1 uncultured bacterium | reverse complement strand
ATGAGGGATTCAGTCTCTATTATTCTCAGCGCCATTGATCAGGTAAGCCCGGTCCTGAACAACATCCGGTCTGGCCTGGCGGGACTCTCCGGGACATTTAATGCTGGTGGCATCTCTGGCGGGGTCAACCAAATCGGAAACGCCGTTTCCGTTGCGGGTCGGCAAATCCTTGGCGTTGCTGACCAGATGCAAAGCTCTGGCATGGCGGTAGCAGTAGCCGGTGGCCTGATGGCTGCGCCCATCGTCGCCTTTGGTGCCACGGCGGCAAAGGTAGCCGGTGACTTCGAAGCGTCCATGAATCAGGTAGCGGCACTGTCTGGCCAGATGCCCGGAGAGGTGGGTAGCCACTTCGATGCCATGCGGCAACAGGCCATGGACCTGGGCCGCACTACGCAGTATTCCGCAAGCGAAGCAGCGGGGGCAATGGCCTTCCTATCAGCTGCAGGCTTCAAGGCCGAGCAAACCATGGGTGCCCTGCCCAGCACGTTGCAGTTAGCGGCGGCGACCAATACCGACCTGGCCCGAACTGCCGACATTGCCTCAAACGTAATGACGGGGTACGGCTCCGTCGTTACGCAAGCTGGGGGCGACTACGAAGCGGTATTAGATGACAATTACTTTGGCGGGTAGTACAGCACCAGACCGCCCCGCCATCAGCATTGCAAACCAGAACCCCTGAGACTACTCCCAGCGAATGCTGGGGGTGTGTCCGGTGAAGATAGAGCCGTATCAAGTCAAGGTGTATATGCAAGCGAGAAAAACCGGGGCGACGCAAGCCCAGGCGTCGGCCATGGCCGGGATATCAGAACGCAGTGGGCAACGGATCGACGCGGGAGTCCATTCCGTGGAGCGAGGACGCCCCCGAGATTGGCGCACCCGCTCAGACCCTCTAGACGGAGTCTGGGAAAGCGAGCTAGAACCAATGCTGCGGAGAGAGCCTCGTCTGCAACCCACGACCTTGTATGAATACCTTCAGGAGCAGTATCCGGGCGAATATCCTAAGGTGCTGCGCACGCTACAACGGCGGGTGAGCGAGTGGAAACAGCACCATGGCGAGTCCCCCGAGGTGATGTTCGAATTACGGCATGAGCCGGGGTTGATGGGGCTATCGGACTTCACCGAACTGAAAGGGGTCACCATCACCATTAATGGAGAACCCTACCCGCACTTGATTTACCACTATCGCCTGGCCTACAGCGGCTGGCAGTATGCCCAGATTATCGAAGGTGGTGAAAGCTTTGTCGCGTTATCGGAAGGCTTGCAGAATGCGTTTGAGGCCTGTGGTGGAGTGCCCCGACAACATCGCACCGATAGTCTGAGTGCCGCCTACCGCAATGCGGGGAGTCACCATCAAAAGCTGACCCAACTCTATGAGGATTTGTGTCAGCACTATCGGTTGGAGCCCACCCGCAACAATCGGGGGATTGCCCACGAGAATGGGTCGATAGAGTCCCCCCACGGGCATCTCAAAAATCGCTTGACCCAGCAGCTCTACCTGCGGGGAAGCTTTGAGTTTGCCAGTGTCGTGGAGTACCAGGCCTGTATTACTGGAGTGCTCTCCAAGCTCAACGACCAGTGTGCCGACCAGTATGCTCAGGAACGTCTTCACCTCCAATCCTTACCCCGATATCGAGTGGCGGACTACGAGGTGCTGAGCGTACGGGTGAGTTCTCGCAGCACCATCACCGTTCGCCGGATCTTATACACGGTGCCGTCTCGATTAGTGGGGCGTCAGCTGGAAATCCATCTCTACCACAATCGCCTGCGGGGGTATCTGGGCCAGAACTGTGTGGTGGAATTGCCCCGCATTCGGGCCACCGGGGGGCTGCGTCGAGGCCGGTGCATTAACTACCGCCATGTGATTGAGGCCCTCCACCAGAAGCCCAGAGCCTTCCTCTATTGCACCTGGCAGAGCGAGTTATTGCCCACTGAGCTCTATCGCGCCCTCTGGGACCAAATGAACTGCGATTTCGAGTTGGATAAAGCCGCCCTGTTGATGGTTGAGGCTCTCTATCTCGCCGCCACGCAGGATCAGGAAACGGCAGTGGCCAACTACCTCGAAGACCACTTAACCGGCGGCACCTTAAGTCTCAACGGCCTGCGGCAACACTTTAACGGCTCAGGCGAGACCGCCAACCCCTCGACCTATCACCAACATCCCCTGAATGACTATGACCATCTCCTCAACCACACCCCAGGCCACCAGCCCCTATCAAACCCTGAGTCTGCATCTCAAGAGTCTTCGGTTGTCCCACATGCTGAGTCAATGGGAAGCCCTTGAACACCAGGCCATGCAGGAACAGTGGTCCTATGCCCAGTTCCTGCTGGCCCTCTGTGAGACCGAGGTCGAACGTCGCTGGAGCCAGCGCCTGAAACGCGCCCTCAACGAGGCTCAGCTGCCTAGTGCCAAGACCGTAGCCACCTTTGACTGGTCCCACCTCAAGGCCTTCAATCCCGCTCCCTTGATGCAGTTGACCACCGATTCGGGATGGCTCCAGCGGGCGGAAAACTGTTTGATGTTTGGCCCCTCAGGGGTCGGCAAAACCCATCTGGCCTGTGCCGTCGCCCGCGCCACCGTCGAGCTAGGATGCCGGGCGAAGTTCTTTGCCGCCACTACTCTGGTACAAACTTTGCAGCAGGCCAAACGTCAATTACTCTTGCCCAATACCCTCAAAAAACTCGACCGCTATGACCTGCTCATTATCGATGACCTGGGCTATGTCAAAAAGTCCGAAGCGGAAACCTCAGTCCTCTTTGAACTCATTGCCCATCGCTACGAACGCAAAAGTCTATTGGTCACTGCTAATCAACCCTTCAGCCAGTGGAATACGATTTTTGCCGATGACATGATGACCGTCGCTGCCGTCGATAGGTTGGTCCACCATGCCTTAATTGTCGAACTGCAGGCCGAGAGCTACCGCAAACGCTCGGCTGACCAGCGTGCTCAAACCCAGGACGCTTCTCAAACAACTCACGCCCAGGTCGGTGCTGCTGCTCTCGTCCCAGCCGAGGCCGGTAATTGTCGCGACAACTAGAACGGATCTACTGATCCCTCCTGTCGTGTCAATTAATTTTTCTCACATCTCTGAAGTAGTACACAGGGGGTGTATCAGAGGGCGTGAACCCGCCAATCTAATTGACGCGACCCGCCAAAGTAATTGACATTTGATACCTGGACCATAATCCCTGGTCAGAGGTTTTGGGTAAGGTGAAGCCTGCCCCAAAA
>CAZPYG010000398.1:2199-3323 GCA_964590465.1 uncultured bacterium | reverse complement strand
CCTGCATCTCAGCATGGAAGGCACCGGCGACGGCACCTTCAGAGTAGTTCTCTGGAAACAAGGCATTTCGGGGGGCTGTGAGCAGCGCTCGGCTGTCAGACCGAACGCTGTTCTCGTCCATCCACCGGCGCAAATTCTCATAGGTCGGTGGGGGTAAATAACAGGTGATTCGGTAGAGATTTCGATTTTCTAGTAATTTGGCCATGACTTGACCGTGGTAATGGGGTTAACCCAATTGTATCGACACAAATCGATCTCGATTTCGATCTTCCAATTTTCCGGTAAGTTACACATGGTTGCTGCC
The DNA here is from genome assembly GCA_964590465.1 of uncultured bacterium. Classification (GTDB taxonomy): domain Bacteria; phylum Cyanobacteriota; class Cyanobacteriia; order Phormidesmidales; family Phormidesmidaceae; genus CAZPYG01. Next base: position 3,019 of record CAZPYG010000398.1, on the reverse strand, counting down.
GCGGTCATTTTTTAAGGCGTACTTCGTAGCGTACTGGCAAAAACTCAATACAGATAGGCTTTTGCTGGTTTTTCTCGATTTCGCATGGTTACAACCCTGCTAACCATGCTCAAGGCCGAAATTTTCACCCACGAAATTTCAGTATTTTCGAGCTACACTTGCTCTACCAGATATGGATTAGAAAAAATGGCAAAACGGCACCGGAAAGGGCAATCTTCTATTTGGGAAGTTGAAGAGTTTGAAGCCGTCTTAAATGAGCTTTCAATGCCCCATAAATTGATAATTGCCATCTGCTTCTACACCGATGCCCGCGTATCTGAGGCCAGGCAGCTCAGAGCCGGTGACATCGGGAAGAAAGAGATTTACTTCCGCAAGGAAATCACCAAAGGTCGCCGGTGGGATAGAGCCGTCCCGATCAGCACAAAGTTAAGGGCACTACTGGAAGCTGCTGAGCTTCCCCAGGAAGGTTATCTGTTCAAAGGGCGAGTACCAGGCAAGCCGGTTACCCGTCAGGCTGTTGACGCTGCATTACGCCAGGCCTGTAGTCAACTAGGCCTGGAGGGCTACTCTACCCACTCAGGCCGCAGGTCGTTCGCCACCAGGCTCGATAAAAATCAGGTCCGACTTAAGACCATTGCTGAGCTTGGTGGCTGGAAAAGTCTTGGGAATTTGGCCGCCTATCTGGAGATTTCCCCCGAGGAACTGGAGCAGGCGGTAGAGTCTCAGTAGCTGAAAAATTGAGAAAACTAGCTCAAAATAGGGCTAAAAAAGCTTATGAAATAAGGATTTATGGGTTTCGGTTGGTGAAACCTGTGTGACC
>CAZPYG010000398.1:0-2099 GCA_964590465.1 uncultured bacterium | reverse complement strand
CCGTGGATACCACGCTAGCGGTACTGAAATTGTAAGACCATCTGATAAATCAACAGATAAAGTATCTTCTGTGATCTCAATGGCTTGAATGGTAGGTATATCTAGTAAGTCAATCATTAAATATAGCGGTTCTTGGTCGGATGCAGTACGTCGAAATCCTTGCTATGCAGTTATTACAGGTTTCATCATGTGCCTTACTCGAGTAAAAACCGCTATAGATATGGCCCAATCGTTAAACGGGTTGGCATTCGGGTGATGTTTGGCTGTATCTCTCAATGATAATCAGTCGAGATTGGCAAGCGCTTCGAGATTCCCATCTCTTGACTGATGTTCCCCTCACTTCCCCAGCACAACCCTCGACCCCGCCACCTTCCGTCGCCGCCCCCGTCGCTTCACCCACTCCATCCCATCGTCGATGAAGGAGTACACCACCGGCACCACCACCAGGGTCAGCAGCGTGGAGAGCAGTAGCCCCCCCAGAATCACCGTGGCGATGGGCGAGTAGGCATCCATGCCAATTTCCGGGAAAAAGGCCAGCCGCACAATCACAATCACCGTGGTCAGGGTGGTCATAGTAATCGCCTTGAGGCGCACCGGGCCAGCCATGCGGATGGCCACATCGCGGGGCACCCCTTCGGCTCGTTTGGCCAGAATCAGCTCCAGCAGCAGAATTGCCGCCGAGAGGGAGAGGCCCGAGAGAATCACAATGCCCAGAATCGAAACGCTGGAGAGGGTCTGCTGGGCCAGAATCAGGCCGCCGAAGACCCCCACCAGTTGCAGCGGCACCGACAGCATCATCACCAGGGGCTGAATGAAGGAGCCGAACTGAATCACCAGAATCAGGTAAATCAGAATCAGCGACACCAGCAGCCCCTTCAGCAGGCGATCGAACTCAATCATCATGTCGGTCATGTCGCCCATGGAGTCCACACCGTAGCCGGGGGGAAAGGTGAGTTCCTGCCCGGCCCGCATGGCGATCGCCATGGACAGATCCATCGACGCGGGGCCGCCCTTGCGGTAGTAGCCGTTGACATACACCACCCGCTTACCGTTGACATGCTCAATCAGGGTGGGGCCACTGCGCCGCTCCAGGGTGGCGACGGTGTTGAGGGGCACCTGCTGTCCCATCGGAGTCGTAATATAGGTGCCCGCCAGATTATCCAGGGTGCCACGATCGCCCTCCTCATAGCGCACCAGAATCGAGTTTTGCCGAAGGTTGGGGCGGTTGTAGTAGCGCTGGGTAAAGCCGCCATTCAGGGCATAGCGGGCCTGTTGGGCCACCATCCGCACATTCAGCCCCAGTTCCTGGGCGCGACGGCGATCTACCGTGAGCTGATATTCCGGCTGGGTGAGGGCGGAACTGGTCTGGGCCATCACCAGGCCGGGGGTATCTTCGGCAATGCGCAGCACGCCCTCCGCCAGACGGTGCAGCACTTCCAGGTCTTCCCCATAGACGGCAAGCTGGATGGGGGCAGCGGAGGTGGCCATCACATCCACCCCCATTTCCTTCAGGGCGATGCGGCGCACACCGGGAAGGGTGCGGCGGGCTTCGGCTTCCACGCTGTCCATGATTTCCCAGATGTCCCGCTGCCGCTGGTCCTGCAGGGTGACAATCAGGGAGGCGGAGTTGACGCTGCCCATGCTGTAGCCGCTGAAGTAGGTGCTGTTGCGGGTTAGCTCAAAGCCGGTTTGGGAGGACACCTTAGCGATATCGGGCTGGGCCAGCAGAATTTGCTCAAAGCGGTAGGTACTTTCGTCCGTTTTGGCGAAGGAGGTGCCGGGCTCCATTTCCAGGGAGGCCATGAACTGGCCGGAGTCCCCCAGGGGCATCATTTCCTGGGGCACGAAGGGGTAGAGGGCGATCGCCAGCACGATGGCAGACCCAGCGATCGCCAGCGTCACTTCCCGATGATTCATGCAGCGATCCAGCAGCCAGCCATAGCCCTGTTCCAGCTTCTGAAACCCAACTCGCACCGGCGTCGTTAGCCATTGCAGCCAGGTTTGCCGCTGCCGTCGCTCCTGGGGGGGCTTCAGCACAAAGGCTGCAATCAGGGGAATCAGCGTGATCGACACAATCAGGGAGGCGATGAAGGCAAACA
>CAZPYG010000397.1:0-3343 GCA_964590465.1 uncultured bacterium | reverse complement strand
CCCATTACCCCCCAACTACCCGCTTGCTTTCCATTTAGGGTAGCTCCTAATGCACAAGCTGCATCTTCAACCACAGGTAAACCATACTGATTGGCAATCTCTAAAATTTCGGGCATATTCGCCATTTGGCCAAAAGTATGAACAGGCAAAACGGCTTTAACGCGCTTGGCTGTTTCTGAATTAGCCATCAGTTTGCTTAAGGTCGCTGCTAAACAAACCGGATCAATATTAAACGTATCTGGTTGAATATCGACAAATACGGGACTGGCACCGCATAACTCGATAACATTAGCCGTTGAGATCCAGGAATAGGCAGTAACAACAACTAAATCACCAGGCTTTATATCTAATGCTAGTAAAGATAGATGTAAAGCTGCCGTACAATTGGAAACAGCAACAGCGTAGCGGGTTCCCACATAGTCAGCGATTTTCTCTTCAAAGGCTTTTACTTGCACCCCTTGAACCAGATAGCCGCTTCGTAAGACTTCGCTAACAGCTTGAATATCGTCTTCCTCAATAGAAGGAATAGTTAAGCGAATCACGACGCGACGACCTCCAATTTGCTCCGAAAATAGTCAGCCGTTAATAAAATTCCCTCGTCAAGGTCTACTTGAGCTTCAAAGCCTAATAAATCCCGACCTTTACTTACATTGGGAACTCGTAGTTCTACATCTGCATAATTTTTATAGGTAAAAGCAATCTCAGAGGAAGAATCCAATACCCGAATCACTGTGCTGGCTAAACCATATATCGTCAGAACCGCCCGTTGATTCCCGATATTAAACGTTTCACCCACTGCTGCTGGGTGCTCGAGGGTAATCAGAATCCCTCGTACCATGTCATCCACATAACACCAAGCTCGAATCTGGGTTCCATCTCCGTGAATTTGAATGGTTTCTCCTTTAACGGCTCTTTGAATGAAAGTAGAGAGGGCACCTTCTCCCACTTGCCCTGGACCGTAGACGTTAAAGGGCCTCAACACCACGACAGGTAGCCCTTGCTCTTTGTAGTAGGCTAGGGCTAGATGTTCTCCCGATAGTTTAGAAACGGCATAAGTCCATCTTGCCTCGCCCACCATCCCTATCACAGCTCCATCTTTCTCATCGGATAGAAAGGCTTTGCTGCCGAAGACTTCGCTGGTTGAAAAGCAAATAACTCGTTCTACAGCTTTTTGTTGACTGACAGCCCTAAGCACATTCGCTGTGCCAGTCATATTCACTTCCATTGTGCGAACAGGACTTTTTATGACTGTATCAATGCCTGCGATCGCTGCACAATGGATAACATGTGTAGGTTTAATATTTGCTATATGACTGCTTAGATTTGGATAATCAAGAATATCTCCCTGAATGAGAGTAATATTGGGATGATTACAAAAGCTACAATCCTTTAAAGAATTACGCGCCAGATTGTCATAGATAAAAACTTCATTGTTCTCGACGAGTTTCCCTGCCAATGTAGAGCCAATGAACCCGGCCCCACCCGTTATAAAAATCCTTTTATTTTGAAGCATTTTTTACTCCTTCTGCGTTCTGAAGATTGCCAAAAGTGAAACTACCTGGGGAAATGCCTCTTGACATAGCCATCAATTATTTATGTCTTAGGCACCTTCAATTTTCGCTTGAGCTAATGATTTAATTAGGCTTTGTACTACTATTTCGCCTATTTTTAGGTCTAACTCCGGCCAAATCGGCAAACTCAAAACCTCCTTTGCCACCTGCTCACTCCCCTCAAACACCCCATACTCCCCCTCATACACCGGCAACCGATCCTGCGGCACCGGATAATACACCATCGTCGAAATCCCAGCCTCCTTTAACTGCTGCTGCACTTCATCCCGCTTCCCATCCAGCACCCGAATCGTGTACTGGTGAAAAACATGCCCATCCACCAACTTCGGTGTAACAACCCCCGGCACATTCGCCAACAACTCGTTATAAGTCTTCGCAACTCGTCGCCGCCCCTGGTTCCACCCATCAATATGGGGCAACTTCACCCGCAAAATCGCCGCCTGAATGCTGTCTAACCGCGAGTTATACCCCAGTACTTCATTGTGGTACTTCTTCTTAGACCCGTGGGTGCGCAACATACGAGCCAGCTCCGCCACCCCATCATCATTGGTCGCAATCAGCCCCCCATCCCCATAGGCCCCCAAATTCTTAGACGGGAAAAACGAAAACGCCCCCACATCGCCCATCGCCCCCGTAAACTTACCCCTCAGCTGATCCCGAGTTGCAGCCGAACAATCCTCATCACACTCCCCACAGTCACCCCAGTACCTGGCTCCAAACGACTGGGCACAGTCTTCAATTACCTTTAGCCCATGCTTACGGGCCAGCTCCATAACTTGCCCCATCGCCGCCGGTCGGCCAAACAAATGCACCGGCAAAATCGCCCTCGTGCGGGGGGTAATCGCCGCCTCAATCTGCCGGGGGTCGAGGTTAAAACTATCCGGGGCAATATCCACAAAGACCGGCTTTGCCCCCACATTACTGATCGACTCCGCCGTAGCAAAAAACGAAAACGGTGTCGTAATCACCTCATCCCCAGGGCCAACGCCCGCCGCCCGCAGGCCAATCACCAGGGCATCGGTGCCCGAGTTGAAGCCAATGGCGTGCTTCACCCCCAGGTATGCGGCCACCTCGGTTTCAAAAGCCTTAACCTCTGGCCCCATAATGAACTGGCCCGACTCCAGCACCCGGTCAATGGCGGCATGGACTTCATCGCGGATGCTGTCGTATTGGGGTTTGAGGTCTAAAACGGGGATTTGTTGTGGGGTTGTAGTTAGGGGCATGGGTTTTACCTTAATGATGTTCCTGCAGCCAGGTATTTAACTCTGCTAGATCAGCAAAATCAAAAATTACTTCTCCTAACTCATCCAGCTGCTCTAGGGAAAGCGTTTTGATGTGTTCTGTCTGAATCTCTGATAAATTTCCAAATCGATGATTCAAATATTGAAGGAAAGTCTTGGTTTTACCCTCTTGTTCTCCTTCTTCTCGACCTTCTTCTCGACCTTCTTGAAAGACTTCTTGATAAACACGAGTTTGACGAAAGTCTGCAGTTTTAATGTCTAACATATTTAAGATTTCCTGGGTATTTAAGCGAGGGAACTTATTGATTAGTATAGCTTCAACCAGATTGAGGGTTGTCTGAAAATCCTGTTCACCTTTGCCTTTAGCTTGTGCCAGTAAATCCTTTGCGGCCTGAGTTATAGACTCCTCCGGCAGGATAATTAGCCTTAACAAGGCTAGCGCTGGCGATAAGTTTGTTTGTTCTAATAACCTTTCCAGATAAATTCTTTGGACTTTGCTATCCAGGAGGTCGGCATAGGGCACTTGGCTGC
>CAZPYG010000396.1:0-3349 GCA_964590465.1 uncultured bacterium | reverse complement strand
CCCAGCAAAGACCGCATCGCGCCGATCACCAGGGTTGGCAGTTCATCCTGTTCTGCCAGCTCTTTCACCTGCTCGCCGTCAAACAAAAACAGATTAGAGATGCCCAGGGGCAACAAATCCTCAATGCGCTGATCCCATCCCTTGGCCAACGCCTGGTCTGGCTCTCCATTCACCAAAATATCCAGCTGGTCACGGGAACTTTTGGTGTCTTTCGTCCAGCTTCGGCAAATGCGAAACTCCGTAGGCTGGGCCGCATTATTCAGGGTGAGCTGAAGGGATAGCTCAACGGCAGTGGGCTCATCCTGGCTCTGTCGGTTCACTGCCTGCCTGAGAAACTCCTTGTAGGCCAAGCTGCCTCGGGTTGAGCAGGGGGCACGATGGCCATAGAGGGCCAGACGGATGGCATCCATCAGGGTGGTTTTGCCGCCCCCGTTCATGCCCCCAAACAAGATGATGGGCTGTGCCCCATCTGCCGGGGCCAGGTTGATGACCTGCCGACCGCGATAGGGACCAAAATTCTGTAGAACCAGCTCTTTGAAAATCACTGGGCCGAATTCCTCGCGCCAAATTTGATGCCACCCCAGGATTCCGTTAATGGTTCCGAGGAAGGCTCTACCGATTCTGGAGGTTGAGGGGCTGGCTCATCCGAAGAGAAGAGCTGCTTGATAGCATCTACTTCCCCCCCGGTTGCCGCCTGTTGAATCCGTCGCCGGTTGCGGGCATAGGCCATGGCTTCGTCCCTGGGGCGAGAACTGGTATCGAAGGGTTTTTCCAGGGCTTCGATGACCCCTTTGCGGCGAGACATGGTCTGGTACTGACGCTCGGTATCCAGCAGCCGCGCAATCAGCTCAAACTGCATGGAATCGTCGCATATCTCTTCAAGGATGCTCCACTCGTCTTCCCCCAGCAGCGAGTTACCGGCATTGGGGCGGGGGTCATGAAAGGGATCTCCGGTAATTGCCTCATAGATGCGGGGTAGGGAATCATCAAATTCATGGAACTCTTCCAGCCAGATGCGACGAATTTCGCTGAGTTCTTCGACGGCGATGAGTTCAATGGTTTTCATCTCCTCAGGGGCGTTTTGCCGAGCTGCCCCCTGGGCCAGCAGAACTCGCCGCAGCCACTCTTCCCGCCAGTGCTTGGTGTAAGGGCCGGGGATATTCACCACTTCTGTAGAGTCTGCCCCCTGCACCGGACGCTCATACAGCTGGACATGCCCCTGCCGTCGCCGGAAATCTCTCCGGTCCAGGTCATTCTCCACATCCAGTTCGTTACGGAGGTCCAGGAGGGGCTGCATCCACTCTTTTTCCTCATCGTTTTGAATCATGGCTTCCATGGATTTATCTTTGGCCACCAGGGTGCAAACCCAGCAACCAAACCGGGAACTGCCGCAGCTAGGGGTAGAGGTGTCGATAACCAACGGGCATTCGTTGTCGGCGGTGGCTCCCCGATACATAGTGAACAGGTCTTTGTTGTCGTTGCCCCAGGGGTTCGACCACTGCATCAGGTACAGCCACACCTCATCGGTGCGCCATTCTTCGATGGGGGTGTAAATCAGGGAATTGGGACGGCTGGGATTGTAGTTCAGATGGGAAAATACCCGCCATTTGCGGTGTTCGGCCATGAGTGCGGCACGACTGGCACTTTCTGACTTGCGGGTACCCAGCACCAGGATGACTTCACCACTTTCGCGAATTTTCTCGCGGATATAGTCGTCAGAGGGGCGAATTTTGAGGCGTTCGGTACACCAGCGGAAGCCCTGGCGAGGGGCGGGGTATCCCTTGCCAATCAGGTTGACCCAAAAGGTATCTTTGACCGCAGGCTTCAAGAGCAGCGGTTCAACGGGCATTCCCTGGGCCTGGGCCGCGACTTTCATCTGGTCTAAAGACTGGCTCACCCAGGCGGCGACCACCGGGTTTTCGACCAGGGTATCGGTGGTGATGACGTGAATAGTTTTGGTGCGCTTTTCAGCAGGCAACGCGGCAATGGCATTCCACACCAGCTGCAGCACTACCGTGGAGTCTTTACCACCAGAGTAGCCGATGATCCACGGCAGAGCGTCTTGAGTGTAGAGCTGTTGAATCTCCTCGGTGAGCACCTGGATATCGGCAACTAGCTCAGGTACGGAGCGTTGGGTCTGGTCGGTGGTGGTGGCAGGAGTAGCCAGAGCTATTCCCTGGGTAAGTATTTCACTAATGCTTTCATCACCTCTCCGGGCTGAAACTGCAGAGGGCGATCAGCGTTAGGGGCTGACAGAAAATCGGTCCACTCGAAGATTTCGGCAAAGCCGAGTTGATGCAGAGCAACGACGATGGCGTTGACAGACTGCTTGGAGCCGATGACGAGGATTTTGACAGGTTCCCGATCAGGCTTGGGATAGCTGTGGAGCTTGAGCGTGAGTTCGACGTGGACTTGACCCTGGCTTGCTGCGGATTGGTCAGGATTGGTGGAAAGAAAGGCTTGTGTATGCATGATGGGATTCCAAGTTTGGCATCAATTTGGATGCCAAGATTATAGCGTCAGTTCTGACTGCGTCAACCCATTTGATGCTAGAGAGTTCTTCTTCCTCTGGAAAGATGGAGGCATGGGAAAAGCAGGAGCCGCTCTCAAGCAAGTGCTTGAGACGTATAACATCAGTCAGTACAGCCTCGCCGCCGTTCTCGATGTAGAGCGCAATAACGTGTATCGATGGGTAAATGAGAAGCGTGACCCGTCGGCAGAAACCGTAGTCGAGATTGTTAGGGCACTTATGTCCATGAATGAAGAAGCAGCCGAAACTTTTGTAAAGCTTTATTTGGGTAACGAGCTTTCAGGCAAATAAAGCCACTTATCAGAGGTAACCGATCTGTTTAAAGGCAAAGAGCGATCACACGCATTAGTGCAACCGCTCTCTATACTTGGATGAACTTTGATCTCGACAACTAAACTGCAGCTTCGACCTCAACATTAGAACGACGAGGCCGCCGACGCTCAGACCGACGTTTGCCGCCTGCCATTTCATACTCTGAGCTGTTACGTCCATAGACAATGGCAACAGCGTTTAACATTTTCTCTGATTTTTCGGATAGCTTTTTCTCAGAATCTAATAAGTCGTTATAGGCTTGATCTACAAGGGATAGTAAGGAATTATAGTGCTTCTCCTTTTCGTGAACATCTTCAATTTCGTCCCAGAAAGTGGGCAAATCCATGCCGTTGCCTAGATCAAGGTTCTCATCAATTGAGGCCATACCAGAGGCACGACGCTCTGCTTTTTCTAAGGTCACAGACGTTCTTTTTCTACGAGCCATTATTTTTACACCCTGTATAGAGTGGCGATAAGTTAACAGAAGAAGCGGATTAAATGTTCCGC
>CAZPYG010000395.1:0-3349 GCA_964590465.1 uncultured bacterium | reverse complement strand
TACCTCCTCTGCTATGGTCCCTGTATCGAGCAGTCGTCATGGGCAGACGGCTCTGCTGGCCAGTGATTTATTGCAATTTTACCGCCGTGTTGCCGCCAGTCCTTTAACGGTAGTTGATGTTGAAACCACTGGTTCGCGCCCCCCCAAAGCGCGGGTAATTGAGGTGGCAGTGGTGCAGGGGACTCTGGGGGAGGGCGTCACCTTTGAAACCAGTTTTTTGATTAATGCTCAGGTCTCTGTGCCCCCCAGCATTACACGACTAACAGGGATTACTACCGATATGGTTGAGCAGGGACAACCTGCGGAAATCGTTTGGAATACGGTACTGCCTCACCTGCGGCAAGGGGTATTAACGGGGCACAATCTGCCCTTTGACTACGGCTTTGTGCAGGCAGAGTATCGCCAGCTGGGTAAGAGCTACCGGCGGCAAGAATCTCACCGGTTATGTACGGTGTTGCTGTCGCGGTGCTTGCTGGCCCATTTACCCTCCCGCAGTTTGCCCCAGCTGGTTCAGCATTTTAATTTTGACGTGGGTCCTTCCCACAGGGCCCTAGCAGATACTAAGGCTTGCTGGATGCTGGCTCAGCTGCTGCTAACCCGGATGCAGGATATGGACGATGACACCCTCCTGCAGCAGTTTTGGCACCAGTGGATTCCCTTGAGAAATGCCGCAAAACTCTTTCCTTATTCTCGACAAGAGTTACAGCAGCATTTGAATGCACGCCAGTGCGATTGCCGCACTTCTCGCCGCAGTAATCGACATCTATACCGTCGTAAGGATGTCGAGGCGCTCTATCAAGAGGTATACCCTCAACAGTTGTCGCTGAATCTAACTGAGTAAAGTTGCGTGGTCCCAACCAGGTAGCGGCTTATAAAACCGTTACTTCGGTGGAAAGTGACCCTGGAAAGAGCTATGGTGAGGCATTCCCAACGGGTGACATGATGTTTCGCTTCTATGGCTTTGTGGTCGCCCGGAGTGCTTTTGCCCAGAAGTGGGGTTAAGGTAAGGTTATAAAAATAAAACCGTTCGTTTCAGCACATCAATTTCTTATCTTTACACAGTAGTCTAGACGACTAGACGTAGTTGAGGCAGGAGGGAAAATATGGATCCAGCGAAAATGAATATTCTTTATCCCCGTGCTCGGTATTGCGGAAAATTTAGCCCGGCATCATTGATGTTTAACGATAACCTGCAGCAGTTTGCCCATCAGGTTAGCTATGTCAGCGGTCTCCACACGGGGGGCAAGCTGACTGAAGATGAAGCTCTCCAGCAAATTGAACAGCTTTGGCAGTCTTTGCATCTCAGTAAAGAGCAACTTGGTATTGATTCATAGAGGAATTGGGTAAACATGAAGGAGGGGGATATCGTTCGCCTCAAGCAGCCTTTCAAGCCAGTCGCCACTGAAACGAAAACTTACGATTTCGGAATTGTCGCAGGCATTGTAGACGACTCAACCGGGCCCCAAATTCTGCTTCGGCTTTACAGCCTGGAAACCGCCAGCGTTTATACTGACACATTTAATAGCGAAGCCATTTATTGCTTTCACCCCGCAGAAGTCGAATGCTACATCTCTTCGTTGTAGTCATAACCCCTGGGCCAGTCCAGAAGTGGAGTTTTGCTCGAGGGAAAGCTGTAGATTGCAAGCTGGCCTTGGTTTCGAACTGGACCTGGTATGGATGCCCTGGAGCCCAAGCGCTGCAACCAGGTAGGCTACGCACTCGACAGTCTGGATACGGTCTGTCCCCCCAGACGCTCGTGGGTGTCGGTCAGTAACCGGGGAATAATATCTGCATGGGGACTATGGCTCAGACATGGCGATAAATCTAAGCTATCCAAATTTTCGGCCTTTTGCCCTGGAAACCAGTGCCCTCCATTGCCCAACAGGTTATAGCGGGCTTTGGCGTACTCTTCCATATCAAAGGCCAGCAGCAGGTTGCGCAGCCACAGAATCACCGGAATATTGATATTGCCGGGGGTTTCTTCCGGCGTGGGTAGCCCTTGCCTCCAGGTGCGCAGCCAGGGTTCCCCCAGGACATCCACTGCCCGTTGATGCAGCTGGTCTAGAATCGGTTTGATCACATCATCAGCCTGATCCACTAGGGGGAGAGCTTGCAGGTGCTGATCAAAGTCTGAGGGCCGAGCTGCCCCGACGCTGAGGGTGTGAACCTGGGGATTCCGCAGACAGAACAGGTTATTGAACACAATTGGGCTCAGGGGGCTACACAGGCGCACCAACCTTGCCGACGGATTGTACAGATGCCCCCCCTTATCCGACGGGCTGATGATGAATACCCCCATGTCGTGGCGGTTGGCGTCCAGAATGGCCGCCCAGTTGTCCTGGTTGATGTAGTACCAGTGCAGGTTCACGTAGTCGAACTGGTCGGATGCGATCGCATCCCGAATTACCTGGGTCGGCGCGTGGGTCGAAAATCCAATAAACCGCACCCGTCCCTGGCGCTGAAACTCCCGCGCCACCTCCATACAGCCGCCGGGGCGCAGGGTGTAGTCCAGCAGTTCGGGAGTATTGATACCGTGGATGCCCAGCAGATCAACGTGGTCAAGTTTGAGGTTGTTGAGGGACTGCTCCAGGGTTTGGCGGAACTCCCGGGGGTTCTCCTGGGGAGACACTTTAGTCTGCACAATCATGGGATCGCGGGGCAACTGCGGCAAAATTTGCCCCAGCTGAATCTCAGAAGTCCCGTAGCCCCGAGCAGTCTCGATGTGGTTAATGCCCGCCTCTAAAGCTCGGCGAATCGTTGCTTCCAGGTTTTCCTGATTTTTTTTGGGCACATCCTTCAGGGGCACATCCTTCCAGGAATGCTGATACCGCATGCCGCCGCAGGAAAACACCGGCATCTGAAGTTCGGTACGACCAAAGCGTCGATACTGCATAGAGACTTGATTAGATAGTGTAAAGCAACTGCCCGGACAAAACACTGCCGGGATGCGGTCTACAGCTTCCGCACGCTGGCCTGGCCATCCTTAACTTCGCCCACCAGTACCTCCGAAGCGACTCCCACAAACAGCCCGTTATCCAGCACGCCAGGAATATTGTTGATGGTTTTTTCCAAACCGGCGGGGTCGTCGATGGCATCAAACTTCACATCCAGAATCATATTGCCCTGGTCAGTAATCACCGGACCATCTTTCTTCACCCCCATGCGAATTTCGGGCTTCCCTCCCAGGGATTCCAGCGCTTTGCTGACCGGTGTTACCGCCATGGGCAGCACTTCCACCGGTAGGGGAAAGGTAGACCCCAGCTTATCTACCAGCTTGGAGTTATCCACCACCACAATGAAATATTTGGCCAGACCATCCACAATTTTTTCCCGAGTGTGGGCCGCACCG
>CAZPYG010000394.1:0-3368 GCA_964590465.1 uncultured bacterium | reverse complement strand
CGACCGTCGAAAGGTTATCTGTGAACATTTAAACTTTTCTGCGGCGGGTGATGGGCACCGTTAGACCTAGGCTGTTGATTTTGGGGCTTTTTCTCAGTTCATGCACAATTCGGGATCAGGTTTTGCATCATCTCTGGTAACCCTAACTGCGTAAGGATTACAGTCTTGGCACTTGTCCCAGAATACGCATGAACTTTAGCGCCAGAATTTCAGCAAAGTAAACTCCCTAGCTTAAGCCCCTTGCCCGTACCTCACCCCAGTGAAAAGTGCTATAGCTCCTGTAACCGTCGCACTCCTTCCTGGAAGCCCTCGTCGTAATCAGTGGTCGCCCGAAAATTGTCGTAGGGCAGACCATTCAGGGCATCTTGAAGCCCACGAAAGAATTCTTCTTCGGGCGATACAGCCTGCTGGCGTTCCACCTCTCCGGCTCGTTGCTCTGCTTCGTTGGCTCTTTGAGTGGCTTCATTGGCTCTCCGATTGGCATTGACCGCTGCACTCGTTCCTGCAGTGACTCCTACACCCCACATAAAATGTCCAAAGCTTGCCTGGGCAACTTGAGCAGTGGGTGCCAGGGTCGAGATCGCAGCGAATATAGATAGTCCAACTGTCCATCGGGTCATAGTCTTTTCCTCCTCATGTCAGGCTTCAAATTTCCAACCTTGGCAATACTCGAAACACAAAACAGTCATTAGTTTTGAGCAGGACGGGCCGAAATCCAGCCGTCCACAGTCGCCGATGTGACCATTACCTGACCATCGACTCGCCCAAAGCGAAGCACCGTCTGACTGGCCGCAATCCAGGCTTCCCCTCCTGTTGTTTCAAAGTTTTCCATTTGATAAATCTCAGCAATGCCAAAATTATCGTCGATGATGTTGATCGTCACATAGTTTTCCAGGCTCTCCCGATTCTCGACCTGGCTGAACGACTGTTCCAGCATTTGTCGATGGGCACCGGCTCCTTCCAGGCGGGTCGTAACCGTTGAGAGACCATTACCGGACTCAACCGTCACCACCGTTACCGCAAAGGGGGCTATCAGCTCAAGGGTTCCCTCGACATCTTGATTGGCCCGTGCAGCCTGCAACTGATCAACGACAGCCTGAACACTCGCTTCGGTAAGCTGTGTAGTAGCCTGGGCAACTTCCATCGTTGGGGAAGATGGTATCGCCTTTACCGGCAGAGGCAGAATTGCTGCCGTCATGCAAACAAATAAAGCAGAATGGGCAAAAAATTTGGGCTTCATCCTCTTGGTCTCCATCAATACAATGACGTTCATTAGAACCGGAACTTAACTCCAATTCTGGGACCGTGGGTGAACAGGTCTAGTCCAGAGTTACCGCTGCTGTAGTTCAGGTAGGTAAATCCATAGGAGGCGAGCAGTGAGGTATTTCCAGAAAATAGCCAGTCAATCCCGGCAAAGCCTGCGGCGGAAAAGGTCAAATTTCCAATGCCAAAGCCAGACATATTGGCACTGGCTAAGGCGGCCAGATTAGGGGACAAATTCCATCGAGCTCGCCCGCCAATCATGGGTTCAACTATAGTGTTGGACTGATCGAACTCAAACTGATTGCCCAGAGGGCCTGTCAACACAAGATTATTCCTGAAGCTGTAGAGTCGCACCCCGGCCAGGGCATCAAATATAAAGGGCCCCAGGTCAAATTCGGTGTCGGCGGTTCTAAGGACCGTGGGCAAATTGCCGTCGCCAAAGCGGTAGGCCCCGCCCAGGTCCAGTTGAACAAAAGAGGTACCAGTCGCCGCCGAAACAGAGGTTTGTGGGGGCAGACCAACCTGCTGCAGAACCGGAGGAACCGGAATATCTGCCGTCCGCCCGGTGCCTAAATTTGTGTACGCCCCACTGAAAAAGATGCCCCAGGGGCCGTTCCAGGCTTCAGCCCGACCAAAGGCGGCAAAGTTGAGGTCGTTCACGACGGTATCGAAAATGTCGCCAATACCGGCGTTAATCGGCGCATTAATGCCCCTGACGGTGATGTCGCCATTGGCCCCAAAGGGCAGGTAGAAGAAGGGTTCAAAGCTAAACCGCCAGGGCATTTCATCCGCTGAACCGACAGCTTGGGTAATCAGATCTGCCGGGGCAACAGCACCAGAGAATCTATCGGCAGCGGTTCCTTCCCCTAGAGACAGAGTCGCCGGATCTACGTCCAACAGCCCTTCCTTTTGGGTAGAACCAGGGAAGCCAAACTCTATCTCTAAACCTGTTGAATCGTTAGGCAGGGCAGGACTTGCCGATGCAGCGGGGACTGAAACCTCAGAGGTTTCAAGCATTAAATCAGCTCCATCTGTCCTCAGGTCTTCGTTTTGCAAGGACAGGGTTTCAGGCAGCACCGCTGAAGATTCTGCACCAGAGGTTAAGGTTGGCGGCTGAATCTGAGGATTCTCTAGCCCCTCAGCTATCAATCCCAAAAAACTGGAGGGGGAAGGCCTTGGTGTCTTGGTTATCTCCGGCTTCACCAAACCCATGGGGTCAATTTCACCCCTATCCTCACTAGGCAAAGAGGCCGCATTAGCCACTGAAGCACTTGCCAAACCTAGAACTAACGCCGCCAGCCAGTAACTTAATCGGAAAATAGAATGGACTTTAGCGCTAAGATCTGGGTTCTGCCTGACGAAAAATTTCTTAGCGGGATCGTAGGGTACTGAGACTGGGCTGTTTAGGTGAACGATGAAGCCAGACGGCATTGGAAGTTGACTCCGTAAGAAGTAATAAGAGTATTCCAAGATAATAAGTGTCTAGATTGAAAGGCTATTGTTGGAGATGTTTCGCTTCGCTCAACATGACATACAATGTCATTCCGACCGAAGGGAGGAATCTCAACTGGGTAACTATTTACTAGGAACACTCTAAGTGAGTTTTGCCAAAGGATCCTGATTTTGACAAATAAGGTTGGCCAAAGCGCTGTATCGTTGGAACTTAGTCTGAATATTAGAGCAAAACCGAAAAAGTAGATATTGGAAAAAGCAAGGCGAAGCAAAACATGCGCTTTTTGAATAGTGGTCTTAAAATTTAGGTTTATATTTAGACTATGGAGCTAAGGAGTATGAATTATTAGAGGGGTTCATTCACCATTAGTTTTGCTCTTGGAAGAGCCCATATACTTGGCAATTGGAGCCGCTCAGTTGTTGACGGCATGCATTACCGCCTATGAAATACATCAACATCTGGTGCATTATCGTCGCTGTAAAGTTTGAGACGGTGATTCGCCAAACAGATTTTTGTAATCTCTAGAAAAGTGGCCCAGGCTAAAGAATCCCCATTGGTGGGCAATACTAGCAACAGTTTTGGGCTTGGGATCAGCGTAGAGCAGAGCCCGGCGGATACCGTGGAGGCGCTGCACTTTTACAAAGGCCATTGG
>CAZPYG010000393.1:0-3383 GCA_964590465.1 uncultured bacterium | reverse complement strand
CTAAATAAACCTTGTCCAAGTCCAGAAGTGGAGTTTTGCCTAAGGGAAAGCTCCACTTCTGGACTTGGTATATTTCCCAAACTTTTCCTAAAAGTAAGCTTTTGTCTGCTTTAGTGCTAAGTTTCGTTTCGATAATGGTTTTCCCAGAAAATCTTAAAAATAAGCTTTCCGAAGATTTCTCGATCATCCTAATGGATGATAAACAAACCCGAAATCGAGTTTAGTTTAAAAAGGTTCCAAGCAATTCGGAGGCCTTTATGGCTTTACATACTTTAAGAGACTTCTATCCAAATTATCAAAATGATTTGGGCAATGGGGAATTGAAAAATATTGACTCTTACAGTGTCTATACCGAAGGTGACCATAAGGTTGGATCTGTCAAAGATTTGCTGGTTGATGATGCTGGCCGTTTTCGGTACGTCATAGTTGATACCGGTCCCTGGATTTTCGGCAAAAATGTTCTGTTGCCGATTGGGTTGGCGCACTTTGACTATGGGCGCGATCGCATCTATGTCAGAGGTCTTTCCCGCCAGCAGGTGGAAAATCTGCCCGAATACAAGCAGGGCCAGGTTATTGACGACCAGTATGAAAATCGTGTCCGGGAGCAGTACCGCCCCATGGCCCAGGGGCGCTCTAATCGCCGATTCATGACCCAAAATGTCGAAACGAACGAGCCGGTAGAGCAATCCCTACCGGTAGAGAGTAGCAGCACAGTAGAAGGGCGTAGCGGCACCTACACCCGCAGTACTGCCTACGCCACTGACTACGATCGCGAGCCCACCTACTTCGGCATGAGCGAAGAAGACAACCATGGCCCTCTGAGACTTTACGAAGAGCGCCTGATCACCAACCGCCATCGCGAGAAGACTGGTGAAGTGCGGGTCGGCAAGCATGTCGAAACCGAAACCCAACAGGTGTCAGAACCCGTCGAGCGGGAGCGGGTTGTGGTCGAGCGACACGATGCTTCGGGACGTTCTGCTACTGGCAACCAGCACCGGTTCGAGGACGAAGAAGTGGCTCGTATGGATGTCTACGAGGACCAGGTGGACATTGAGAAGCAACCCTTCGTGCGAGAAGAGGTTTCTGTACGGAAAGAAACCGACCGGGATACGGTGCGAGCCAAAGAAAAAGTTCGTCGGGAAGAACTGGATATCGACACCCAGGGAAATCCTGACGTGCGCCGATAGGCTGAATTCGGAGTGAACTCAAAAAAGGCTGCTTTCTTTGGAAAGCAGCCTTTTTTGAGTTCAGGACAACGCACAACAGCAACAACCGTAGCTCAGTCCCATCCTCAAAACTACCGCTGAGCCCCAGCCACGGGGTGCATTCCCTCGGTCTGGGAGCGATATTCGCTGCCCATTTGCCGCTTGTGGGCCTGAATCACCTGTTCGCTCGGCACGCCACCCGCGTTAACGGTCTGCTGGTACTGGAAGTAGCGATGATCTTCGGGCAGGTCCTCCACGGGGACAAATTCCGCTTTGTTGCCGGTCAGGGTCACCTGGGTTTCCAGCACATGGCGAATGTAGTCTTTGTTTTCCTGGAACAGCACCGGCTCTGGTAGCTCATTGGGCAAAAAGCTTTCGGGGTCGCGGCCTTCATACTTGCGCATCATGTCGCAGGCCAGGCGCAGTTGCTCAATTTCCATGTTCAGGTGCAGTTCCCAGAGTTGCTTAATGCGGGGGTCGGGCTCCTGCTGCATGAAGGAGTAGTAGAGATAGCACTCGTTGTACTGGTGCATCACATCCCGCTCAAACCAGGAGGCGGTGGGGTCCAGCAGCGACTCATAGTGGGTGACATGCTCTTCTTCGATCTGGGCAATTTCCAGATACAGACCACGGGCCAGGGGCTCCATGGGGCGGTTGCCGACGTTCATGTACCAATTCATGGTCTGCTGCTCTGCTGCCACCAGGGTCATGACGTGGAGCAGGGATAGGGGGTCGGCCTTTTTACTGTCGCTGGGCTTGCGTACATCGTCCAGGGGGTGACGGTGCTCGGCAACGGTGGGGCGACCGGGCATGATTTCGGTAAACTGTCCGGTGATTTCTTCCGCCTTCTTGCCCTCCAGCATATCCAGCAGGTTGGCGTAGCGGTAGAGGTGGTCGAAATCTTCTAGCAGGCCGAATTCAAAGGCCTGCTTCAAGTAGGGGTCAGGCTCGGTACGGGCCAGATAAGCCGTCAGGTCTACCGCCACTTGTTCGTAGCCGATGGTCACCTGCAGGGTAGACTCGTCCGCCGGGGTGAGCCAGTTCACGGCTTTTTGCTGCTGCTGCTCAATGCGGCGGGTCTGGGCCAAGTACTGTTTAATTTCGGGCTCAGCGGCGTGGCGAGCGAACTGGTGGGAGAAAAGAATCGATTCCACCTCAACCCCGTTCATGGTGATAATGCGGGTGCGGGTATAAGGATGTACCTGTTTTGAGTTGTAGGGCTGCACATTC
This sequence comes from uncultured bacterium, assembly GCA_964590465.1. GTDB lineage: Bacteria > Cyanobacteriota > Cyanobacteriia > Phormidesmidales > Phormidesmidaceae > CAZPYG01. The sequence continues at coordinate 948 of CAZPYG010000393.1, read as the reverse complement.
AGCTCAGACCAGTTACGGAGCTGCTGATCTAACGGGATGCCCTTTTCTGCGAGGGGGTTAAAACTCATAATGGTTGTCCTACTTAATACACAGCGGTTGAAATTGATTGCGGATTTTTTGGAGTTGCCTTTTTGGACTATTTATCCGACTTTTTGCATGGGGAAAAAGTAAAAAAACAACAGATGGTTTTCTTCAACACCTTTTGACTTTTACTTGATATCAATTGCAGCCCATCTCCCCCCACTACCGAAAGTCACACAAGGTTCCTCTCCTACAGATATGCTTATTTCGGAAAGATTGGCTAGGTCAACTGATTCTCCAGTTGTTTTAATGGACGCTGATTGTCCTGATCGCTCATGCCGTAAAAGATGGGGAAGTGGTTGTAATTCCTGGAGGCACTGGGGGTATAGCCAGAAGAAACGCCCCCGTAATGACCGTTCCAGGTATAGGGTTGCTGCAAAAACTGTCTTCCCATGCGGCAAGAGGCAATGGGCAGCAGGACGTCCCGCACCCGTTGTTCGAAGCGGTCATCAATGTCCTGAGCACGTTGATAGCTCGGCAATTTTTTCAAGAGGGTTGGATTTAGCCGATTGACTACAGCCTCGCCTTTTCCATAGTCAAGCTGGGCTAAACCAATGGGTAGCAGAACCATTTTGTCTGCCCCATTAATTTGAATATCCACCACCAGGTAGCGAAAATGACCCTTGTCATCCACTAAAATATCGCGGATCAACCCGACCACCTGCTGATCATCCGTACAGAGCTTGAACGATGTCACCTTTGCTGCATCCCAGTTTTCCATCTGGCCTTGCTGATTGGTGTAGAAGTCCCTGAAGGGAAAAAGTGTCATAAAGTAAAGTGTCCTCCTGATTAAAAAACGGGTATATACCAAGTCCAGCTCGAAAACTGGAGCTTTCCCTTAGGCAAAACTCCACTTCTGGACTTGGA
>CAZPYG010000392.1:0-3392 GCA_964590465.1 uncultured bacterium | reverse complement strand
GAAACCCCAAACCTTTGAGACCAGCGAAGACTTACTAGCCTCCCCCCTTTGGAATGCCCTTAGCCCCCGATTGGGTAAACCACCTGAAATAACGCGAACCACCCGTTCCCTATACGTTCAAGGTACCAGCCTTAAGTTGGATGCAGGGGATTGGGTACTGTTGACCGGAAAACAGGATCAAGTTGAGGGGACATTTCTACTCAAACTGACCACCGTTGAGCCAAAACAAGACTTAGGGAGCACATTGATCACCTGGGATTATGATTTGGAGACGATTGATCCCAAAAATGTTCTCCGTAATCCCCACTTGTTTGCTTTCCGTCTAAAGGCAGGCTTATTTGGTAATGCCGCTCCCCGTTGGGAAGCTATCCCAGATGACTTGAAACAGAAATCTCCAGGGGTGAAATTAAAAGGCGGCGTCTTTAAAACCCTCAAGCCAACTGATCCTGACATCAAGGAAATTAAGTGGGAAGCCAACAGTGAAGGGTTACCCAGCCAAGATATTTTGTGCTTAGCGGCCCGGAAGTCCTATTATTTTGCAGGTACAGAAGATAGGGGCATCTTTCGCCTAGAGCTATCCAGTGCCGAGGAGCAGGCTACTGAGCCAGCTCAGGTATCCTGGCAACCCATTAATAATGGTCTAACGACTCTAAACGTCCAGACTATTTATGTGATGGATGAAAAACGAGGCTATTTACTGGCAGGCACCTCGCTGGGCGGCGTCTTTCGATCTAAAGACAACGGAGAAACCTGGAGTCCTGTTGGAACTGGCAGCACACGTCTACACAAAAACGGCAGTGAGGTTGTTGATGCAGTTAATACAGGAATCCCAAATGTTGTAGTGCGATCTCTCTTAGCATACTCCATTGGGCAAACATCCTATATTTTTGCGGGCACCGATGATGACGTTTATCGTACCGATAACCAGGGACAGGACTGGTCATCCACCAAAATTCCAACCTCAGTGACAGGAGAAACCTATAAGCATCTAAACGGTCTACCCGATCGAGCCGTTTACTCATTGCTCCGTACGCCGCCTTTCATTAGGGGTCAGGTGAGTCAGGTGAATAGAACGACCAAAAAAGTCACTGTTAGAAACACCACGGGCACACTTCAAAAAGATGATTTTTTCCTAGTTGAGGATCACGCTTATTTAGTTAAAGCAAATGTCCAATCTGGAAAGCTGCAAATGAGTGGGATTTTCCCACCAGAAGCCTCAGGAAGAAGCTTTAAATCATCCAGTGGTGCAACTGGAACTATCTTTAAGATTTTTGGGCAAATACTCACGGTTCATACCCTTAATGGCCGTATCCAGGCAGGCGATAAGCTAACCCTTAGCGTTACCACCTCGGGGGAAGATACAGAGTATATGCAAACAGTCGAGCAAGTAATTGCCTATAAATTTACTTTGGCCGATGGAACAACCCCGGAAGAAGTTGACAAAATCGAGATCAATTCAGCCTTTGAAGCGGGTGCCAATAGATTATTAGCGGGCACAGATCGGGGCATTTATATCTCCCTCAACAATGGAGAAAGCTGGAGCTTGATGGAGAGGGATCTAGCAGATGAAAGCATTTATACCCTGACTTCCTACACCACTCAAGTACAATCTAATGATCAGCACTACGTCTTGGCGGGTACCAGTGCAGGGGTTTGGCAGTGTAACGTTCATGAAGCTTCCCTCTCTTGGAGCAAGGCGGATAAAAACAACACATTATCAGAGAAGTCAGTGCGATCGCTTCAAGTTTTAACAGACACAAACTATGTGTTCGCTGGCACGGACGAGGGAATTTTTCAAGGAGAATTGAACGATGACTGGGAATGGGAGGAAACAGAAAAAGATAACCCAGTCGTCGAGGGTATTACATCCATTGCGATTAGTCCTGAGCAACCAGAACTTGTCTTAGCCGGTGCCAGGTTTGGTGGGTTTACTGAAGAAAAGGCCATCACTGAAGCAAACGACCACTCTTCCTTGTCTTTGCAAACAGAGTGGCCGGGTTTCTACATCCAAAACAACCAAATTGATTTAGATGCCCAATATCCCAAAATCCTAGAAGACAGTTGGATCGTTTTGGTGAATCAGAGTCAAGAGGCCCAACCCCATTTGCCTTTTAAGGTTGAACAAGTCTCCGTCGAACAACTGCAAGCCTTTACCCTTGACAGCAAAATTACCCGCGTTATTCCCGATCGCATTGACCGTACCTCTCACAAACCAAAAGTATTTAACCCCAGGTCAACCCTTGTCTTAGCTCAGAGTGAGTCCCTGCTATTAGCAGATGTCAGCCTCACCGTTCCTGTTCAGCAAACGTCAGTCTTTCAAGATCCCATTTGGAGTAACAAGGTTGCTTTGAGCCAGTATGTACATGGGCTAGATGCGCAGAAAACTGTAATTATCAGCGGCAAATATATTCGGGCTAAGGTGAATGCCGGAGGCATTTTCCGATCCCGTCATTGGTCGGTGCTATCCCCTGATTTAAAAACCGAAGCCATTCAAGACTTAGGCCATAGAGAAGGAGATGATGCCCTATTCGCCGTTACAAAGGCTGGAGTTATGAAGTCTCAAGATAGCGGCAAACAGTGGAACCCTATCAATGAGGGGCTCAACAATGTTGCTGAATATAATGTAATCACTGTCTATAATAAAAAATTTGAGGCGGAGCCGTCAAGCGATAACGATACATTACAAGTACAAATACAAGGGCCAAACCGGCAGACTAAAGACAAGCAAAAAGACTTCCTAAAAAGCCTACGTATAGGTGATGTGTTAACTATCAGCACAAGCCTACGCGTAGGTGATATGTCAACTGTCAGCCGTCAGTCGAGAGTAATTCAAGTCCCGTTCTTAGATTTAGCCCCCCAGTATCAGTACACACTAAGCACCACGCTATACACTCTCCTAGGCTTTAAGCGTGCCGAACAAAAGAACATTATAGGCAGTATTGTTCTGCTAGGGACCGACCAAGGGGTCTTTCGTCTTCAGGAAAATCCTGATCAAGATTCGCAAGAGTGGGTCTTGCTGTCTGACGAAGAACAAATTGTCAAACACGTCCAGGCTTTACTGATTAATCCAGCAGATTATTCAATCGTGGCCGGTACACGTGAAAAGGGAGTCCTGATTTTTACCAATGTCGATGGAGGCAAATGGAAATCAACAAAATTTTCTATATCATCATCATCAAATCCCAACGTTTTAAGTTTCGCCGTGGATAGCAACACAGGTTATCTGTTTTCTGGTACCCAGGCGCATGGTATTTTCTGCCTGCCTTACGGCAAAAACGATTGGGAACCTTTTAATACAAACCTAACCGATTTACATGTTCTCAGCTTAGCTTTCAGATCATCTACAGCAGAACCGCAGAAGCCTGGCGAATTATATGCAGGAACAGCCACTA
>CAZPYG010000391.1:0-3421 GCA_964590465.1 uncultured bacterium | reverse complement strand
ACGCTTTTTGAGCTTAGTCTGCTAAGTCATTGTCGCGACCCAAATCCTACGTTGTTCAACTGAGTTCGCTACCTGCTGACCCGCCGCTAACAAACCACGAGTTCCGTCGAGGAGCCAATGGGGACTCTGCATAGACACAAAGAGGCCTTGGTTTCTAAGGAAGTTTTGAAGTCTAGACTCAACAAGAATCCAAAGGTTTCAGCCCTTCGCAGAAACTAAAGACGAGCTTTATTAATGCCCACTTAATTTTGGCCTGAGAGCATACGTAGTATTCAGTCATTCTGTCTATGGGTTTGGCCAGTAGTGACCAATTACTTGCCTTATTTACCTTCAGCAGAATATGCAGGCAATAGCTTGAAAGGTCTCAATATTGGACAGTGTTTCCGTGACCGACAATATCATGCAAACTACCCTCGAAACGCAAGTCCCGACCCGCCTGGTCGATCTCGACCTCACCCCCAGGGGCAGAGTCCACCCCAGCCCCGCCAACTGGCGCGACCACTTCTTTTATCAGCTCTTGCCCGACCGCTTCAGCGATGGACAGGAAGCCTCCCGTCCCCAATTCAATCGACTGCAGCCAGAACAATACCGGGCGAAGGACAAACAGGGCTGGATGGCCGCAGGCAACCAGTTCTGCGGCGGCACCCTCAAGGGCATCGAAAGCAAGCTCGACTATTTGCAAAACCTGGGCATTACCACCCTCTGGCTGAATCCCCCCTGGCGGCAGCGGGCAGACCTGCAAACCTACCATGGCTATGGCATCCAGAACTTTCTGGACATCGACCCCCGCTTTGGCACCCGGCAGGACTTACGGGATCTGGTGGATACCGCCCATGACCGGGGCATGTATGTAGTCATCGACGTGATCTACAACCACAGCGGCAACAACTGGTTCTACCGGGACGACATGAACGGCGGCTGCCCCCAGGCCCAGATGCCCTATCGGTTTTCGCCCTCCTACCCCCTCCACGGCTGGCGTTCCGTTAAAGGCGAAAGCATTTCCAAACCTCAATCTCTGGAGGATGGCGTCTGGCCCGAGGAATTCCAAAACCAAGACTGGTACACCCGCAGTGGTTCTATCAGCAACTGGGATGTAGCCGACTGGGAAGACCGCATGAGCCCCCATACCGAATTTCGCCGGGGTGACTTCTTTGACCTGAAAGATTTCAATCTGCAGAACAGCGACGTAGTGCGGGGTCTGGCCCGAGCCTACCAGTACTGGATTGCCGTCAGCGACTGCGATGGCTTCCGGGTCGATGCAGTGAAGCACGTTTCCCCCGAAGAATCGCGCCAGTTCTGCTTTGCCATCAAAGAATACTGCCAGGCCATCGGCAAAGATAACTTTCTGCTGATGGGGGAAATCACCGACGACCGCATGTTGGGGGGCTACCTGGAAATCTTCGGACGCAACCTGGACGCCTCTCTGGATATTATCGTGGCCAACAATCAGCTCACCAACGTTGCCAAGGGGCTTTCTCATCCCTACGCCTACTTTGACCTGTTTAACGATGCCACTAATGAGGGCAGCTACCGGCAGGTGGGGCTTTACCACATCTCGGTGCTGGACGATCATGATATGTCGTCCCGTCCCTACAAGGCTCGATTTGCCGCTAATAGCGAGGTGCCCAACCGCTACCAGCAGGTGGCCCATGGGGTGGGGATTCAGCTCACCATGCCGGGGATTCCCTCCATCTACTACGGCACCGAACAGGCTCTGGACGGCAACCAGGGTTACCACGACTACGCCATAGAGCCGGAACATGCCTACATCGACCGCTACGTGCGGGAAGCCATGTTTGGCGGCAAGTTTGGGGCATTCGGCACCGAAGGCTGCCACTGCTTTGACCCCGACCATCCCACCTACAAGCGCATCGCTAACCTTGCCCGCCTGCGCAACCGTCAGGATCTCATTGGCAAAACCCTGCGCCGGGGGCACCATTACCTGAGGGAAACGGCGTTTGAGTCCTGTCCCTTTGCAGTACATGGACCGGGAGAACTCACCGCCTGGTCCCAGGTGCTGTTTACGACGGAGGTAGTGGTCGCGTTTAACTCCCATGGAATGGAATCCCGAGGAGCTTACGTCACCGTTGACCGGGGCTTCCATCCTGTCGGATCAAAACTGCAGGTGCTCTACCGGGGTGACTGGGACGATGAACAGCTCAGCAACCCGCCCCAAAATGAGTACATCGAAGTGGAGGAGAGAGACAACCGAGCGGTGGTGCGTATCGACCTACCTGCCTGCGGCATGATGATCTTGGCATAAAAAAAGGATGCTGGTTAAAGCATCCTTTTTTATGCATATGGATTAATCCATTTCGGCAAGCTTTACTCTTCACTCTGTAAGGGAGACTTCGCTTTCTTAAATCGCAGCGATAGTTCTTTAATCACGTCATCGAGTCCCATGCCTGCGCCAAAGGATTTGGCAGAACTATAGGCTACCCGAGCTGCCGCAAAGGCTTCACTCCCGGCAACGGTTTGGGTATCTTCGGCCAGGTGGTAAAGCTCCCCAAGCTTTTGCACAATTGGGTTCAAGGCCACAAACAGATCCATATCCCGTCTGGCTCCCGGTATACTGATGCCCGCTGGTATCAGCTCTGGGTGTTCTTCGGCCATGTCTAAGGACCCCTCGGTGAAGGTTTGAGACTTACGACCGATTTTAAAGATGCCTTTGCGTTCTTCCGGCGACAACCCCACGGCAAAGCTGAGCTTACTGCTGACGATGGCCAGAGCATCCATAATTTCTTGCGCATCTTTGTCAGAAAATGAGGCGTCTACTTTATTTGACAACATAGTGGTTTACCTAATTCGTTAAATGCACCCTTGTGGAGTGGGGTGACATGATCTTGTATGCCCGCATAGCTCGTCGGATCCTCTAAGTGGTTTTACTTATTTTTTATCTTTCCTTTAAAGGTTTTCCTGGGCTGAGGTACCGGGTGTCTTTAGAAGTTTTAGCTTCCAATCCAGGAACCCTGGACAGGCACCCGGTACCTGAACTTACTCTCTTACTCTCTTGCTCACTACTCTGTCGGCGTAATCCTGCGAGACATCACACTGATGTATTCGCCGTTGCGCCCGGTGGGGATGGGCTCGACCCAGGCGATTCTCTCGCAGTAGCGAAGCACTTCCATGCGGTTGATGGCTTCGATGACGGCGGCGTAGTCGCCCAGCAGGATGTGGCAGAGCCGGTCGGGGTGATAAGTAGGTAGCTTGAACTGGGTGGAGACGTTGAGGTCTCCGGGGTTGGTGTAGGTCATACGGGTTTCTCCGTTTTCGGTTAAGGAAAACGGGGAACTTATCTAGCGGTCCCAATGAAGGTAAAACAAGACGCCAGATCTTAGAATGGCTTCTAGATCATCGCCAGCTTACCTGAGCTAAGTTGGGATGGTACAGGGGGCTTGGGAAGTTGGCGCTTCCCTTGCTC
>CAZPYG010000390.1:0-3430 GCA_964590465.1 uncultured bacterium | reverse complement strand
CGGAAGTTACTGCAGTGTCCGCGGCTCAAGATCAGCTGTATTCAGGGTTGCAATGTCCGTAAAGAAGCTGAGGCCAATTTGCAAACCGCACTATCCAACGCGTAATCGTCTTCTAATAGAGTCACTCCGATGAACACCTCTCCCCCATTACCTTCCCTTTCCCGAGTTCTGGTTAACCTGGCCGCCATCGTTATTGTGTTGGGGGGAGTGCGGGTGGCGGCTCCGATTCTTAATCCCTTTTTGTTTGCCTTAATTTTAAGTCTGCTGTTTAGCCCCATTTACGCCTGGCTGCGGCGGCAGCGGGTACCCACCCCGATTGCCCTGCTGCTGATTTTGGTAGGGCTATCGGCTCTGTTTGGGGTGTTGTTCTATATCATCAGTGCCTCCGTCACCAGTCTGGCGGCGCAACTGGGCACCTACGCGGGCAACTTAAACGAGCGTCTGGTAGACATTCAAGCCCTGTTGGAGCAATACGGCATTACGGTTCCCAATCTCGCACCGGCGGGTTCCCGCAATGTCTTAAGCAACAGCACCCTGCTACAGACTATCCGCGTCTTCCTGGGGGGCTTGGCCGGGTTCTTCAGCGATTCCTTTTTAATTCTGATGACCACCCTGTTCTTCATTGCCGAAGGTCCGATGATGATGAAGCGCATGCGTCGGTCAGCCTCGGGAGATCATCTACTGGTGCAGCGCCTGACCCAGTTTGGCCAGGGGGTAGTGCGGCAGTTTGGCCTGCGGGGGATTGTCAATGCGGTGACCGGGGCCGGGGTCAGCATCATTCTGCTGCTGCTGGGGGTGGATTTTGCCATTTTGTGGGGCTTTCTGACCTTCTTCCTCAGCTATATTCCCTACATCGGCACCTTTTTAGCAGCCGTCCCTGGAGTCCTGCTGGCCTTTGCAGAGTTTGGCGTGCTGCGAGCGGTGCTGGTGATTGTGGGGTTTGTGGTGGCCAACATTGTGGCCGAGAATGTGCTTTCCCCAGCCCTGATGAGTCGGGGCCTGAACCTGTCTCCTACCCTGGTGTTTGTGTCCTTTGCCTTCTGGGTGTGGCTGCTGGGGGGACCGGGGGCGTTTTTGGGGATGCCCATTACCCTACTGCTACTGCTGTTGCTGGACAGCTTTCCTGAAAGCCGCTGGTTTACCAACCTCGTCATTGTGCGGGATGAAGGAAAAGGTGGCCCGGCAAAGGAGTTTTCATAACATCTCCAGCGAAAATAGCAGTTCTCAATTCAGTGAGGTACAAACTTGCTTAGCCTCCAATCTCCCTAGATTTTTGCCTTCCCAGCTTCAACCTTTCACCCCCCTTATATAAGGGGGGTAGGGGGGAATGGCACTGATTCAAGGCTGGTGGGCACTGCCCACCCTACGGCAGATCAAGGCTTTCAGCGATTTGCAAGGAGTGATTTCAGCTTATTTCAGTGACCTTCGGGGTAGGGGGGATCTTTCCGATGCACCTCACTCAAGTAAACTCAGCAATCAGCAGGCTATTTCATTTCAAAATGATACCGTTTTCAATTAACTTGGAAATTTTACAGACGGCCTATAAAGTATTAAAAGTACACCATGAATTCAGATACTGAGGATGCCAATCATCCTAGAATTCTGTCCGTCACTACAGAGGAGAATCAAATCTGTAAAATTGTCAAAATCACTGCCCTAGAAAGCACTACAACCATGACCTGTGATCATTTATTAAGGTATGCCCAGGAGATTAAAGAAATTGCGAATACCTCCGAAGTCAATCGCTTTTTAATCGATGCCAGTCAACTTTCCTTTGCGGGCAACATTTCAGAGCAGTACAATCTAGCGTACAGAGTATTCAGGGATTTTGAGTTTCGGCTTGATTGGAAACTCGCGCTGCTTATTCCTCCAGAAAATCAATCCTATGATTTTCTGGAAAACGTAATGAGAAATGCAGGTTATCGAGTTCGAAAATTTATAGCCATGCCTGTAGCCATGAATTGGCTCGTACAAAACTAAACTAATTATTTATTTGCGTATGACCGCCCAGCCTTCAACCATTCAACCCCAGCGCCCCACCAGTTTGAAAGTAATTGTGGCCTACAAAGGATTTATTGTCCTGGTGCTGCTGGCCCTGAGCGTCATCTCCGGCTTGAGCTGGAGGCACTACGGCACCCTTGCAGCCCTGGCTCAGGATACGTTAACCGACGGCGAGTTTGGTCTGGGGGCCTGGTTTTTGAAAACCATCCTGCACAGTCAGCCCCAGGGGTTACGGGTGGTGGCTCGCATTGCTGGGGTTTATGCCCTGGTCATGGGCACCGCGACGGTCGGGCTCTGGTACGACAAACGGTGGGCCAATCCGCTCATGCTGGTGATGGCGGCGTTGCCCCTGCCGTTGGAGGTGCAGGAACTCATGCGCGATTTATCCTGGCGGCGATTGGTGATTTTTTTATTGAATGTGCTGGTGGTGGGGTATTTATTGAAACACCAGTTGGCGGAGGGTTTTTCTCATCAAAAAGAGTCCGCTTGATAGCCGAGTTTGTTGGTGGGCGCTGTCCCACAACCTGAAGTCAGGGACATTCGAGGCTTAGTCCGCTCTCCCCTTCATGCCAGTTTCTTACTCTTTCCGATTAGGCTTCGGATCGTATGGACTGAGGCTGACTGTCAGCAATGCAGCAGCCCTGCGGAAATTTCAAGGCATTCTATGACCCAGAAAACCTTATTCTCTCTACTGCTACTCAGCCTGATGATCACGGCCTGTGGCGGCAATCAATCGGCAGAAACAGTTCCCCCTGAGGCAACCGCCGAGGAGTTTCCCACTACTTCCCCCGATCAGACTTCCACGCCAGCGGTGCCTACCACACCTGGCGAAAACGGCACCAGCCAGGCCCAGTCGGGTCGTCTGGGCACCGTCACCGCCGATGTCTTAAATGTGCGCCAGGCTGCCGACACCACCGCTGCCGTCCTCTACGAACTCCCCCGGGGGACTGAGCTACAGATTCTCGGGGAAACCGCCAGGGGAGACAGCCTCTGGTATCAGGTCAAGGCCACCTCGAACCAGTTTCCCCAGGATACCGGCTGGGCCTTCAGCCGATATATCAACGTCAGTGGCGAGGGCAACCTGTCTACCGACACTCCCCTGGCAGCAGCCCCCAGCGACGAGCAAGCCTATAAAGATGGCTACGAACGGGGATACAAAGATGGAGAAAACTTCCAGCAATATGGCTCCGGCTATAACCCCGAAGCCGCCTATGGAGGAGGGCCACAAAATCCGAACCCCGGCTACGACGAGGTCTACCGCAAAGGGTTTGAGGCAGGATTTGACCATGGCTACAACGGCAATGCCTATGACGCGACGCCGCCTGGTTAAATCACAGATTGGGTGAATTACAAGCCCCTCCAGGATGGTGCCTTGCTTCGCGTGGATCGCCGAAATGGTGCATTGCTTCGCTAATGCACCCTACCCCAC
>CAZPYG010000389.1:0-3463 GCA_964590465.1 uncultured bacterium | reverse complement strand
TTTCTCAGCAATTCTCAATTTGGCGAAAAGCTGTTCAAGCCCCAGGAATGCCGACGGGCAATTCGGCGTAGTTCCACAGAGTAGGCTACTTGCTGTTCAAACGGTGTACCCAGCAGTGGAAGATTATCCGTTGCCCTAAGGTCAACTGTTTTGTTGCTCTGGCGTAGATGATTGAGATTTTGCGTCAGGGCCAAACGTTCAAAAAATTCCACCGCTCGAGCTCGCCAACCGGTAACATCCCGGGCAAGTTGCTCCAATACCGGGGCCGTGCCTTTTCGGCGGCGATAGGCTAGGGTATTGGCCACATAGGCTCGACTTTCCTGAAACCTATATTCTGTGGATTGATCGGCAGAACCATTTTGAGTTCCAACCCCGCGTATTCCCAGTAAGTCCCCAATGTAGGGCACCACCCAATCCGGGCAGGTTTCAATAAACCAACTCTCGTAAAGGTCACCAATATCGGTTTCCAGGACATCAAGTTCTTCACCAATAATGGCCAGCAGGGCATCCAATTCCCGGCTATCGTAATCGCGCTCTCGATAGATTGCAGGTAATAGCTGGTAGATACGGTGAGTAGAGGACTTTTTCATAGCATCTGCCTCACGCTAATTTGAATTCCGCTAGGGGGCAACATCAAGAGTTGAGCCGGTCGGATCTGGTTGTTTTCCTCATCCCAAAAAGCAGTGTTTGCCAATAGCGCGGACTGTAATGTGCGACTATCTTGTCTACGATACAGAAAGTCTAAGTCAACGGCTAGCACCCCGGGTACCGATTGAATGGCAGCAATGACTTCCGACTGCGTGACTGCCTGGCCAAAGGATCGCTGCTCAAAGGCAAAGGACTTGAGGAGGGTTTGACGAATCGCGGTCTCTACTTTATCGACTTGATACTCAGGGCGATGCATAACCCGTGCCTCCAGGGTGAAGTAAAGGGGCTCAAAGGAGGCAATCTGTACCTGTTGAAGGGGATCCCGAGCCCCATTAATACCATTCACTAGGTTGGTGTAAATTCCTGACTCCGGTAACACTGGGCTTCCTCCTACAGCAGCCACCGTGATATGCACTAGGTCTGAGGTGCCATCCCATAAAGCCACGGCCTGAGCTTTACCAATGCCTGCAAAAGCCTGGGTAAAGTCCTCGAAATCTTGTAGGGAAACAATACGATCGAGGGTGCGAGTGGTGGCTGGAATAGATACGCGGGCAGAAGCTAAGGATTCGCGGTTAGCTCCCCCACTCGCCGGTAGAGGATTGATGACACTCTGAAGACTGGGCGGGCCTGTCTTTTTCAGGGCAATTTGTCCTGTGCCGACATTACCGTCTAGGCCGATTCCACTGCGATACGTAGCGGTAACATTTTCCTCGCCACTGGGCAATCGCGCCCCTCGCTGTCCATCTCCAAAGGTAATGGTGGTGGTGCCGTCATCTTCAATCCGCAGAATGTAGTTCCGATCCTGCTTATCCAAAGGATAAAGAGAGGAGACTTGGCTCCATTCCACCTCGTTAACGTAGGTCTTGAGAGCACTCTCTCCCCCACTGGGAACCGCAGCGGCCACATGGGTGAGCGGTGGTTTACTGAGGGTAAAGCTCTGATTCGTGGCGGCCCCGTCTCCACTGCCTAAGATCTCACTAACGGTTTCACCATGGGTGGCTTCAACCACATTGGCGTAGATCTTCACTGTGGCTGGATCATAGGTGTATTGCAGGGGGTCTAGCAGAGTCAGTACAGGGTTGTCTTCATCCTCCGGTGGTGCCTGAATAATAGCCACTTCGCTCACGATCGAATCGTCCTCAGCGGCTGGATAGAGGGTGATGTCGTCGGGCTGGGTGATCAGCAATTTGCCCTTGAAATTATCGCGATCCAGTACCTGCCAGGCTTGCGCTCTCTGACTATGGGTTGGAGCGCCTTCTATTTCTTCCTCTTTTAATTCAATCGTCTCCTGTCCATCCACTAGTTCAACATCTGTGGGTGGCGAAACCACTCGCAATAAGTCATCTGGCTGTAATTCTACAAATTCCAATCCATCTAAGGATGAGAGGGTGCCAATTCCACCCACGTAAAAATTGTCATTGTCAACTAAAATAGCTCGTACATCGGTATTGGTTAAGCCATCGTTAACCGGTTTCCACTCCCAAGGATCACCTTCTGAGTCGAATCGAAAGACACCAGCCGTCGCTGTACCTACGTAGAGTTGGGTAGCATCACCCGGTGTGTTAAAGCAGCGAACTTCCAAGTCTTTGAGGCCTTCATTAACCGCTTGCCAACGCTGGACCTGGCTATCTTTATCTTTGTAAAAGACTCCCCCACCAGCGGTTCCCACAAATAGATGAGACTGAAATACCGTAAGAGCAGTAATGTATAAATTTTCTAATCCTGTGTGAATGACGAAACTCTGCGATTGAAGGGCCGGTTTGAATGCCTTATCTATGGTCAACTCAGCATCAGCAGAAGATGCAATGTCAACAATTGTCCTGATTTGCCCTTCTGCTTCAATCCTGTCACCTATTTGTAATGCCTCCAGCCCAAATTGAGCATCCTCGTCTCCAGTAACTGTCGCACCATTACTAGAAATTGTGCCACTGGCGGATCGGGTATTCGTCCAGTGCTCCCAAGTAATACCATTATTTTCCGAACGCCAGATCCCCTTCCCTGCCGTGCCAACCAAAATATCTGTCTGTCGAGATAGAAATCCTCGAATATCTTGCTGAGTTAGCCCTAGCCCAGCCCAAGTCTTGCCATCATCAGCTGATCGAAAAATTCCGGTATTTAGCGTTCCAGCAAATAGATGAGATTGATGCTTTGTGAGGACCTGCACATTTGGCCGAGCCCGTCCTAGATTGACGCGTTCCCAGGTCTTGCCATCATCTATGGAATTAAACAATCCTTCTTTAGTTCCGGCAAAGAGTTTGACGTAGTCTTTATCGCCTATCTTTACATTTATGGGTAGTAGAGTTTGAACTTCCGTGCTCTTCAGTCCTTGAATCATCAATTCCCATATCTGACCTTGATTCAAGGAACGGAAAACCCCTGAGCGGGTCCCTGCAAATAAACGTAATTGGCCATTGATGCGGTATTTATTCAGGGTTTGCACATTGTTATAAATCAATCCTTGATTGCTATGATCCCAGCAGAGTTCTGTGTCGTTAGCCTCAGGATAGAGTGATTGAAATATACCTGTGGGTGTACCAGCTAAAAGGCGCTTTTCAGTATTACTTGCCAAGCTTTGGACCGTCATGTTCCCTAAACCCACATTGACCGATTCCCATACCTGTTCTTCTTCTGACAGCTTTAGGTTAAAGCGAAAAACCCCTCCATCTTTAGTTCCCGCTACCAGGTATTCTGTATCCCCATCTGGAGAATATAAAAACAGTGCCAGAATTCGATGACCGGCAAGATTGGTATTGTTTGCATTTGTGGGTAGCGGTTCCCATTGGGCATGACGCAGGATGGATGTAATTTTGAGAAT
>CAZPYG010000388.1:0-3519 GCA_964590465.1 uncultured bacterium | reverse complement strand
ACGACGCCTGCCAGCTGGTCGTGGTGATGCGCCCATGGCCGATGGGGACGCCCTGATCCACTGAAGTACTGGCATGGGCAGTCTCGGCAGACGGTCCCTGGCTATTCCAGGTGAACATCAGCCCCATGGCGGTTTTGACGAACTGCTGAATCACCTCGGGGGTCCGCTGGTTAGGGTCAACGGCTTCAGTACTGATGGAATGGCCATCCACCAGCTGCACCAGGGAGGGCACTGGGCGATGGGCCAGCTGGGTAATGCGGGTGGTATTCACCAGCGTTAGCACCAGCAGCAGGCCCTGAACGCCGAGGGTACCCAGGACGAACAGGGGCAGAATGTCGGACGAATGGAAGCGACGGGAACGGTTGAGGAGTTGCATGGCAGCTTTCCCTTAACGAAAGGAATGGAAGTAGCGGGGCGACATGGCGTAGGAACCCAGCATGGAAACCATGCGAGCTGAACCGCTGGTGATGATGTTGAAGACAGCTAAGCCTCCCCCAGCAGCGATGGCCAGGGCCAGGGCGGGAGCCAGCAGGCTGATAATCACCAGAAAACCGAGGGTATCGGTGACATCGGCGTTGACCACGACTACCCCCACCAGTCCGACGATGATGTTGTAAGACACCTGCGCTATGCCCAGGCTGAAGAAGCCAGTCAGCCAGGCAAACAGGGGCTTGGCCTCAAAGGGCAGCAGACTCCCGGCAACGGCGAATGGCCCCATCAGCCCGGTGAGCAGCAGGGAAATTTCCAGAATGTTGGTGAAGGCCCACTGAAAGGCCAGCAGCACGTACTGAATGATTTCCTGGTTAACGGAACCCAGACATCCAGCGAAGAATCTGGCAGCGCCAAAGATCGCTCCCGATAGGGAATTTTCCTCGGCCTGGGCCGTCTGTACGGCTCAATCAATAGCGCGGGCGATGTTGCGTAGGGAATCTCGGGCAAGGGGATAAATCCCTGATACTCATTGATGGTGGCCTGCACCTGGGCATTAGCGGCGGTAAGGCAGTTGATTTGATTTTGGCCGACCATGCCAAGGTGCGTCTTCGACAATGGACCAATGACTAAACTGGACGGTGAAGAAAATCAGGACACTGGACTTTGCCGCTTACCAGAAAATGTACCTCCCCTTCAGCACAGCTAATATCGAGTCCTCTGAATTACCCGTACTATAAATTCGAGGTTTACAGAGGTTGACGGCCTAAGATTCTTAGGTTGATTGGCAGAACTTGATATAAATCGTGCTTCGCTTCGAGTTGGAGACTGCTTTTTCCTCAGGGAAATAAACGATTACAAAACCTTCAATAAATGGTTTCGGAACAAAAAATATAATCCAAGAAGGAACGCGATTTCTAGGATATAGGTAACGCAGACGCTACGATTAAATAAGCCATCTCTCCAGTAGTTAATGTGTTGGGAGTGGGTCGGGCGCTTAAAGGAAGTAGTCCACTTGCCATAAATACAAGGTCCTAAACAATCGAAATTACGAGTCAGTGTCACTTCCAATTCGGCCACACGAGAATAAAAACCACGTTGAAAGTGTTTCCACTGGCTTTCGAGAATCCAAAACAAAATAGGAATAGCACACCCAATCAGAGCAATCAGAGGTTGTTTTTGTTGAAGCATTAAGACAATAACTGCTCCTGTTCCAGTCAGCCCTAAGGCTTTAATAGCCCAAATTTGCCTGTTGTAGTCTTCAATGGTAGTTTCCAGGAAAAAGTATTCTGTTTTGAGCAGTTCGAGCTTAAATTCCCAGGAGGGTTGTGGAGGAGGGTTAGTAGACAAGGAGCCAGACATCGAATATTCCTCTCAAGATTAAATGAGACTTTTCGTGAAAACATGAGGCTTCTGATTTCTTTCCTTTTTTTTAGAATGAGTATTGTTTGCGCTTTCCAATTTATGCCTGCTAATACCTATTTTGATGCCAGATGTTCCTATTTTGGACTAGAGTCTCCCCGAGACAAAGGGGATATTTTGTGTCTGGCATAATAAGTGGCTCCAATTAAGCCAACCTGCAAATTCGTGACAAGATAAATGGGAATTTTCTTTATAACTTTTTCTTCCATTCGTCCTTTGTTCCTCAGTTCTTTTAAGAAAGTTTCTTCGAGTTTTGGATTAATGAAAATTTTGGACGCAATGCCGCCTGCGATATATAATCCTCTGTAGGGCAACAGTTTGAGGGCAAAGTTGCCAACTTCAGAGCCGTAGGCTTCAGTAAACATCTGCATCGTTTTTTTGCAGAGTCTATCACCTTTTAGGGCTTCGTTTGAAATTATTTCGGCGGGAGCTTTTGAAAGGTTGCTATCTTCCTCCCAAATCTTTACTTTGGTAGCGATGGCTTCTAATTCGCTATAGTTATCTCTTTTGCAATCTCGTAGAAACTGATAAATTGCTACGATGCCTGGTCCGGAAACTATTCGTTCAACGGAGACACGAGATAATTTATACTTGTCTTGTATATACTCTCGAAGCTCGAATTCTTCTAAAGAGCGGGCAGCAAATTCAACATGCCCTCCTTCGGTAGGGTAAACATTCCAGGTATTCTCTGTCTCATTTCTAAGGATAAATGCTTCTCCCAAGCCAGTTCCAGCACCAATCACACCTATTGGAAAGTCTTCTTCTTTTAGAGACTTGTCTCCGTCTTGTAAAACTTTAAAGTCGGATTCCTTTAACTCTCTCACTCCGTAACCAACTGCTGCAAAATCATTCATTAAGGTGACTTCTTCAATCCCTAATTGTTTCGCTAAATTATTGCCATCAAGATACCACTTTAGATTGGTCAGATCACAGGTGTTATTTTCTCTATCTACAGGACCAGCAACTGCAAAACAGGCTATCTGAGGATGAACTTTCTGTGATGATTTTTCGGCAGCTTCCTTCAGAAACTCCTTCACGATGGAGACTAAATCCTTACCACTGTTGCTAAATACTTGTTCGTGCATCAACGGCTGGCCGTCTTTTTTTTGCTCTAAGCTCCTTATTAAAAGGAAACAAGTCGTTACTGCTTCTCTCGCACATGATAAGCTGCCCCGATCAAACCAGCTTCTAAATCCTTTAAGATGTAGATAGGTATTTTTTCGATTTCCTTGCTTAACCGACCTTTTTGGCTAATAACTTTTACAAATTCGCCTTTGTCAATAAGTGGCAGAATTTGCGGCATAATTCCTCCAGCTATATATATTCCTCCATAGGGCAAAAATTGTAGAGCAAAGTTTCCAATCTCTGCTGCAAAGATCTCCAAAAATATTTGCATGGTCCTAATACATAGGGAATCACTTTTTCGGAGAGCAGCGGCAGAAATCATGGCTGCTGGATCAACGGATTCGTGTTCTCGAAGGTCTTCTGCTTGCCAACTTTTTATTAAATCTCTTAGATTTTTAATTTCTTGTTCGTTGGCTTCTAGCCGCTTCTTCCATTCTTCTTCTGATTCCTCAGAATCCCTTTTCTTTTTAATATCTTGTTCGATTTCTTCTAGTTCGTCCTTAACTTTTTCTCTTGTCTCTTCGATTATATCTTTAACTCCAT
>CAZPYG010000387.1:0-3537 GCA_964590465.1 uncultured bacterium | reverse complement strand
GGTAGAGAGTATTACGTCTATTCCCGCTGGACGTACTCCTGCACCCTTTATAATGGAAGTAGGTTGTGATCATTTGGTGTACTTTACCGATCCTGCAGGGCTAAAGTCTTTGGGGAATGCGGTGCAGGTTACTCTCACTGGTTCTATCCCTTCAACACTTCGAGAGTCAAAACCGCAGAATTCTCCTGAGCGCCCTCTCCCTGAAGTTCCTTTCGGGGCAACTCAAACTCAACCTGTAAGAGAATCCGCCTCAAGGCAAACAGGGGAGAGCCCAGTTGAAACGGAGCGTAAATCTTTTCCAATTGGGTGGGTAGTCGGTGCGATCGCTCTCCTGCTCCTCGGTTTCTTTGGCCTGCGATGGTTGAACCAGTCCCAACCCAATTCTGTGGATACTGACTCCCAATCTACCCTCATATTTCCAGACCGCGATTAGCGCTGAGTTCAATCGCCGCTTATGAAAAAGACCATCCTCACCCTAACTGCCAACCCCGACGATACTACCGCCCTGAAGCTGAATCGGGAAATTCGGGCAATTCAAGAGCAGTTCCAAATGGCCCCCAACCGCGATGACTTTCAGCTGGTGCGGCGCGACGCCACCAGTTGGGACGATTTACAAAGAGCCATCTTTGAATTCAAACCCCGTATCGTCCATTTCTGCGGCCATGGAGCCCGTCAGCAAGGGCTTGTGTTTGAGCAAGAGCAGGGACGAAGCTTCGTAATTACTGCCGAAGTTTTGTCAAATCTGTTTAAGCAGGTCGCCGACGATGTGGAATGCGTTTTACTTAATGCTTGCTACTCAACTGAGCAGGCCCAGGCGATTAGCCAGCATATAAACTACGTCATTGGCATGAACCGGCCTATTCAAGACGATGTCGCCATAGCTTACGCTAAGGGGTTTTATCTTGCCCTGGGGGCAGGCCAAACCATTGCAGGTGCCCATGAAAATGGCCTTAACAATATTCAAGCCCAGGTCACCGGTGGGGAGGTAAAGCGCGATGTTGGTTTGCCCATTGGGGGCTCTTGCAGCCACGAGAATGGCTTTGACCATCTCATTCCGGAACTGCTGATTAAAAATCCCCTAACACCGTTTCCTAATGAACAGGAGGAAACTTCATTACACCATGCTAATCAGAGCTTAACTGCACTTAGAAATTTGCTCGATGTTCCAGAAATTCATGAGGCAGTTGTCACCTATCGATCTGATTTCAAATCAGTATGTGAACAAATTCATCAACTTACTTACTACAAAAGTCTGCATGATTTGTTGCACCAAGTAGAAATCGAGTGTTACCGTAATATACTGCAAGATTCTCGACGATTTCCTGACGATGAATTGTCAGTGATTACTCTGACTGAATACGAAATTAGGCTTCAGGGAATGCTTCATCGAGCTCAGACCATCATTTCCCATGGTAACAGCTCTAACCCTTCTCCTCACTGGATTCAAGAGCTAGAAAAAATCCACACAGAATTTAGAGTTTCTATTTCCGACCTAGACGACAGGCGACTGGCAAATACTATTTGTCTGATGACTCATTTCTTGGCCTATCAGCCTGTACGGTTTAACAACAGTTTGACCGAAGCAGCTAAAACTTTGCGACTACCAGACGTGGTACATAGATTACAACAACTGTGGAAAAAGATTGAAAAATTTGAGGTAGACCCAGGCATTGCTTCCCAGTTCGAAAAAGAATTGAAATCTATGGAAACGCTGAATAATCGTTTGACTCAACTGGTTCATATCCACGACGACTGGCAACGAGTTGATGCTACCCTACGCTACATCGAGAAAAACCTTCAGCACGACATACAAGAACTAACCTACACCTGGTCTTTCTTAAAAGAGGACGTAGCTGCTCTCTGCATAGATGATAGTGACCCTGATTTTGTTTGTCTAAGGAATAACGAGAAACATATAGACAAATTTTTAGAAACTGCTGACTCCTCTAAGGTTAAGGCCCACTTTAGCTTTTATCGACAGGCCGCCTTAAATTGCTTTTCCCTAGTGGATTACAACCTACGTAAACTATGCGGAGAGCTGCAGAATACTGGGCAATCTTTAGCGTTAATCGTTGAGAAGTTATCATGAAAAACATCACATCAACCTCTCATTCGACAGAATCTAATGCTAGGTTCCCATCCTTTTCCGCTCTGAGGATTGCTCACCAAAAATTGCTCAAGCAGCATCGAGAAGTCGACGAGTCTAAAACTTTATTCTCAGACATCAAGGACTTTATTGCCCGGGGTCAAGCCACCGGTGCCCTGATAGACAGCGACGATGACCGTTTGGCCGCCCAAAGCCTGCTCGACTATTGGGGTTCGGTACTGCTGCGGGCAGGGCAATCCCCTCCCGACACTACCCTGGCGGATTTCGACATCACCCTGGCCCCCACTCTGGCGGATGCCGACTGCCCCTACCGAGGTTTAGATGCTTTCCGTGAGCAAGACGCCAATGTGTTCTACGGGCGACAGCGGCTGTTGCCCCAGTTTTTAGATACCCTGAGCCGACATCATCTTCTGGCGGTGGTGGGTGCATCGGGCAGTGGCAAATCTTCGGCGGTGCTGAGTGGCCTGATTCCCAAACTCAAAGGCGGTGCTTTAACAGGTAGTGATCAGTGGTATTACTTTCCTACCATGGTGCCGGGCAGCAACCCCCTGGAAAACCTGGCCCGAGTCGTCTGCCGAACCCGGCCAGATTCTATGGAAGCCCCCCCTACTCCAACAACGAAGAAACACGTAACCACTCCTGCCAGGGCGGATCTCAACTGCTTGGCCGAAACCGCCCATCGGTTAGAGCACACCCCTACTCACTTGCTAACGCTGGTGCGCGAAGTAGCCGGTAACCGACCTGCCCTGCTCGTGATCGATCAGTTTGAAGAAGTCTTTACCCTCTGCCAGGACGAGTCTCTTCGGCTAGCCTTTGTTGAGGCTCTGCTGGCCCTGGTTCAAAATACTGGTCATCCCCGAAACTACCTGGTGCTGACCATGCGCAGCGATTTCGAGAGCCAAGTAACGACGCTGCCGAAATTCTCGCAATTGTTTGAAGCTGCCCAGGTGCGCATCGTCCCCTTAGATGCCGGTGAGTTGCGGGAGGCGATTATCAAACCGGCTGAGCAAGTGGGCCTGCGGTACGAAGACGGTGTGGTAGATCAGCTCATTTCCGACGTTTTGGGGGAACCTGCCGCTTTACCCATGCTGCAGTTTATGCTGCTGAAGCTGTGGGACCATCGAGAACATAACCTGGTGACTCATCAGGCCTACAGACAATTGGGCGGCGGACGCCTGGCCCTGGCCCGTAGCGCAGAAGAGTTTTACAACAACCTGCTCCCTGAGGAACAAGACACCGCTAAGCGAATTCTGCTGAAAATGGTGCGCCCCACTACGGGCCTGGAAGTAACCAGCAAGCGTATTCGGCGGCAAGAACTTGACCAGTTGGGTTTGGCTCCTGGCCGGATCCAACGAGTGCTAAACAAACTGATTAACGCCCGCTTTGTGCGCCTCACCCCAGGAGAAACATCTCAGGACGACCAGATTGAA
>CAZPYG010000386.1:0-3549 GCA_964590465.1 uncultured bacterium | reverse complement strand
AGCCGCAGGCATCGGTACATAGGAGGGGTAAACCAGCCGCCGCTGCTTCTACGAGGGCTAGAGGCCAGGGGTCGAATCGACTGGGGAGAATAAACGCTCCTGCTGTTTTAAGATGGGTGATCAACTTATTGGGTTGGACAAAACCCAGATCTGTGATGCCGGGTTGTCCTTCGAGCAAATGAGCGAGGGGACCTTTACCGCAGCAAACCAGGAGCCATGGGTTGGTTACTGTCTGCCGATAGTGTTGATAGGCCTGAACTAAAATATCCAGCCCTTTACCCTGGGTATAGCGCCCTAAATAGAGAAAAGACTGGGGCCAATCGGGTTGGCGCTCCGTCCAGAGAGGGCTTAACGTATCAAAATCGATGCCATAAAGCCCTTTGTGGATATGCTCTGGGGCAAAGCCCAAGCGCCAGGCATATTGCCAGCTGCGCTCGCCTGTAACTACTACCTGGGCCATGCGGCGTATAAAAGGGCGTAGCAGATAAGGGGCAAGATGTTGCTTCCATGTTCCCCACCAGGGGGTATCCATGGTGAGTACAAATGATGTCTTCTTAAATGTTGAAGTCGAGGCTAGCAGACGGTAGGGGCGATGGAACCAACCGTTTAATACAATGACATCTGGGCTTTGGGCCTGAACCAGAGATTTAATGTATTCAGAGTCTTGACGATTTTCCAGATCTAGTAATTGGGAAGGAATGCCCTCCATTAACTGGTCTGAGAAGGCTGTTTCGATTTTGGCCTGGAAAGCAATAACAAATAAGTCAATATCGGGCAAACTGGCCAGGGCACGCCAGCTGGTAGCCATGTAGCCTGAAATATTGGTCCAGCAGAAGACGACTTTAAGGACCATAGGGTTGTACATCACTTCGTGCACTGAATTCCTAGTTCATAGGTCCACCTTTCTGGATCTTCCACAGAATCAAAAGCATTTAGTTTTGAGTCTCCTATCTTTGCACGGCGAATATCCTTAAAGCCCACCGTTTCTAGTTCTTGAGATAACGCTTTGTAATCCCACATCCACAGATGTCGACCCCGACTCATCCATTGCTTGAGAGTAGACTTCCAGCTACTGCGTCTAGGTGCGTCTTCCCCAAGCCAGGTTAAACGCATAAAAAAGTGGTGTACGGCATCTGGCGAATCAGAGTTGAGATACTCGCGAGCTAAAACTTCCATGTCGGGAAGCACCAGGCGAAAAATGCCCCCTGGCTTGAGGTAGTCATAGACATGCTCTAAAGCCATACGAGCCTCACCGGCAGTCAGATGCTCTAGCACATGAGAGCAGTAGAGCAAGTCGACACTATTAGGTCGTACAGGTAATCCCTTTAAAATGTCGCCATACTGTACCGTGCGGGGGTATCCACCAAAAGGTCCTTTGGGCATTAAAGGCCCAATAAGCGGTAGATGTTGTAGAACAAGAGCTGGGCTGGCATCAAAGTTTTTCCACTGCTCAGGAGCGCATAAGCCACAGCCGAACTGCACAAAGGTTCCGGTTTGAAAATCTAACTCTGTCTGCGATGAAATAGTAACCATAGCTAAAAATTAAGCGAACTCCTTAAAGGCAGTCAGAATCTTATCTGCACACTTAGACCAGGTATATTGGGCTGCATGTTGTTGACCTGTTTTAATATAAGACTCCCTGAATTGAGAGCTGGACTCCAGGTTGAGCAATACGTCAACAATGGCATTCGTTTGTTGGGGCTCTACTACAATTCCGGCATCACCTACAACTTCTGGTAGTGAAGCGCGGTTTGCCACCACGGCAGGTACTCCAGCCGCCATGGCTTCCAGGGGGGGAATGCCAAAGCCCTCATAGAGGGAAAGAAAGAGCAGACATAGTGCCCCGCGCATAAGTTTGGGCAGATCTTCATCGGGTACAACCCCTAGCAAATGGATATTAGGATGAGCTTGGGCAGCTTTGGTATAGCTGGAGTCTAATTGCCCAGCAATCACAATCTGAATGTCACTTTTACATCTTTTTAGGGCTTCAGCGACTGACAGGTAGTAGTCTCCCCCTTTTTTTTGGCGTAGGCCGCCTACCATAAAGATATAGGGAGCTGAGACAGGAAGGTTGAGAGTATTTGCCGCCGTTTCGGATATTTCAAAAAAAGGGTGCTCTATGCCACAGCCAACGTTCACAATTTTGTCAGAAGGAGCACCTAGCAGGTCGATCATGCGCTGCTTTGAAAATTCTGAAATTGTAAAAACAATGCGGGAATGATCAATGGCACGGCGTACCCATCGTCCCCACTTATAGCGAAACCAGCGATGTTTCCAAGTGTTGGACCAAGGAAGGTTCCGTTCAAAGGCCTGTATATCATAAATGGTAATGGCAACAGGGATTTTTGTTACCGGGAAGTACGTTTCCATTGGAGCAAAGAGCCAGTCAGTCAAATCTGGCAAATATCTGTCCATACGGGGGAAACCGAAAAGCTTCCACAACCGTTCAGTGCGGTTTTCGAGCATTGGAAACGTGTTGAAAGGGATTCTTCGTAGAGGGCAATTTACCGGAAGAGTGGAATTGGTTGAGAGCCATTCTTCGGAAAAAATTAGCTTAAGATGAACCTCCTGAAGATCAGCTAGGCTAAGTAGTGTGTTATTTATGTGACGACCGGCACCACTGCAGGGAAGATAAGTTCGTTGTGGATGAATGTAACTAATAATATTCAACATCAAATCTGAATCCCTTCTCGCCGTATCCTCTTTAAAGAGCGATAAATTCGCCAGCGAATTACACAGTAACGGAGAATAGGATATATAAGACTATAAGGTATTACAAAGCAAATGTAATGTAACACTCTTATCAGATACCATTTTATAGGTATTTCTTTTTTGAAGGCATTTTCTTCAAGCTTCCGTTTCCAGACACCGAG
This sequence comes from uncultured bacterium, assembly GCA_964590465.1. Classification (GTDB taxonomy): domain Bacteria; phylum Cyanobacteriota; class Cyanobacteriia; order Phormidesmidales; family Phormidesmidaceae; genus CAZPYG01. The sequence goes on along the minus strand of CAZPYG010000386.1, from coordinate 676 downwards.
ATCAAGATCATTAAACTGCTTTTCAAAATCAGGAATTTCGGGCAGCCATCTAATAGATAAATGCCACTCCAACAGCTTCGGAATTTGAGCTTTAAGAGACCGGTTGGACGAGTGTTTCTTTGCCGATTGAACTACGTCGTTGACATTAAATGAGTTTTCAGTCGAAGGATCAGTACCAATAAACTTTAGACATGACGCTAAAGTTAAACCTGGCTCAGCCACAATTTGCTCATAAGTAATAATCAAAATATTTTCAGGAGAATAATACTTGGACCAATTTTTATAAATGTGGCAATAGCTTGAAAATTTTCGCGGCAAACTCGAATCTGCCATCCTCAAAAGCGTAAATATGTTGCGGCTCTGATTATTTCCCTTCAGCCAGTAAAAAGTCCACTGGCGAGCAATCTCAGAAATGATTCGATCAACTGGATTACGAATCATAAGAATTATTCTAGCTTGTGGACATAATTTATGAACTAAAGATATTTCACTGGTCGACATCGCAGCGTAGCTAGGGCTAATATCAACCAATTGAGTAGGCAAACCATTCTTTTGATTACAGAATAGCTGCTGGTACCAGGTTATGCCGTTGTTTCGGATATGGTAGCTAAAGAAATTCGGTTCGAGATCAGGAACTGATAAATCAGGATGTTGGGATAAGCAATCTCTTAACCAT
>CAZPYG010000385.1:0-3566 GCA_964590465.1 uncultured bacterium | reverse complement strand
CGCGATCGCGAAATGTCCTCTGATTTAGGGCATCGCGAAACTCCGGCAAATCTTCCATGGAAGACCCCAGGGAACGATTAAAAAGATCGTCCCCCATAAAGTCATCAAACAAGCTATTACGAAATAGAGATTCCAGGGGAGAGGTTGGCTGCTGACGTCGGCTGAGTTGCCGGTAATGATAATCGCAAACGTCTAGAGAGTTACGACGGCCCTCTTGAATGACATTGACTCGAACAGAAGCCGGACGTTGGTGGCAAATATCACAAAGTTGTTCAGGCATAATTCCTCCTCATCAAATTTCTAAATCAGCAAGATTGTGGTTGAAGCTGATGTTCACCTTCACCTTTTTTGAATAGAACCCTCTGGATTTCTCCCTGCATCAGCTTTGTTGAGAGGCTGGCAAAGAACGCATTACCAGAGAGACCATAAGGCGAGAAATGCCATTAGATATCAAACTGAGGCCAATCAATAGCCCTACCACCCAGGTCGCACTGCTAGGCCACTCGGCCCAGATGAGTCCAGCGAAGGCAATTGACAAAATTCCGTGGACGAGGATCCAAATCCAATTTGATGAAAAGTAACGCAGCTTTAAGGCCAGCATCAATTCGAAGATGCCTTCAATAAGTAGAAAACCCGCCAGGATTGCGGTTAAAGCCACCAAACCTTTAAATGGATCAAACAGCAGAATGACACCTCCTGCCAGGTAGAGCAATCCTACGACTAGCTCAAGCATGAAAGTAAGCCAATCCTCAACCTCGGACTTGAAGGCGAAAACGATTTGGAAGATTCCGACAAAGGAAAAAATGATACCCAACCAGAGCGCAACTCCCAATCCTGTGGCTATGGGCAAGCTAATTGCAAAGAAACCTGCAATTATCGTCAAAATTCCTACCACAATAGATCCATTTGTTACCATTCTAATCAGTTGAGTTTGATTGCTAGAAGTCATCAATGTCCTCCTTAAACTATGTGGGGGCATGGAAAGGATGGATGCCCCCATCGTGAATTTGTATTATTAATAATTGCTGCTCAACCCATTTCTTAGCCGCTAAAAATATAATGTTCAAACCTATGAAAGTCATATGACAATCATGAACGAGAGGAAAAATTTTGTTATTTGGAATTTCCTACAGGAAGAGATCTGGATGATGGGGAGTCTTAAACCATTTTTCCAAATCTTCTCATTGCCCATTTCCTTGACGAATAAGAAGGTTTCAGACTTGCGGACTTGCGGAGTGGCGTAGATTTTTTATATTAGTTTCATATATTCATCGTCTATCCTTCCAACAATGAGGGATGGTTTTCCTCATGGGTAGATGTCCTGGAACATTGTCGAAGTCCCTGAAGTTTTTCTCTTAGATACATCGAAACTCGTCACCCCTTGAAGGCTTACGACCAAAGTTCTTGACGTACTGCACCCTGTTCTTGAATGCTCGTCTAAACAATTCATTTTATGTGGAAAATCATCTCCATCCTGAAGGAAAATTTAATCTGGTCAATCCCCGCATTCATGGTGGCAGGGGTGATAGTTGGAGGACTCACTAACCCTCAACCCCTCCAGTCCCTGGTCGCTCCCCTCACCTTTTTGATGGTCTACCCCATGATGATTGACCTCAAGGTGCAGGATATCTTCTCGGGGGAAGATCTGAAGGTACAGTGGGTCACCCAGTTCATTAACTTTGCCATCGTGCCCTTTTTTGCCTACGGGTTGGGGTATGTCTTTTTCAGTGATCGTCCGTTTGTCTGGTTGGGCTTGTTGCTGGCGGCCCTGCTGCCCACCAGCGGCATGTCAATTTCCTGGACCGGCTTTGCGAAGGGCAACGTCAGTGCGGCGGTCAAAATGAAGGTGGTGGGCACCATTTTGGGTTCGATTGCCGCTCCCCTCTACATTCAATTGCTGATGGGAACGACCATCGACATTCAGATGGCGGCAATCTTCAGGCAGATCTCCATTTTTGTGTTTTTGCCCATGGTGCTGGGCATTGTCACCCGCATTATTCTGATTCAGCAGGTGGGGTTAGATAAATACAACGCCTCCTTGAAACCCAAGTTCCCGAGCTTTTCAACCTTAGGTGTGTTGGGAATCGTATTTGTCACGATGGCTTTGAAGGCCGAAGACATCATCGCTGATCCGCTGCTGCTGTTGTCCTTTTTAGTGCCGCTGGCGATCTTATATCTGGGGAATTTTGTATTGAGTACGATAGTCGGCAAAGTAATGTTTGAGCGCGGGGATGCGATCGCCCTTGTCTACAGCACCGTCATGCGCAATCTCTCCATTGCTCTGGCCATGGCCCTGACGGTTTTTGGCGGTGATGAAGGAGCAGAAATTGCCATTATTATTGCCCTGGCTTATATCATTCAGGTGCAGTCAGCCGCCTGGTATGTGAAGTTTACGGACAGAATTTTTGGCCCCAGTCTGGCTGTTTTGAGTAAGTAACGAGTGCAAGACTAACCCACCCCTGCCCCTCCCAGGAGCTACTAAGTACACACATCTTGCCCTCACCCCCTCAATCCCCCTCTCCCAAAATGGTAGAAGGGGAGGCCAGAAGGCGCTTTCCGGCTCCCTTGCTCCTGGGGTAGAGTAAAAGACGTTGTGCCTGTTCGCTTTGCCTCCATTAACTGGGTCACTGCCATGGCCTTATTGCAGAGAAAACCGTCCTTCTGGTCCAGGGGGCTATCACTATCCTGGGTGCTAACGGTGCCGCTGGTGCTGTCCATTGCCAGTTCAACGGCTCTGGTGGGTTGTCTGCTTTACCCACAGATCCACCCGGCCCCTCGCCCTATGCTGTTGCTGGCCCTGGGGACGATCGCAGGGGCGATTGCCCAGGGGCTGATCCTGCGCCGGTTTTTGGCTCAGTTCAATCGGGTTAGCCAGGTTAGCCGCGAGTTGGCAGCGGGCCATTTGAGCCACCGCCTGCCGACCGACAGCCCTGTGGTTGAGCTCAGCCAGCTGGCCAGGGCGATAAATCAGCTCGCCGATCAAACCCAGCAATCGCTCCAGGGCATGCAAACGGCTTTGACCGCCTCCGAGCAGTGGTTGGCTCAGTACAGCCAGATCTCTCCCAGCATGATTTACACCTATGTGGAGGTGATTGAGGGGGATATCTCCGAGCGACAGGGGTGGTTTGAGTACATCAGTGCCGCCCTCGAGGAGATTGGAGAGGTTTCCGTTGAAGCAGGCCTGCAGGATGCCAACGCTGTGCGGGGGCTGATTCACCCCGACGATGCGGCGGGCTATCTGGCCGCTGAGCAAGAGAGTGAGCAGACCCTCAACTCCTTTTCCCACCAGTGCCGAATTATGACGCCCTCGGGCCGGGTAAAATGGGTTCACGTCCAGTCGCAGCCCCAGCCTCGCGCCGACGGCACCATGGCATGGCATGGGGTGGTGGTCGATATCAGCTCCTATAAACAGGCCGAGGTGGCTCTACAGGAGAGCGAAATCCTCTTTCGCAGTGCCTTTGACGATGCCCCCATCGGCGTTGCCCTGGTTGACCCCACGGGCCAGTTCCTCAGGGTCAACCATTACTACTGCGACCTGCTGGAATACGGCCTGGACGAGCTGCTGC
>CAZPYG010000384.1:0-3568 GCA_964590465.1 uncultured bacterium | reverse complement strand
GGGTCAGGTAGCGCTCAAAGAAACTGAGCTGCCCCCCGGCCTGGACGGCGTTTGGGTTGACGTTGGATGGGTTGGTACTCATAAGTCCTTGAAAGTGACTGAAGCAGCTATGGAAAGGGCAAGGGTGTACGGTTTACGGTTTACGGTGCAAGGGCTACCGTCCACCCTGTATCCTGTCCCTGTTCCCTTTAGAATCGTTTTGTTTTACGCAGTAGTTCCGCAATCGTCAAGTTAGGTTGAGGGAGGCCATCAAAGGCCGACCCCACTTCTCCCTCCTGGAAATTGACCCAGGCAATGTGATAGCCCTCTTCGTTTAAGGGGACGTACCCAACCGCATCGACGGTGGTGGCGGCATTCTCTAAATAAAACTGGACAAAATCCTTGACTGCCGGGTTGGTCCGGGCCGATTCAAAGTTGACATAAATGAACAGCGGACGGGATAAGGGCTGATATTCAGCAGTTACGACCGTGTCTGGGGACGGCTCTATGGGACCATTGCCGCTATCGACCGCAAGCGCCTTGAGGGTATCCTGGTGCTCGTCATAGTAGGCCAGCCCAAAATAGCCCAGGGCGTTGGGGTCTGCTCCAACGCCTTCAGCGATAATTTCATCATCTTCGCTGGCGGCGAAGTCGCTGCGGGTGTCTTCGCCCACAATCACTTCGGCAAAGTAGTCGTAGGTGTCCGAATCTAAGCCCGGTCCATGGAGGGAAATAGGAGTATCGGGCCAGCTCGGGCGGACCTGGTTCCAGCGGGTTATTTGACCCTGGGCGGTAGGCTCCCAGAGGGTTTTCAGTTCTTCGACGGTGATATCTTCAGCCCAATCGTTTTGCTGATTGACGACAAGGGTCAAAGCATCAAAGGCAACGGGCAATTCGTAGAACCGAATGTCCGCCTCGTTGCAGGCTGCCATCTCCGCTTCCAGAATGGGACGGGAGGCGTTGCTGATGTCGGTCTCGCCAGCGCAAAACTTTTCAAAGCCGCCACCGGTACCAGAGAAGCTTACATCCACCTCAACCGGGGCGGGCTGAGTTTCGTTGTAGGCGTTGGCGATCTCATCAGTAATGGGAAAGACGGTACTTGACCCATCAATTTTGATTGGTTGACGTGACTTTTGTTGAGCCTCTTGAGAGCAGCCAGCCGTCACTAAGGCTAACCCTAAAGCCATGGCTAGAGGGCTTCCCAGCTTGTTCATGGTTTGCTCCTAATCTCGTGACAATGAAATGCTCACGGGGCAAATGCTGGAGCGGAGTGAACAGTACAGTCATCTGCACCTATCGCCCAGGAAGCGAGCACTCCCTTTAGCTAAAGGCAAGCCTGGGAAATCACTCACATCTCCATCATTTCAAAAATATTTGTTTTGTCAACCCATCAGCAAAACTTGATGCATGACCTCACATCAAGTCATGGGATCACAAGTTATCGGGTGGGCAGTGCTTAGCGGGCAGCATGGCACTGAAGCGGCGAAATTCTGCAAGATACTGTTCAAGCTCGACCAGTTGGGGCAGGTTCAAGCTGTAGTAAATCCAGCGGCCTTCTTGCCGTGAACGAACTAGACCAGCAGATTTAAGAGTCTTGAGATGGAAGGAAAGTTTTGACTGGGCGACATCAATGCAATCGCACAAATCACAGATGCACATCTCCCGCTCTCGCAGTAGTTCGAGCACCTGGATGCGAATAGGGTCTGATAGGGCCTTAAAGCCCGCAACAACAGTAGTTGATGCGATTTGCAGGGTATTTTGCATCAATCTTTTTTGAATTGCTGTTTTACAGCAGTTTAACAGGTGTCGCCTGATAAAGCCTCAGGATAAAAAGTAGGAAGGTCGAGGGCTTAGATCGAAGAAAAAACCGAGTATGATGGCAATCAAGTTGTCACCCGTGCATTCCCTATCTTCCTGCCATGCTTGCTGCCAAAACCCCGACCCGACAACACTGGGAACTGTTCAAGGCTTACAAGGCTAGGATTTCAAGACAGATGGAGGCCGAAGAGTTCCTGGAGCATTGGGTTGTCACCTACGACGAACTGGCCGAGTTATGTGGGCGGTCGAAAAGCACGGTAGCCCACTGGTTCTCTCAAGGAGAGCATCGGCGTGAGCCTTCCGAAGCAGACAAGCGACGGTTGTCGGAGATTCATGCACTCTGGAGTCAGTTTGAAAATGAGCCGACCCATCTGCGGGAAATTTGGGAACGGAAACGAAAGCGAAAGCGAGATTAAGGTTGTCATCTGTGCATTATTTTGTTGCCCTCATGGCAACCTCAAATCTATGGTGGTTCTAAAGCAACTGAAATGCAGAGGGAATGGAGAACAGTATTTCTTCAATGCCCTCCCGAGCCATCATTTTGTGAAGCACCATGACTCAACCTCCAAGTTCTGACCCATCTAATCCCCAGACTCCCATTCCACCGATTGCCGCTGAGCAGGTTCCGCCGGGGAGAGAACCCCTACGTCATCTGCTGATTGGTTCTCCCAAGGGGGTGATCAGTACGATCCATAACCTCCATCGACTGGGTTACGCTGAGGTGGGGATTTGGAGTCCACTGCTGCCAACGCCGAATCCTGGGGAAGTCATGGCCATTTTGACTCGGTATATTCTTACCGCTGATAGTGATTGGAGCTAAGGACTAAAGGAGCATCGTCTTTGCCAAACTTCTGCTCCAGTTTCGGCTATTGAGTAATCGCTAATGTCTTAATTGCCCTGGCTAACACAATAAATTCTTCAAGCCGTGGTTATACTTCCGTACAACCACGGCAAGTAGTTTGAACGAAGCGGTCTTTAAACCCTCAATCCTGCACTGGCCTGGCTGTAGGGATCAACGGTCACCGGTACCGGCTGCACTTTCCAGATGTCGTCGCAGTACTGGCGAATAGCGCGATCGCTGGAGAACTTACCCATGCGCGCCACGTTCATGATGGACATTCTTGTCCAGTGATCCTGATCCCGGTAAGCCTGGCTGACCTGGTCCTGACAGTCGATGTAGGACTGATAGTCCGCCAGCAGCAGGAACGGATCGCTGTACAGCAGGTTATCCAGCAGGGGGCGGAACAGGTTGGTGTCACCGTGGGAGAAGTGCCCGGATGCCACCAGATCCAGCACCGCCCGGAGGGTTTCGTTGCCGTTGTAGTAGTCCCAGGGATTGTAGCCCTGAGCTTTAAGGGCATAGACCTCCTCCGTTTTGAGGCCGAACAGGAAGAAGTTTTCAGCCCCCACCTCTTCGCGAATTTCGATGTTGGCTCCATCCAGGGTGCCGATGGTGAGGGCTCCGTTCATGGAGAACTTCATGTTGCCAGTGCCGGAGGCTTCCTTCCCGGCGGTGGAAATTTGCTCGGATAGTTCCGCTGCCGGATAGACCCGCTGCCCGAAGGTGACGTTGTAGTCGGGCAGGAACACGACCTTCAGCCGGTCCCGTACATCCGGGTCATTGTTAATCACATCCCCGACGGCGGTGATGAACTTAATCATCAGCTTGGCCATGAAGTAACCGGGAGCTGCCTTGCCGCCAAAGATAAAGGTGCGAGGGGTGCCCTCCGGATCTGACAAGTAGGTCATGCTTTGCCCCCCTTTCCTTGGT
>CAZPYG010000383.1:0-3591 GCA_964590465.1 uncultured bacterium | reverse complement strand
TGTATCCTGTTGGGGAAAGCCTTCAGGGTTAGAAGGCAAAGGTGGGATAGTGCAGTGTCACTCCATTAGGAAGGACTACAGAGACAAAGAACGGTTCATCCTGGGTGCCAATCACCTGCCCAAAAAGATAGGTCGATTCTGAATCTGGAGCCAGGGTTTGCTCAACCAGGAGGGAGTTGAGATCTCGAATCTGCAATTGAATTCCCGGTGGTAAGGGAGCCCCTTCGCTGGGGCACAGCACCAGCAGCAGCGACCATTCCGGCGGCTCTGATGCGGGTAGTTCCCAGGTCAGGGCATAGAGCCGAAAGGGGGCATCGAACTGCTGACGGTTAATAAAGGCTCCCCTGGTAGGGGTTGCGGGTAACGTGACGGTGGTAGACACTTCCCTCAAAATGTCGTCAATTTCTTCTTCTGGGCTGCGGAAGGCCAGAGCCGTTTCCCTGGGCTGAATTGGGGGCAACAGCGTCCACGAGAGACGGTCGGCTACTTCGCCAAGCTGCCCCTGCAGCCAATCGCTGACCCGAATCATATCGCGGCTTAAATTGGATGCCCTTTCTGCCCAGGGTGTGACTGGGGTTACCGGTGCAACCTCAGAACGGGGCACCTCGGCCAACCGTTCCGGATTCAAGCAATTCAAGTAAAGCAGCAGGTCTTCCGGAGAGGTATCAAAGTAACCTACCGGCACCGTGTAGGTATCATCGGTATTGAGGATCAGGGGAAACGTTTGCTGGTGGGCCAGGATGCGATCGCGCCTCAGCCCGCTCAACACCGTGACCTGATTTACCTCTTCCTCGACCTCCACCAACACGTACAGGTGGGCGAAGTCGCAAGGGGCATCCAGGGTTTCTCGGGGAATGGGGATTACCTCATCACTGAGGCTGCCTTGGGCAATCAAGCACAGACGAAAGTCGCCAAGCCGGCAGTTAACTCCCGATGTTGGCACCTGGTCAGGGTCGTAGTACACCGCCAGGTCTAAGGCTCCGGCTTCTACCCACTGGTGAAACCCCTTCAGCGCCAGGGCTCTAAGAAAGCTCTGCCACTGGAGGCCCCCATCGGCGACCGATTGGCTGACCTGTACGGCCCAATCCACCTCGGCCTGAGCCAGGGTAACGGTGGTTGACTGGGGTGGGTTGAAGTCAAAATCCTGAGACTCGGGGAAGTTACTCATAGCCTTTAGTGGGAAGGAAAGATGTGAGGAGAAAAACATAGTCGTTACCCATGTCCAACAATAAACTGGTGAATGGTTTGACAGAGCTGCTGGGCAAATAAGCTCTTGGCCGTGCGACCGTGGGGAATTTTGGCCTCACTGGTGGCCTCATCGATAATTTGATCAACTGTTTCGGTGAGTAAGTGCTCCAACGTTTGGTCAATCTGCTTGAGCCGCTCTGCCGAAATATAGTCAAGGGCTTCTGCCCTGACTCGCTCCTGCAGTTGAGGAATCAGCAGTAAACGAACATCCGACCGCAGGCGCTTCAGTTCCAGCAGGCGGGTTACCTGCACCTGGGTGGTGAGGCCCAGTTGGGGAGCCAGCTGGGTGGTGCTGAGCCCTTCGCAGTGGAAGAGCTGTAGCCCTCGCACATAGTCCTGGTCTTTGGGCGGGGTGCGTTTCTGCAAACGGGCCATATTGGCGCGAATGGCTTCGGTCAGGACTCCATCCAGGCACTGCCGCAGGGCCTGCTGGTAATTTTCCAGAAAGGCAGTTTCATCCTCTTCTGATTCGGAGGACGGCCCCGGTTGTTCATCCAGGTAGCGGTCCCAATCAATCTCTTCGCTGCCGTAGGGAATGGGGTTACCCCCTCGGGCATGGATGCGATACTGCCGCAGTTGGGCGGCCAGGGTTTTAAGCTGAGCCAGCACAACCGGGGCAGACTGTTGCGGATCGATCTGCTGCAGTTGCTCGGGGGTGGGGGGCTGGCACCGTCCCACCCGTCCCGTTTGCCGCTGTTTGAGTCGGTCTTGCCGGTAGACGGCCTGATACTGGGTCAGCAGGTTCACGGCGGCGGTAATTTCGGCGTCACTGCACTGGTGGTAGTGCCGCAGAATCCGCTGGAGCTGTTCCAGGGTGGTGTCGTTAAGAATGGCCCAGTCGCTGGCGCGATAGAGCCCTCGCTCAAGCAGAGCTCGATTGAGTTCGGGATGGTTCTTGACCAGGCGAGACACCCAGGTGTTGAGCTGAGCCCTGCTCGGGTCGTAGGACTCAAGAATGCTCAGGCTCAGGGGCCGGTAGCTGGGGGAAGGCTGGCCTTCGTCATCCAGTACCAGGGGAAACAGGTCGCTGGCGGTAAAGCCGTAGGTGTCGCCGAACTGGCTGGCCAGATGCAGGCAAATGGCCCGAATTTGATGGCTAATGTAGCAGCGCAGGCTGAGCAGGGCCAGGTCGGCATCCCCTTTTTGGGTCTGGTGAATGGCCAGGAGGGCTTCCTGCAGTTGCCGGTCTGAGGTCGCCGGGTCGGTGATCAAGTTGGCAAAGGTGGTCTGTAGCCAGGTTTGCACCAGGGCGATGACCTGGGTGTAACAACGACCTGAGCTGTCGAGCCGCACCAGTTGCCAGTATCGAAAGGCGGTGTCCATGGAGTTTGTGGGGGCAGGCTGCTAATAGTTTTGCATTGAGCAACAAGATTTCCAATCCGCAAACCATTCTGGAGGGGGATGACAAGGAAAATGTTGACTGTTCGCTGGTTCAAAGCGCAAGTAAGGCATGGCGTGAAGCTCCTTTCAATGGCGTTCACGGTTACCTATTGCTGGACGGCAGGAGCTTATTCAGGAGTCGGTTGGTTCTTGGAGTGGCAGCTATTGAGCGAAGCTATAGGTTGCATAGAAATTCGGTTGTGAGATACAGGGCAAGTTTGTGCATATTCTTATGACTTCGGCACCTGTGGCATAAACTTCGGCACCCCCCTGAAACTTAGGGCTAAATCACGCCAATTAGACAGGTCATGTTCATCATAGTGTCAGTTCGCAAAGGTGAATAGGATTGAACACATGAATAGATCAAGTTTTGACCTCCTGCGGGGTGGTGTTCGGCGTCAAGGCACTGGTGAGTTTACGCATGGATTCTCCTTTGAGGGTGAGCCTGAGGGAGTCGTGAACGATGCGGTCGAGAATGGCGTCAGCGAGGGTGGGGTCTTGGATTTGGGGATGCCACTGATTCACGGGGAATTGCGTGGCCAAGAGACAGGACGCGCGACGATAGCGGTCATCGAGGAAGTCGAGGAGGTCTCGGGCTTGATTGGGAGAGAGAGGATCTCGGAGCCATTCGTCGAGCAGGATGAGGTCAAAGGAGGCGAGGGACTTGCGCAGTTTGGGGAAGGAGCCATCCACTTTAGCCAGCTGCAACTCCATGAGGAGGGTGGCGGTTTTGAGATAGCGCACGGTGAAGCCGTGTTTGCAAAGCTGGTCGGCTAAACTACAGGCGAGGAAGGTTTTGCCGACGCCAGTAGGGCCGATGAGCACCAGGTTGAGATGCTGGTTCACCCACTGGCCCTGAGCCCACTCTAGAAATTGAGCTTTCTTCAAGCCTCGAGGGACCTCAAAATCGACTTGGGTGCGACTCTTTTGAAGTAATGAAATATCCCTTCCCGGTTTAGGTGT
>CAZPYG010000382.1:0-3596 GCA_964590465.1 uncultured bacterium | reverse complement strand
AGCGCCTTCTGGTTAACAGTCAGCGTTCCTTTCTCGTAAGTCACATCGTAGCTTGCCGTCACATCGTTTCCGTCATCATCTTCAATGAGTACATCTGAAATGTCGATGTCGTAGGTTCCGGCGATTGCCGAAGCGGCAGCTCCATCGCTATAAATGGCAGCCGACACTTTAACATCGTTGTTGGCCAGGGTACTTGTAGAGAACTCAGTTCCGTCGAATGAGTATGCGTCACCGTATGTTTTGCTGTCGTCACTAGCCGTCACAGTCAGCGCCTTCTGGTTAACAGTCAGCGTTCCTTTCTCGTAAGTCACATCGTAGCTATCGGTCACATCGTTATCCGAGCCATCTTCAATCACGACATCTGAAATGTTTATGTCGTAGGTTCCGGCGATTGCCGAAGCGGCAGCGCCATCGCTAGAAATGTTAGCCGACACTTTAACGTCGTTGTTTGCCAGGGTACTTGTAGTGAACTCAGTTCCGTCGAATGAGTATGCCCTCCAGACTGATCCGCCGAGCACCGGGACGGGCAATTTCCGCCAGAATTGAAAGCTGGATATCGACATACTCCTGAGCCACCTCATCAGGGTTTTGGGGAGCACGGATTTCGTACACCACCCGACCATCGGCATCCCGCGCTGATTTCGGGCAGAAGATAGAGTAATCTTCTCGCTTCTGGAAAATCTTTTTCTGCAGGGCCTCAAAGCTGATGGGCTGGTCGCCCTGGGCCTGCTGATGTTCGCTCAGCACCTGGTAGACCAGTTGGCGACCGATGAACTGAGCATGTTTGTTGTTGAGGTGGGCTGCCTGAAAGGCCGTGTCCTGCCGGTTGTCACAGAAGATGAGCAACCGCCGCTGATCCTCTGTCAGGTGCTGGAAAATCGCTTCCACCAGGATGTTGATGCTAATCATGGTGGCGGAGCGCAGGGGAGTGACAATTTCCAGCCCACCTCCATAGACGCTTTCGCAGCTTGGGCACTTGTAGATAGGCCCGAGGAAGGTTTCCGGTTCAAACAAAGACTGAATGGCCGGGGTAGCCGACTGTCGCTCTCCGCAGGAGCAGGCGCGGGTATTGTCTAAATACAGGGTGGCGCAGGCGGCGCAGTACTTGGCCGGTGCTTTTTGGGTATGGGTGGTATCGTCGTCTTCATCGGTGTCGTCCCCGCCAGTTTCCCGTTCGTCTTGTAACTCGAAGGTGAAGTGAACGGGGTCGCTGTTGCCTAAGACCTCGTCCACCAGGGAGACGGCCCCAATTTCGTTAAGGGCTGACTGGCGTTTTCGGGACCGTCGTTTTGTAATCTGCTGAAACTCAATTTCCGGATCTTCAGGATAGGCCCGGTAAAAGTCTTGCCCACAGGTGCGGCAAATCTCGACCGGTAGGCAGCGGGCACTACAGAGGTCGCAATGGTCTACAAACTCGGTGTAGAGAGCGCCACAGGCTTCGTTGCTGCAGCGATAGAACCCCTGCAGCCCCCGCCAGAAGACATGCACTTTCGGGCGAATCAGGGGTTGCCGATCTAACCGGGCTTTGGCTCCTAACAGTAGGTAGGCTTCCACTTCTCGACGCAGGTAGCCTTCGTTGACCCCTGTGCGCAAACCAGACTCATCGGTGGCGTCATCTCCCTGGAGGGCGGTGGTGACTTCATCCAGAGAGCGAGGTTCGGCCAGGATGTCTTGAATGGCCCTAAAGAGCACGTTCTGAGACAAAATGCGCCCTAAAAATTCTGATGGGGCATCGTCTCCCATGGCTTCGACCTGCTCCATGGCGGTGATGACCCGGTCTTCTGGCGCAATGTGGTCGATACAGAAGTCGTAGACCCGGTTCAGGTCTGAGAGGTCCCGCAGGGATTTGATGTCATCCTCTTCAGATGTCATCCTCTTCAATAGCCGGGGTGGTCGGGAAGTAGGGGCTATCCTGGTTCGCCAGGGGCAGGTATTGCTCGGTGTGGACGGCATCGGGCTGGAATTGCTCCCCAAACAGCTCGGTGGCAAAGCGAGCCACGGGTTCAGTCTCGTCGCCTTTGACGGTGGCACTGGTGCCGATGCAGGTGAGGGAACCATCCAGCTTGTTGACGTGCTCTTTAAGGCGGCGCAGCAGGCAGGCGACCTCGATACCCCTGGCCCCGCTGTAGGTGTGGACTTCGTCCAGCACGATGAACTGCAGGTTGTGGTCAAACAACACCCGGTCAAGCTTACGCAGCAGCAGGTACTCCAGCATGGAGTAGTTGGTCATGAGGATGTTGGGGCGGGTGCCGGATTCTCGAATTTCTTTGCGGTACCAGATGGCTTCTGGACAGAGCCCTTCCGGGCGGGGTTCTCGCTTGCTGTCGCTGGGGTCTTCGGGGGTGTCGCCGGTATAGCGGGCAAAGGTAATGCCGGTGCCTGCCAGGTAGTGGGAGAAGCGCTCGTACTGGTCGTTGGCCAGGGCATTCATGGGGTAGAGGATGAGTGCCTTAATGCCAGGCCCAGGGTTTTGCAGGCAGTGGTTGAGGATGGGCAGGAAAAACGACTCGGTTTTACCGGAACCGGTACCACTGGAAATGATGGTGTTTTGCCCGCCCAGAATGCTTTCCAGAGCGGCCTGCTGGTGGGTATAGAGCTTCCACTGGCCAAAGGGCGGGTGATGAATCTCTTCGTTGTCTTTGGTTTCGATGTACTCGCCTGCTTTGAGTAGCCCTGGATGCAGGTCTAGCTGAGCGCATTGCTCGGCCAGGGTGCTGCCGACCCGCTGGTAGGGGCGCTGTAGCGACAGGTATGGCCCCCGCCAGAGCAGGTTTTCCTGGTCGATGAGGTCATGCATTTGCTCCCGCAGATCATCGTTGAGGATGGGGAATGCGGTTTTGATGTAGGTCTTGTAGGTCGATTTGACTCGTTCGACAACTTCGAGCGGTTGCATCGATACTCCAGGGTGCAAGGGCTAGATCAGTTGTAGCTAAGATTTTTGGCGATTAGAGGATTCTTTGAGAGGTTTTAAGAAACATTCGTCGATCAAGGTTTGTCCTTGTGGCAACATCAGTCACGGCAGTCTTACTATCTTTTTTCGGCCTTTACCCACAAAGAGTTATCAAGAATCTCGCTCAAAATCTAAATCGAGTTAATTACAAATAAATTTGGGTCTTCATCGTAAATTTTATTTCCCTTTTCTATGACCTCCAGCAAGGGCATCGGACTCACGAAATGAAGCAAATGCTTAGCTCTTGAAAGACCGACATACAAAGTATTTATAGCGAATAAATTATCACCTGTCGGATAATGACCCCAATAAAACAAGATAACCCCTTGAGACTCTAGCCCCTTAAATGAAGCAATAGTATGTAAAGGTATGGAAAATTCATTAAAGGGAGAATTAGATTTCGATGTAGTAGAAATTTTAAGGCTAGAAATGGTTGAAGGAATTCCATTAGCCCAGGTTTCTTTCGAGAAAAAAGACCAAACACAATAATCAACAAAACGGCTGAGAAAAATCTTATAAGGGGCTTGTGGCATGTTCCTCAGAAACATTGAGCCATCCTCATGAGAAGCCCATTTTATCTGATGCCTGGAACTATAATGTTTTTTGCAAGCATTTAATTCTGCACCTGATATGGTAGATAAATGGT
>CAZPYG010000381.1:0-3597 GCA_964590465.1 uncultured bacterium | reverse complement strand
GCCCATTACTCGCTCAATACCTGCACTGACATAGTTAAAGTTAAATCCTTTGCCAGGCTCATGAACAAACTGATAAATAAACCCTTTTGGCAAGTTGTCACCGATTGCTCGTAGCAGAGCTTCCCGTTCTTGCAAGCGGGCCTCAGTTTCTTGGCGCTCGATCAGTTCTGAACGCAGTTGTTGCTCCAGGGATTTTTGCTGGGTGATGTCTTCCACCGTGCCGACGATGCGCACGGTTATGCCGGTTTCATCCTGAATGGGAAAGGCTTTAGACCGCAGCCAGAGCCGCCGACCATCGGGATGCAGAAAGCGATACTCTGCATCAAAGGGCTCACCGTGGCGTTCTTCCTGCAGTTGGGCTTCAACCCGGGGGCGATCTTCGGGATGAATGTTGTTCAACCAGTGGGTCATACCTCTGGCATAATCGGGCTCGTCGGGGGACGGCTCTCCAGGAGTCCCCGTCAGGTTGAGGATGGCCGGATTCAGATAGGAGTATTGAGCGGTATCCGTATCGAAGACAAAGAAGCCTTCTTTTACTGCTTCGGCCAGCTGCCGGAAGCGGTTTTCACTGTCCTGGAGCGCCAGTTCAGCCTGTTTGCGTTCGGTGATGTCGAGCACAGTGCCGCACAGCTTGAACTGCTCCAGCGTCTGGTTGTAAATCATTTGGCCCCGGCTGACGACCCAACGCACCGTGCCGCCTGCCCGCCGGACCCGGTGCTCAACTTGATAGGGAACATGGTCGGCAATGGCCCGTTCAACCTGGGCCGCTAGAACCGGTCGCTCTTCAGCGGGGAAATAGGCTAAAACCTCGGGGTAAAAGGGCGCAGGTTGAGCCGGATCTAAGCCAAATATGCGAAAAAGTTCCTCGGACCATCCCATTTCTCCCGTGGCGGGGTCAAGCTCCCAACTGCCCACTTTAGCGATGTGTTGCGCCTGCACCAGGTTGGCCTCGCTCTGGCGCAGGGCGGCTTCCACCTTTCGCCGCTGGGACAGATCGCGAATAATCAGAACGACCTCGTCCTCACTGAGGGGCAAAATTCTGAGCTCATCCCACACCAGTTCGCCCTTCACCTGGAGGGAAAATTCAAAGACCTTCATTTCTCTGGTTTCGAGAACTTCTGCGATCGCATCCAGCCGTTGACGGGCCACATCCGCAGGCAGCAGCTCAGCCATATTTCGACCAATGTCCTCAGCGGTGACCAGGGTCGAAAAGGTATCGGTCAGCTTGATATCCAGATAGGTACCCTGGCGATCCATACGAATAATCAGGTCAGGAATGGCATCCAGAATCGCTCGATAGCGTTTTTCATTCTCAATTAGCGCGGCTTCAGCCTGCTTGAGTCCGGTAATCTCAATGACGACGCCGTACCAGGCCATGTCTTGGTTCTGTCTACGCTCGGGCTGGGAATTCGCCTGCAGCCATTTCACCTGCCCCGATGGCGTGATCACTCGCCACTGATGGAAAAACGGAGTGAGCTGTTCTGCACTCTGGCGAACGGCCTGTTCGTAGGCTTCCCTATCCTCAGGATGGATTCTTTCAAACAGCACGTTTGCATCCTGCAGGATCTGGTCTACCGAAATTTCGTGAATCGCCTCGATGGCTAAACTCATGTACTCAAAATAGCCCTGCCCATCAGGGGTCTGTACCAGCGTATAGATGTTGCCGGGGGAAAGCTGGCTGTACTGCTGCAGCCAACGTTCGCGGTTTTGCAGGGAGGTCTGGCTATCGCGGTAGCGCTGGTCAAGGCTGGCAAAACGCTTCGTCATCTGGTTGGCGGTTAGCCAGGTGAGTGCGATCGCGCCCCCCAGAGGACCCAAAATCAGCAGTACCAGGTCAATCCCTAACAGACCTCGATAGGCCAGGTACCCCATCAACCCCACTGACCCAACACCCGAGGCAGCCACAGGCAGCAGCAACCCCTGGAGGGCAAAGGCATTTAAGGAACGGCGTAAAACAGCAAAGGGCATGACCGGGGCTGAGGAAATAAGGTGGAACCATCAAAGCCAAACGTATCCACTAACTCTTACCATCAATCTTGGCTCACCCTGAATATTGACAGATTCTCCAGGAAAAGGTTCTGCAGCCTGGGACAGTTCCTGCTTTAGTTCTCCTAGCCGGTCAGCAAAAAGAATTTTGAGACGAAAAAGCCCCTCGTACAAGGGGCCGGAAGTGAGTTATGGATGCGGATATCCCCTCAGGCCCGAACCGGACCTGAGAAAGCCAGCCATCGCGTCACCCCTTAACTCGCTGGAGAAAACTGCATGGTGCCGCTATCGAACTTCAGGTCAATGAACAAATCACCGTCCTGAAAGAAAAACAGGTTGGCATTGCCCAGGGCCTGCAAGAAATCGGTACTGATAGAGCCCGGAGGACAGGCCGCCAGGGTGGTTGGCCCCATGGCAATCGCCATCCGGTTATCGCCTTCCAGGTTGAATTCTCCAATGGATCGATTGCAGTCGGCCTGCACAAACATCTCACCCGCCCGGGTAAATTCGACCGTGTAATTTTGAGGCGGCTCAGCCGTCAGTAATTTACCGTCGTTGAACTGAATTTGCTGGAGTTGCCAGGTTGTGCCGATGAGGGCTGAAGTCATTGAATCAGACCCAGATTGGCAGCCCACCATTGAAATGGTGTAAAAGTTGCCATTAACTCCCCCTAAGCGAGCATTGACCACGGCGGGTTGTCGCCCGGTGGGGGACTCAAACGGAATAGAAATCGTCGTACCGGCCTGCAAATCGGCCCGCTCGCTGAAGACTTTCTCGGAACCCCCATGGGACTGTCTCAGATGCACATCCATCCAGTAAGGCCCATTATTTTCTGGCGTGACTAAGGCCACAAAATAACTAAACTCCCTGTCATTAGGTACGATAAAATCCGTATGCCAGTTGTTGCCCAAGATAGAGCGGTTCTCGATGCGTTTACGAATTTCCGTTTGACCCGTCGTCACTTCTTGCAAAGGGATACAGGCCTCTTCTGGTTCTGTATCTCCCGACTGTGCCAGGGTTTGGGGGGCGGCAGAATTGGCCTGTACCGGTTCATTAGCAAAACCGACAAGAACCCCCAGGGTGGCTATCGCTCCCCAGCTTAGAAGTCCAAATTGCTTGATACCAAAAACTTTCATCTTTACTCCTCACTAAAAAGTATTTAAGGTTCTATACCAAGTCCAGCTCGAGATCTGTTGTTTTCTCTAAGGCAAAACTCCACTTCTGGACTTGGACAAGGTTTAAATAGGAAACGTTAGGAAAGAGTTTCCTATCACCAATTACGATCAGGCTGGCAAAGTTCTCCGGGCATCCAGGGCCGAAGCCAGTAGGGCCATGCCGCTAAACAACATCGGCGAAAGTACGGCCAGAAGCCCAATAATCATTAAGGCAATGCTGAGGACAACCATCCAGATCGTTGCCTTCTTCAGAGCCCCATTTGGCTGGTAGTTAATAGCCATAGTGAACCATTACTGACCTCATCTTTGGGTCATCAGTTTAGAGGTCGTTTCTATGATTCTGATATGAAGGAAGGATTATTGCTTCATGACAAAGTCCAAAGGTGTCCGGCGTTAATAATGAGGGAAATGAGCGCTAAACCGCAGCGGCGGAAAG
>CAZPYG010000380.1:0-3638 GCA_964590465.1 uncultured bacterium | reverse complement strand
TATTGCGGCAGGCAAGCTAAAGCTTTACTGCTGGGATACCGACCGGTTTGACAGTCTCTTCCACAAAGAGGTGGACTGGCAAAATCTCTACACCGTCAAACGCCAACGGGTCTTGAGAGACATTGCCGACGACATTCTCCGCTTCATCGATTTACATCCCCAAAAAGATGCTCTACAAGTTGTCATTGCCAGCGACCACGGGCAGCTTATGGGTATTTCTGACAAGCTGGCGAACATTCCAGAGGGGATAGAGCCCAAAGGTCGTATGGCTATCGGTAAAGGGGAACATCCTCAACTGACAGTTTTAGATCGAGCCCGGTTTGAACTTCCCCATGACATCAGCATCATCAGGGGCTCTGGCAGCTTCAGCTCCTTCAGCTATGGGGATGACAAGAGCATCATCGGTTGCCACGGTGGGCTGTATCCCGAAGAAGTCGTAGTCGGGTTCTCGATACTGAAGCGATTCGTCAAACGTGCTCCCGTCATCGTCAAGTGCTACGGAGAAGGGCGTCCCGGCGAGTCCAGCACCCTCAAGATTGAAATTTACAATCCCAACCCGCTGGTGCTTGAAGACCTCAAGATAGCCGTGCCTCAGCTGGGTGTCTTACAATCCGGTAAAGCCCTGGAAGGGATAGTTGAGCCGAAGAAAACTCAGCTCATTGAAGTCTCAATTCCGAAATGGCCAGAATTACCCCCCTCCCATGAAGGCAAATTCCTTTCTTTAACGGGTGAGCTTGAATTTCGGTATCGCAGCGCTGAGCTGGCCTCGATTGAACTCGATAAAGACTCGGCCATAGAAGTGAGTCAAATCTTTAGCAGCGGCATAGAGGGGCTTGATGACTTCTTTGAATAACACCACAACCTATGACGGCGCACATGTCCGCGAGGTTTTCGGCAACCTCAGCATCGATAAAACTCGCCTTCCTTCCAGTGGCCTCACCGGAGCGGGTGTCCCCAGCTTCGTTGCCGAGTGGCTGCTGGATAAGATTGTTCCGGGCGAGGGCGTTCTAACCAGCCCAGAACTGGAGAAAATCAACGCTTTTGTCAGCAAAGCCTTTCCCCGCAAAGACGACGCCAACGTCATCAAGTTCAAACTTACCCAAGGCGACGTTTACAAGCTGATCGCCCTACTGCAGGTGCGGGTCAAACTGGAGCAGGGTAAAGGCGTCATCCCTGACCCCCTGGCACAAATCCCTGTTCTGAATATGAACAGTTGCACCATTCCCACAGACCTGATTGAGCGCCATGAAATGCTCCTGCGGCAGGGGGTGTGGGGCAAAATCTCCTTGGGCTTATTGCCCGACGGTACTCCCGAAATTATCGACTTCGATCCCTTCCAGTGCTCGAATGTAGACCTCCAGGCCTACGCCGACTGCCGTGCCCAGTTCAGCACAGAGCAATGGCGAGACCTGATGTTTTGCTCCATGGGGTATAACCCGGAGCACCCCAACTACACCTATGACTCCAAAACCTGGGTCCTGGCTCGCCTGCTGCCCCTGGTTGAGTCCAACTACCACGTCATGGAACTTGCTCCGAAGGGCACCGGCAAGAGCTACGTGTTTGAGAACATTAGCAGCAAGGTCGCTCTGGTCAGTGGGGGTAAGGTGACCCCCTCCCAACTCTTCATCAACGGCAGAACTAAAGAAGTAGGTCTGCTTGGTCGTCATGATGTAGTTGTGTTGGATGAAGTCCAAAGCCTCACCTTCGAAGACCCCGATGAAGTGATTGGGCCTCTCAAGAACTACCTGGCCAGCGGTCGCTACAACCGGGCCGGGTTTGCCGATATCGCCAGCGATTGCTCCCTGGTTATGCTGGCCAACATTGAGTTGGATGCCTACCTACAGCCTCGAAATCCCGACTATCTCGTAGCAGACCTGCCTGACTTCTTCGGTGAAACGGCATTCCTGGATCGGTTCGCAGGCATCCTCCCTGGCTGGGAAATTCCTAAATTCACCCGCGAAATGGCCGCTTCCCAGGTCGGCCTCAAAATGGACTTTTTCGGCGAAGCTCTTCTTAGCCTCCGGCGCGATAACCGCTACTTCTCCTACGCTCAGCAGCACACCAAGTTCAACAACAGCGCCACTGTCCGCGACCAGAACGCTATCCTCAAATCCGCGTCCGGGTTCCTCAAAATCCTCTACCCCCACCTGGAGCTGACTCTAATGGACTATGAGCGCGACTGCCTCAAACCTGCCTGTAAGCTCCGCCAGGCTATTCGTAATTCTGAATATTACCTAGATGATGAGTTCCGCCAGTTTGGACGCGATATTTTGGTGGAAACCCAATAATGTCTCTACCAATGAATGGCACTGAATTAAGGCTGGTGGCACTGCCCACCCAGCTCTGTCAAGGTAAGTCCTAGCCCGAATCTGCAACCATCGTAGGGTGCATTCGCGGCCCATAAATTGCCGCAAAGCTTCACAGACTCTGGCTTTGGGCCGCAATGCACCGCTTACGGTATTGGGATTATCCCTTGATGCGGACGGTGCGTTTCGGCCAAGGCAAAGCCTCTGCACTATCGCAGGGTTGACCTGAGGCCGAGAACACACCCTACGTATAATCGAGCTATCGGCGAGTTCAGGGAGCAAAATCGCCTCTTTCCGGATCACCTTGACAGGGCTGGCAGTGCCCACCCTACGACAGATCAAGACTTCTGGCAATTAGCGAAGGTCAATTTCAGCTGATTTCAGTGACATTCGTCTCTACACCTATTGAGGGGTTTGTGCCCCGCCAAGATCATTAGAGAAGCGCACGTCAGACTACAATTGCAATTGCGCCCTGTTCTTGTTATTATCGCGTATTACTCATTTTAACTGAGTTATGCGATTCCGATATAAGAGGAAGGCGCTCGATGTTGTCAGCGAGTTGCCATTAATGGAGCCGAGGGAATACTGTCGCCAATGGGTTCAGCACATCCAGCCAGGGGAGCGGGGATATCGAGCGGCTTGTATTCGTGCGCTAGAGAAGGCAACCTTTGGAGTCTATAAGTTCGACACCATCGATCGCAACTGGGGCAAGGATTTCGAGCGTAGACCCGAGGCAGCTTTAGAATTACTGCGTGTTGCCAACATGCTGAATGAGATCGATATCGGGTTAGATGGGCTAAATGCTTCCATCGTTGAGGTCCTGGCAAAGGTTCGGCAAGTTGCCCCCTATAAACAGGAAGATAAATAACTCATTGATAATGAGTAAAACTCTTGATTCCTTGAGAGTATCCCTTTAGCCTGGATAAAGTTGTTGACCAGGCTAGGTGCTGTAGATGTGCGACGGTTCTCTATCTGATAATTTTCCTCCTCAAGAAACTCCTCAAGCAAAAGGTGCTGTGTGGAGGGAACCTGTGCGGCATGTGATTTATGGCTCAAAGCCAGCCATTGCCCTCACTATCTCGGTTTTGCATGTCAAAGGCTATGCTGAAACCCGCGAGTGGAGTAAACCTCTCCCCACTCAAGTCCCTGGCGAGTACATGAGTATTCTGCGTCGCCTGATCCTGCTCGAAAATTCCTAGCTGGCCAAATTCTTCGAATTCGTCCAGCACATGGACAGGCGCTACTCCTACAAACCCGTATTGCTGCTGGCCATGCCCTTCGAAAAATTCGAGCGGCGCAAATTTGTTCGTCGGCTAAAAGAACTCACCCGGC
>CAZPYG010000379.1:0-3645 GCA_964590465.1 uncultured bacterium | reverse complement strand
TTTTGGCATTTTTCAAATGTTCAGTCAAAAATCTTTCAGGAGCGTATCGCCTCATTCTGAACGGGTTATAAGACATGTCTGAGAAAAACCTGAGATTTGCTTGAGATTGATAATTGCGTTGTAGCCCCAGAACTGGATGGCTCCTGAAAGCGTTTATTCCTCGATGATCTAGAATGTGTGCCCTAGTCCTAAAAGTCAGAAGGATGAAGGCAGAAAGGGAATACCTGACCTGCCAAAGCAGTGGCTCTATTTTCGCCCA
Source organism: uncultured bacterium (assembly GCA_964590465.1). Taxonomy (GTDB): domain Bacteria; phylum Cyanobacteriota; class Cyanobacteriia; order Phormidesmidales; family Phormidesmidaceae; genus CAZPYG01. The sequence continues at coordinate 3,386 of CAZPYG010000379.1, read as the reverse complement.
AAAGTCCTAGGCCATGTCTTATATCTGATTGAATAAAATGAGAATTTAATCAGGCTATTTTAAGGTTCAGCTCAGAAAACTGTGATATCTTACCAGCACTTAATTAGATTCTGTAGATAAAGAGAAATATTTCCTACTTTTGAGTGAATTCATCCGGCAAGATAATTCATAACCTGTAACTAACCGATTGTGACTCCTAAAAGGTGATGAGTTTAGCCTCTTTCCAAAATTTTGTTTTGCAAAATATTAGCAAAGCATTAATGGAAAGATAGAAGTAAATCTTTCTGGACATAATCAAAACACTCACAGATCGACAGATCATGCAACATCTTGTGATGACGAGCCTACAGGAAACAATTTGGAGATAAACATGAAACGGCTATCTACAGTTACGATTTCAGCACTTTTATTGGCAGGTTCGATGGCACCTGCGGCTCTGGCTAGTATGGATCAGAGCACATATCAAGCTCAAATTGCTCAATCGATACCAGACATGGAAGCAGGCCCAGCTCCCAGTATCGAAGAGGTATCCCCATTCGAACTGTCCTATTTCACCTACTACGGTGGAATGGAAGACTATGGCATTGATGGCGGCATCTTTCTAGTGCAAGACTTCCGCAGTGGAGACATAACCGCTGAAGAAGTCGTTCAGACTGCCGTCGATAACAATTTCGTAGAGGAGGTAGCGCTAACCGATCCCCTTTATGTTGAGTCGGTTAATGACTTTCTGCGGATGTTCGAAACAACTGATACCAGCTCTCCGTAGAGAGCCTCTAGTTTACTGGCCTTAAAGTCGGTCGTAAATCAAGCAAGTCCTCCACATACCTGCGTAAGATTCGCAACCATGTGGAGGACTCTATGCTGTTTTAAGCAATGTTGATGGGAATAGATCCACGGATTTCTAAAATTAATTTCTTTCTCATCAACCTCTAAAATGTATCTCACGCTACATTCAGTCTGCACTCAGCTTCAAGCTTCATCATAAAAGCAATCAGAAAAGAGTTAAACCCCAACGGTTTAGCCCAAACAGGAGGACCATTATGAAACGCTTTTTTATCTCAAGCTTAACCATTCTGCTATCTACGCTAGCCATAGCCGCAACCGCCCAGGCGGGTCAAGTGAATTTAGAGCACTCAGCGGCAGATCTCAATGGGGATGGTGAAGTCAGCATTACTGAACTGAAGCAGTATAACCGCGACCAACGCGATGCTTAAAGGCTTTTGTCTTTGACATCATGCCATTCAGCATTTCCCGTAATTTGTGTCGATTGAAACGTATGTCCTAGGAGCATACATAACCCCTGTCTAAAACTTTGATTTAAGCCCCATTTAGGAATCCTCATGGCTCATGATTTTATTCGCTTAAGTTTGGGGAATTCGGGCTTGAAACAGGTTTATTCTCCCTGAGAAGATTCAGGATTTAAGCTGAATTTTCTCAGGAAATGAATCTTCTCATCCTTCTGATAGACCAGGATACAGATCTTAAATGAGTATCCTGAAATCGGAAGGATTTTGAAGTATGTAGAGTTCCACGGTATCGCGATGAAACAGCACAGTATGCAGGGAGAAGTCGCCATTGTGACCGGGTCCGATTCAGGGATTGGTCAAGCGACCGCCATAGCCTTCGCCCGTGAAGGAGCCGATGTCGCCATCACTTACCTGGAAGACAAAGACGGAGCGGAGCACACCCGTCAGCAGGTAGAAGCCGCTGGTCAAAAAGCGGTTGTCGTTCACCTGGACCAGAGCCAGCCAGACCAGGTGGAGCATCTGTTCCAGGAAACCCAGCAGCAATTGGGTACCCCCACCGTGTTAGTCAACAACGCCGGGATTGACTCGGCGGGTATTCCCGTCAAAGACATGCCCCTGGAGCGCTTCGATCAGGCCATGAAGACCAACCTCTACGGTCCGTTCGTGTGCTGCCAGCATTTTATCCGAGGGTTAGAAGGCCAAGATCAGCGCGGCGTGATCATCAACATCACCAGCGTGCACCAGGAAATTCCTCGGGCTGGGGCGTCGGGCTACGATATTTCCAAGGGTGGTCTGCGCAACCTGACCCGCACCCTGGCCTTGGAAACCGCAGAACAGGGCATCAACGTCAACAACATTGCCCCCGGCATGGTGCTTACCCCCTTCAATCAGCCTGCCAAAGACAACCCGGAGGTGTGGGACCAACAGGTGCAGTCGATTCCCATGAAGCGGGCGGCTGAACCCCAGGAAATTGCCCACGCTGCCGTTTTTCTGGCCTCCAGTGACGCTAAATATATCCACGGGTCAACCCTGGTGGTCGATGGTGGCCTCATGCAGTTTATGGGTCAAGGAGCATAATGAATGGACATGACTTTCCTGACATTCGAGAATTAGGACTGATCGGCGATCGTCGCACGGCAGCCCTGGTAACTCAGCGGGGCGATATTGTCTGGTACTGTCCCGGTCGATTCGACTATCCTTCTCTGTTTGCGGCCCTGCTAGATCTGGACAAAGGGGGCTTTTGGGCGGTTGAGTTACCTGACGCGACCTTCTTCAGACGGCAATACCTGGAGGACAGCGGCATTCTGGAAACGACCTTAGCCACGCCCGCAGGAGAGCTGCATATCACCGACTGGATGCCCCTGGGAAACGACTTGCCCCACGGTATTTGCCGCCAGTTTTCCGCTGCCCCCGCTGACCTAACTATTACCCTGCAACCCGCTCCTGACTATGCCCGACGCTCTGCCAAGCTTGAGTCCCAGGGGCAGGGCATTGAAATTGACGGACAGCATTACCTGTATGCGTCCCATCCTTTGCAGATTCAAGATGGACAGATTCACTGCCAGATTTCCCAGGGGGAAACCGGGTGGTGCCTGCTGCTGGATAGCCCTTTAACTGGCCCAGCCGCGCCATTGTTGAATTCCTGGCTAGAAGCCACCCTGGAACAGTGGCGGCAAATTACCGCCCATGCCACCTACCATGGTCCCTATGAGGCAGAAGTGGCGGCTTCCATTCGTGCCCTGCGCCTGCTTACCTTTGCAGAAAATGGCGGCATCATCGCCGCTCCCACTATTTCTCTGCCGGAGGTGATTGGGGGGCAGCGCAACTACGACTACCGCTATGTGTGGTTGCGGGATGCGGGGATGATTGTCAGCGTCCTCACCCGCATCGGCAGCGATGGCACTGAAGAGCGACGTTTTTTAGACTTCATTTGCGGCTACGAACGGGACTCGGACAGCCAACTGTTGATGCCCTTTTCTACCCTGGAGGGTCAGCCTGCCCCCGTCGAGCAAACCCTGGATTTAGCGGGCTACCGACACAGCGCTCCCGTGGTGATGGGAAACGCCGCCAAAGATCAGCTTCAACTTGATGCCTACGGTAATGTGCTGCTGGCCGCCAAGCTGATCTACAACCGCTTTG
>CAZPYG010000378.1:0-3648 GCA_964590465.1 uncultured bacterium | reverse complement strand
CCTGATCTGAGATGAAATATTGGGCAAAAGCCTCCGCGAGTTCGGGATGGCTCATGGCACTCTCCGGGCTTTGGACAGAGTGGTAGATGCCGGAGGAGGAAAGAAAGGCAGAAGGCAAAAGGCAAAAGCCTGCCTTGAGCTTGTCGAAGGGGCAGAAAAAGAACTACTCTGCCTGAGATTCAGCCCATTTCAAGCTGTCTTTTAGGTTTGTTCTGAGTCTGCTGCCTGACCACCTGCATTCGCTTGTATAGCCGGCCAAAGTAGGCCAGGTCTTTCTGGGTAAGTCGGGATTTGACCTCGCTGTGGTGACGTTGAAATACGACTCCCCGCCCCCACTTATCGGTAATGCGTACCAGGTCATCGGTGCCGATTTCCAGCTTGAACTGGCCCCCGTCTTTGCTCCAGGAATTGGCGTAGACGTGGTGCTGCAGAAACTCGCGCACGGTGTGTTCCACCTGGCGGGTGCGAGCGGCATAGGTGGCTTCGCTATCCAACCGTCCCTGGGGCATGAAGGAGCGGTTCTGGCGCATCCGTTTCAGCTCCAGGCGATCAAACTCGCTGAGGTGATCACTCATAGTCACGACCTCCACCTTTCGGCCCAATCCCTTACTAGACAGAGTTTGAAGTTGAAGCAACACACCCCGCTTATCTCGGAGGGTGTAGAGGTTGGGCTCTTTCCGGCTGAGGGTGTAATTCCCTACCTGGTAAGCCCGTTCCCCAGTACGCTCGTAGCCCCGCTGGTAGAGTTCCAGAACCGTTCGCGCCAGCTGCTGATTATGCCGGTCTTCCAACCTGGACGCGAACCATCCCGATGATTGCTCTGCCCCCTGCTGCTGCCAGTCCGGAATCGTGTCTTGCAACAACGCTTTCGTAGGGCTTTCGGGTAGCTGATCCTTGGCCTGCTCTAAAACGGTCAACGCACTAGGATGGTGACCATTTTGAACCGGTTCTGGCACTGACTCTTCCTGGTGTTGCTCGAAAGCTGTCACGGGCGAAAGTTGAGTCTCGAACTGCAGGAATGCAGCAAAATCGGACTCGGTCAGCTGATTGGAAACCACTTCTCCATCTCGCACGACCAGAATCAGGCTGTTATCCCGCCTCACTGCGAGATGGTGGCCATTCTGTTTAATGCGATAGTCGCCCACGGCCACAGCATCGTACATGGGCTGGGCCTCATTCAGGGGATTGATCAGCCGAGCTGCGATTTGAGCCGCTCGCTCCCCAACAATGGAAGGGGACGTATTTTCCACTTCCGGCTTAGAACCGTTATGGCCATTTAAGCTGGTTACGGCCTCCAATGCTTTGAGTGCAGGGGATTCGGTAGCCACCTTATGCTCAGCCTCTCCAATCTGGAGCTGAATCTGGTTGGTGGTAACGGTCCCATCCCGCTCTTCACGAAACAGAAGAGTATCACCATCGCGAATTTCAATGGCTGGGACTTTACCCTTGTACTGCTCCGGATCGATCCCTTCGGTGACCGGCTTTTGCAAAGCGTCGAGAACCACCTTCAATCCGTTGGCATCCAGCTCATGACGCTGGGTGCCATCCGCTAGATGACCATAAACCAGTCTGCGTCCCAGAAAAATCCGGAGTGTGTCCTGGCTATTTGGATTAACTTCTGGCGGTTTTGTACTGTGAATAGCCATGGTCAATCGCTGGCTGACCTGAGCCAGGGCCATCACCAGTTGGACCTCGTCCTCCTGCATGGCCTGGGCTTCCTGGGCATTAATCACAAAAGGCATCACCCAACCCTCCCCATCATTTCAGCGATGGCGTCCAGGCGATTGACGACAATCTCGCTTCCGACCTGGAAGAAGGCGGTTTCATCGTCTACTCGATACTCGATAAACCGAGGCTGGTAGTCTGGCAGGCACTCCCGCAGGACAGAGAGCAACCCCTGCTCTGAACGCAGGTAGGGCACGTCCTCGAAGAGCACCTCAACGACTGTTGGGCTGTACCCCGGCGGTAAAGGGGGTAAAGATCTGGCCTGGTCCAGGTCTTCCAAAATTTCGGGTTCTTGGCTCAGGACCTCAATGGACTGGGACGACAAGCCCCAGTTTGTAAGGTCTGGATGGGTTGAAACAGGGTTATTCATGGTGGTTTCTCCACTAAGTCATCGCTTCTTCAAATTCGTCTTCGGTAAGATCGGGATCAATATGGGGTAGCTCTCCGGTATCGGTGTTCACTCCAGGGACCGGCAGGAAAAACAACTGCTCTGCCAAGGTCTTTCGCGTTGTATTCTCGTCATCCAGGTCGGTCGGAGGGGTTTGCTGCTGACAGCGCTGGGTTAGCTTCTGTTTAACGATGCTGTGCCACAGTTCTGTACTGCGGTCCTGTACCCAGCGTTCTCGTTTGGAAAGCTGTACTTTCACCCGCAGCGGAACCGAAGCCTCTCCCCGTCCCTGATAGCCGGGATTAATAAAGACGCATTCCCCCTGCTTCAGCTTCAGAATCTGGTCTGCCGTCATCAGCGGTACTCGTTGCACCTGTTCAGAACGACTCTGCCCTCCGTAGCGCCCATGACTGCGGGAACGGGTGAACAATCGCACTTCTTTCTCCCCCAGATACCCGGAAAATTCGTGCGCTGTTTCCCGGTCTTTAGGATTGAAGAACACCTTGGTCCCGCAGGCGGCAAAGAGTGCCCGTGAAAAGTTGTGAGCCTCCATTTGGCCAGACCGCACCATACGGCTTACCAGCTCGTCGTAAATGCGGTCTTTGGTAGAACCAGGATTTACAGAAAGATAATCACGAATAATGGTACGAACTTTGTCGTTGAAGGTTGTCGAGCCTTCCTCACCTGTCAGCGCAATATCTTGGGCCACTTCACCAGGCTTTGGCTTGCGGAAATTGATTACAAGGTCACGCTTGGTAACTTTATCTGCAATTGTTTGGTTATATGACTTCTGACCTGTATCAATGAACAAAGCCTCTTTAGAAGTTTTGTCTACCACAAAACCAACTTCAGCCATGATGTCCTGAATTAGAGACCATGTACCTTCTGAAGTATCGTGATAACAAAGGGACAGCCATCTCCCAGGTTTGAGCACCCGAAAGCACTCTGCCATAGCTTGTCGCATGCTATCTGCCCAGTCTGCTTCTGTCTTTCCCCGGATTTGATTAATAACAATTTCTTCATCATGCCAATTTAAGGCATAATCCATCCATGCTTCCCAAACGAAGTTTAATTCTCCATATTGAACTTTGTCTCCGTATGGTGGATCAGTGAAAATATAATCAACGCTATTAGAGACAACAGAAGTCAAGTTACATGCCGAATCAGTACTAATGTTTATGTCAGTTGATTGTAGAGCGTACTCTTGATAAGCTTCAGAAATAACATCAACCTTGCTTTTGACAGAATTCAGCGGAAATAGTTCTTTGAAGACTTGAGGTAGATAATAGGTTCCATTTTGAGTTTGTGTAGTCTCTGCCCTACACATTTTGCTATTGATAAGTAAAATTCCTTGCATCGCAAATAGCAATGCATCTTTGATATTCGAATTCGCAGTAAGTTCTTCGATATTCTTCTTTATGGCCGACAATGTCCATAAACTTCGCTTTGTGTAAAGATCAGATACTAAGTAGACTCCCTGCGATTTAAGGTTCCTTTTTATACAGGTTTCTCTACCTTCAATCATAGGAACTTTA
>CAZPYG010000377.1:0-3654 GCA_964590465.1 uncultured bacterium | reverse complement strand
GCTGCTGGGCTACCTGTGGATCCCGGTCTTTCGTTATAATACCATTACCGGCATCCACAAGAAAGGGGAGCATCACAAGGAGCGCTCCCCAAACCGTCATACTGCGGAGGATGGGTTTTGTTTTATCACTCTTAGTCATCCTTGGCTTCCTCTAGGACGGCCCGTAGAATGTCTGAACTACGAAGGTAATCGCCTTTTAGCTCGTCGCTTAGATTCTCGTCGTTCTGTACGTAGGCATCGTGGCGAGCAGTTAGAGGCTCAACTAACCCTTCAATTGCATCGACATGAATCATGCCCGACGAACAGGCCGATAACAGAAAAAGAGATGTAACTAGTAAGTATTTCATTTATGCATCCTCCGTGAGTTTAGCTGCAACTTGACCAAGTAAAGAACTGCCTGAAGACAATAGAGCGAAAGCAATTGAGATAGAGGCACTTATGGCTTCCTCTAGGAGCGCGTCAGCCTGCTTCACGGCTCGAAGCCTACTGACTTCCAGCACACCTAACGCCTGAGCCCGAAGCTCGTCTAGGCGGGCCTTGTCGCCTGCTTGAGCTGCTCTGACAGTGCTTTCTGCTATATCAAAGGCCCATTTGTCCAGGTCTTCCTGGGCTCCCTCTAGGTATCTTCCAGCTCGTTCCTTGAGAGACGCGGCCAGAATAGCAATGGTTTCTTCCACTGCTTGTTGTAGTTGTTCTTGTTCACTCATAAAGGCTCTCCTGATTTTTAGCCACGCTCCCATTATCTAAAATAACCTTGCCTCATGCTAGGATGAAATGGCCCATAAACCGCAGAACCCTCGCGCAAATAGACCCAAGGGGAGCCTGTTAGCTCAACCGCCTTATCAGCAATCTCGCTAGCATGGCGATTGGTGCTGCCAGGGATGCCGCTCCTATAAGTGCTGATATTGTTGTCGTGCCCAAATCGGCCAGCGTATTTGAGACTGGTGATTACGGTGCTTCGGTCGGCCCCTAAAATGTCAATTTGATTTCCGTTCCAGGGGGTAAGGTAGACCGGCTTGTTGTTTCGGGGGTTTCCGTCACAGTGATCGTCAGCCCATGGTTTCCACAGGCGAGGATGGCTGATTGGAGCCGCTGGAGTAGGCCCAGCTTGAACTCGTCCCGATGCCACATTCCCGACGAAAAACAAGTCAGCGAGCATTGCTTTATTTGGCCATCTTGACCGATTTCTAGGGTCAACGAATCCTGAGTTTGTGCATCTTCCATTATAAGTCCAACTCCAAATATAAAATTTAGAAACGCGGTCTTTCATTCTGGCATATTCAGCCGGAACGTTAGAGTCCATCGTTTCGTTACCATCATAACTAAAAAGAGAACCAACAGGCGCGTTATGCTGTCGGTTGTGCGTTTCGTTTAGCACGTCTGGGTAGTATTGGTCCTGGACGTTGTTATTGACAAGTTCGGCAGATGGACAGACGTCACGCACATTAGCTGCCATGTTGTTCCATGCTTCGCGAGAAAGAGTGTGTTCGAGTATTGGAGAGATTTGCAAACGTGTTCCGGGATGCCGTTTGAATAAGTCGCAATAGGTGCGAACTCTATCTCGAAACCAGCTAGTTTGCTCTTCACCACCCCTTTCCCATTTGGCGCGAAATTGATCTCGTGAAAGTCCGGCGTGGGGTTCGTAACTTCCACAATTGCTATTCCAGGGATTGATGCAGGGTCCGTTATAAATGTCGACCTGCCACGCCGCGACCTTGCCGGTGTTAAGAAGTAGTTCCAGATTTTGCGTATCATTTCCAAATGTCCAATCTAAATGCGAACCGCAGAACGGCTCAGTTGCTAACGCTGCTACGTAAGGCGTTGGGAATTGTGGATGTAGCAGGCCAATAAAGTCATGGCAAACCGCGCCCATTGCGGGGAGTTGAGCACTAGGTGGTTCAGGCGGTTTAGGTTTACTCGACGAGCAGCCAAATAAAAACAAGCAGGCCAAAAATAATAATAGCAGTTTCCACATTTACCGCTCCCTTTTCATGTTTAAGTAATCGAAGTCATGCAATGCACAAGATGAGGCCATGAAATTAAAGAAAGGTAGATTAAGATTTAAAGGACCGACTCCACATTGAGTCGAAGCGTCCATGCTTTTATCGCGAAAGAAAGGGATTAGACCTAACGTTGAAGCAAAGCCAAACGCAGTAACGGAAGCAAGCACTTTCAACGGATTGCCCCGACTAGCAACGAGCCCACGCTTTAATAATAGCAAATCAGACTTTGCTTTCCTTGGTAACTGCTTGACGGCTTTTAAGCTCATTGTGATTGTTCAGCAATAAACTTACGGATGGCCATGTCAGCGGCAACTTCAGCGTTGATTTTGTCGGACAACCAATTTTTAGTTTCGCGTTCTAGGTCTCGAATAATGGTCGCAATGGTTGAGCTAGCGTCTGCATTTTGGATCAACGGCTCTGCGACGGTGGCGTAGTAAATATCAAAAACTTCTTGCAACGCAGTTTGGAGCGACATGCTTTTATCCTCTTGGTAATTATTGAAGGCGAGCTTGAAGGCAACCGGTTCTTTAAAACCTCACTAAAAACCTGGAGCCGGGGTAGCTCAGCAATCCATGCCGATACGCTGTTATCCTAGAACAGCCACTACCCCGACTCCGAGTGAGGAGGAGAGAGTGCAACCTTTAACCTGCAAGCTCGCTGCCCCCAGTTTATCAGGATGGGGCCTATACAAGCACCCCTTTTCGGTCGGTTCAGGAGGGAAGAATCGCGCCAAGGAACCCGGCGACGGTGAGGAGATGCAACAGGCCCACGCCCGAGAGCATCGACAATAAAATGAGTATATAGCTATTTAATTGCTGCATGGCGGGCCTCCTCTCGTTCGAGCATGTCTATAATTTTGAGCTTCTCGTTGTGAGCCTTGAAGAAAGATTCTCCGACGCCAATCCCCGTTTGCCCGCTTGTGATGCCGCAGCCTGTGAGTGATGCAGTGATAGCCCACAACAAAGCGGCGAACCCAGTTAGTTTCATGACTTCAGTTAACGTTTCCATAATTACCTCACTTAATCTTAGGGAAGCGTGATTGCTTCTCCCTATTAGATTAGGTGACGGCAAGAAGGGTTCTAATCTTTAGCTTCTTTTTCCTTGAAGTCGTTAATTACGTAAAAAAAGCGGTCGCTGTTTTCGGTTGCCCACTTGTCGCCCTGCTCCACGTTCCAGGTGCGAGTGTTGGTCTTGAACTCAGGCTTCTCAGGAAAGGGCTCTGTAATAAAAGAAGGCTCATACCATTTAACCCTATTGTTAGGCTGGGCTGCGTAGTTCCCGTTGTCTAACTTAATGATATGAGCCCGTTTGAAACCTGTATCGCCTGCATTCTCAGAGAAGTCGTTTCCATACCAAGAAAGCGTGAACATGTATTCGCCTGGATACCACTTGCGGTCTTTAAGCAGAACGCTACAGCGCAGCTCTGACAGGAACGAATATTCATGAGCTTCTACGCTGTAGCTGAAGTTGTTCCAAAGCTCTAGGTGGTCCAGTGGCTGGTCTGGTGCTGTTTCTTTCCAGCAGAAGGCGCTTATCGGGAGTCGTGCGAACTGGGCTCCGAAGTTGGACATGCAGTCGAATCCGATTGCTCGCCCTGCCACACTATCCACGCCAAACACAATGACATCAAGATACTTATCATGATGAGTCT
>CAZPYG010000376.1:0-3660 GCA_964590465.1 uncultured bacterium | reverse complement strand
TGACACGTCCCGTGTACTTCGTATCCGGGTAGGCATCAATGGTCACCACAGTGCGAGTCTCTTCCTGTTCAGAATCTGATCGCCAAATGGTGATGGTATCCCCAGGCTTTAACTCACCTATGAAATCAGTTTCATCATGTCCCGTCACAGTCGTCCCCTCGCTTGTGATCGTCCCCGACAGGGTTCGACTATGGGTTAGCAGAGTTGTTATATCAGCAAAATTATTGGACTGTTTGAACCGTTGCCACTCCGTTTCATCGGGGCCTAGGCGGAGCAATATCCCCCCTTTAGCCGCAGCGAAGAAAACGATTTTGCCATCACTGCGGCGATAGCTCGCCATGGCCGTGATAAAGTCATTCGTTACATTGGTGGGTATCCACTGGTGGGGAGTTTGAAACTGCAGGATTCCTTGCCCCTCCGTTCCTAAAAATAGCTGAGGAGCCACCGGGTTTATCACAAAAGCCGTGATTTTAGCCGGTAAATTGGGCAACGTTTCCAGGTCCAGATCGGGCTGACAACGATAGCGTAGCGGAGTTTGGGACCCGACCGGTACATAGCAAAACCGCATGCAGCCCCGTTGACGATCCAATACGGAAACGCCCCCAGAAAATATACTCGCGCTGGCGTCTAACCGTCGCGCTTGGACAGTTCCCAACAGGGTGCTCCGCTGAATGTCGATGGCTGTACCGGAGGCTGCGATCGCAACCGCTGCCGTTGGCAGAGTGATATCTAAAGCCAGGGACCCTCCGTCTACGATGCTGTCCTCAATGGCTAAGCGAGGCACGGAATCGGCTAGATGAATAGAGCCCACGATACTCCGATCGATCTTAAGCTGCAGGTCAGTATTATCTCCATCACCCGTCCCCTGATCAGGTTCGCAACATAACCAATCGATGAGAGGGCAACCCTTGGCCTCATCCCCCGTCTCAGACGTTAAAGTGGAACGCTGACATTGGTATAATTCTTCCTGGAAAGCGCACCAGATCTTCTCAAACTCAGTCAGGACGTACTGTATTAACTCCTTCAACCGTTGCTGGGTAGAAAGATGGCGGCTGTCAAAGGCCAGCTTGATGAGCTGCCCAATCAAGTGCAACATTGAAAGAATAAGTAGCAGGAATCCTCCAGGGATGTCCTCTTCAAAGGTGGAATCGTCATCAGATTTACGGTCGCCATCAACAGGATTCTTAAGTGCCTGAAGGTCAGTGGCCGCCTCCACCCGGAAGCTGGATTCAGGTTTGGGCACCAGCGTGCAGTGGCGTAGTACCAAGTGTTTCAGATCACCTGCATGGACCGTCAGGTTGCCATCAATTAGCAGGCCATCGATCAGACAGTCCCCTGGCTCAAAGTCAGGAGATCTCCGAGACTCAGGTTCCACAATTCCCCGGATGGAGATATCCCCTCGCAGGTGGGGGCGACAACCATCATCTGCGAGTAGTTGACAATTGAGTTGTAGCCGTTCACTGTTGGGAATCACTAAGTTGAGATTCCCTTCATAGGTGTGGTTATCTCGAATCATGATCACCCCAGTTTGGGGCGACTGTTCACCCCAATGGGAGGGTAGCTCTGGCACCATACCTAGATGGAACCAACTCGGTCTGACAGTTTCAGCGCTGTCAACATCTTGGGCTGTGAGCGGTTTCCAGCCCTGTCCCTGGGGATGCGAGATAAATACCATGAATGCTCGACCCGGATATCGTCGCAGATCCAGCGTACAAGACTGGGCCAGAGTAATCAGGTTACCTAGCCGATCAACAGCCTTACCCTGACTCACTTTGATATGGCCAGCTTTGGCAGAGGTCACCATCAGGGTATTCTGCTTAACTACCCCCGGTTTAAAGGGGATTGATAAGGATATAGGACCTCCTGTCAAACGGCCGGTAGGGCCAATATCGAGGCTCGCTAATCGGAGATATCCTTCTTCCAGCTCATCACCCGCTCGCAGAATTTTGAGTTTCCAATCAGGCCCTAGGATTTCTTGGCTGCGGGCAATGGCCAGGGTCACCGTTTCTCCCCGATAGCGCCCTAATCCGCTGACCCTATAATCTTGCTTGAGAATAATGGCCTGACCCTCTCCATCAAGGGCTCGTCCAGCGGTGAGGATAACGGTGCGATCGCCACTCTCCCCTTCCACGGCCAGTCCTTCTACGATACCCGATTCAAACTGTGGGCGTAGGGGCAGTGAGGCTGTATCCAGGTTAGCCGTATGAACGGGTGGCACATACAACCTGGCCAAGCGAAGATACTGATCTTGGGGATAGCGCAACTCATCCTGGATGTCGTCCTCAGAGAGAAGGTGGATTTGCCAATCCGCCGCCACGGGGAACTCAGCGGTTGCGATCGTCAGCCAAATTGTCTGATCTTGGTAATCCCTCAAATCCAGGGCCTGCTTACTGTCTACCCGAATGATTTGACCTGATCCATCCACCGCTACGCCTGGCATCACGATGGCTTCTAAAACATCCGAGGGGGTTACCACCGTCAATCCTTCTACGATGCCGACCTTGTACTCCCGCTCGTCGGGCAGAGAAATGGCATCGATCGTTTTTTCATTATTTGAACCAGCCGTTAAGCTAAAGCTGGCTAATCGCACATAGACCCCCTCGCTACACTGATCTGCCTGGGTGTAAGGAACCACTCTGATCTGATAGCTCGTGTTGATGGTATCGGCCCAGTAGGAAACTATTACCCACAGCGGCTGGTTAACGGGCAGGGGGGGGGTAATCTTGTCTATCTTGATCAGCTTGTTTTGATCAATCTCAATGGGACGCCCCTGATCATCCACTGCCAACCCAGGGGTAATGATAATTTGTTTAGTTCCTGGGGTTGCGATCACCTCCAGCCCCCTAACAACCCCAAATTTAAATCGGGGCAGCTCTCCAGGGAGCAAGGAATTTGGGGTGACCTTGGCCTTGGGAACCTCAACGTGGGCCAGCGGAATAAATGTTAGGTCATAGCATCCCTGCCAGGCTTGCACCGTTCCATTCCAGGTTTGCACAGCTTCAACGAGAGGATTGGGATGACCCGACCGAGCATAGTCCACTTCCCAATACAGGGGCGAGAGAAACAGATCAGAGGACTGGGGAATACTTGTGGGCGGAATCTGCGCGATGACATCACTGCGATTGTAAGGACCACCGCCCATATCGGCGCTGAATCCATAGGCGTAGGTCACCCCCACCTGAGTGGGTGGGGTGTGATCCAAAAAGACCATTCGACCGGCAGCGGGGTCTACAGCAACAACTGAATTGGCGCGAGGCGCTCTCTGGACAGATTGGAGAGCTTCCTCAGTTCTGGTAGAGGTTAGCTGCCAGTCCCAAGGTGGCTCAGGGCCGCTCAATTCAGTAATTAGCACTTCTTCAACCGGAATCGGTTGAAGAAGTCCATCGATAAAAATTTTAAAGGCGGGTTTTTCGCTGCTATATCCTTCAAAAGCGGGATCGGTTCGTAATTGTACAGGCAGGTTAATTTCTGCTGCCGTCTGAGTAATTTCTGTTTCAGGTTGGGGAGGATTAAATAGGGGGACAGGATGTCGGATCGCTCCCTCTGAAAGGGGATTGAAGGTGTAACAGCGGCGATGTAGATCATCCCCTACCTGAGACACTAAATTCGCCCTGCCTCGGACGATGGGGTAGCTTTGTAACCGCCAGAGAAACAGCCCAA
>CAZPYG010000375.1:0-3663 GCA_964590465.1 uncultured bacterium | reverse complement strand
TTCAAAGAACCAGCATGTTCAAAGAACCAGCATGGAATGTTGGAAATTCGAATAATCTGATATTGGTCTGTGTCATTGGTGTAGTAGCAGAAAATTTCTTGAGATAAATGCATCACTAAAACGAGAACCACTTTATTAAAATCTAGGCAGTCGCGAAGGTTGACCAGCCAAAGGCAAATATGTCAACTCTCTTTAGGTAGAGTGTCTAAATAACAGCAGTATCCCTATGGATTACTTCCTTGATAGCTATATTGCTAACGCGATGGATAGGATAGTAGCCTGAAAAGCTTATCTATCCATTGTGTAACTACAGTTTTAGCACAGGAGCCTGAGTCCTGATGCTGTTTTCGATGTCCTCTGGACATAGTTGAACAAAACAATTTTTAATGATAAAAAGAATTATGGAGAATGTTTCGTGAAGATGTTGTGAAGATCGATAATAATATTAAGGCAGTAAAGGGTGCATCCCGACTTTGCAGGCCTCACCCTAAATCCCTCTCCCAGAGCGGGAGAGGGACTTTGAACCCGGCTCCCCTTCTCCCATTTTGGGAGAAGGGGTTGGGGGATGAGGGCAGACTTGCGAAACTGGGATGCACTCGGCAGTAAATGCATTTAGAAAAACTTAATGAGCTTAACGAGTACACGCGAAGAAGGAGATTTAAGCATTAACATAAAGGCTGCAAAGCCTAGTAGATTCTGGTTGGATAAATCACTTTGAGCTCCCTGTCATATAAGTTTTACAGGATATTTTGTTATACCTCTCTCGAGTGAAGAAGGGAGTAGGCTCTTGGATTTCTTCAAAAGCCCATGTTTTTCCTTTAGAAACCAGACTCTAGCGAGGAAATTAATCCTTAGATTTCCAAGGAGGCTTCTATGATTCGGGGTGGGTATCATGAAAATTTTAGTTGTCGAAGATGATGCCACCGTAGCTCAGGCCATAGAAGCCTTGTTGGTCAGCCACCACTATGCGGTAGATAGGGTTGTCGATGGTCAAGCCGGGTGGGAAATGGTTGACGCCTACAGCTATGACCTGCTGCTGCTGGATATTGGGTTGCCCCAAATCGATGGAGTCAGTCTTTGCCGGCAGCTGCGCGCCGAAGGCGTTCAAACCCCAATTTTGTTACTGACGGGGCAAGAGACCGAAGGCTCTGCTAAAGCCATTGCCCTCCATGCCGGAGCTGATGATTATGTCACCAAACCTTTCGATGCAGATGAGTTGCTGGCGCGGATCCAGTCCCTATTACGGCGCGGGGATTTGAGATCCCCGCCTACCCTGCAATGGGGCGCTTTGTTGCAGATGGCCGAACTGAAGGCCGTCAATGAAGAATTGCGACACACCCTGGAACAACTGCAGATGTCAAAGATCGAAACGGAGATGTCAATAGACCTGGAAGCTTTAGAACTGCTGCGTTCCCTCAGCACCCGACGGGTTACCAGCGGTGATCCGCAGGAACTGTATGGCGATATTGTGGCAGCGGCGATGACTCTAACGGAGGCGGAGGCTGGCACCCTACAGCTGTTTGAATCTGGCACTCAAGAACTGGTACTACTGGCGGCGGCGGGGTTTGAACCCCCGATGACTGAATTTTTTGCTCGCGTCAGCGCTAGCTCTAATACCCCTTGCGGTATTGCCCTGGCCACGGGGCAACGCACTTTTCTTGATTTTGATGTTCCCGCCAGTGCCGACCCCGATGGTTCTCTGCGCATGCATCGGGACGCCGGTTATCTTTCAGCGCAATCTACCCCGTTGATGAATCGTCTGGGTCATCCCGTCGGCATGATTTCGACGCACTGGCGCGATCACCATCAACCCAGCGATTGGCAACTTTGGTTTCTCGATTTATTAGCCCGGCAAGTGGTGGACTTAATTGAGCAGTGGCGGACTAACTCAGCCCTGCAAGAAAGGGAAGCCCAAATCAGCACGGTGGCTGATACCGGCAAGGGTATTCCCCCCGAGGTGAAAGCGCGGATGTTCGACCCGTTTTTTACCACCAAAGCACCGGGGCAGGGTACCCGGGTTGGGCTTAGCGACAGTGTGCGGGTTGGTCAAAGCGAATGAGGGGTTTTTGCAAGTGTTCAGCGAGGTCGGCCAGGGCACTCAATTTAAGATCTTTTTCCCGCTGATGGAAAACGATGGTCTCGAATAATAACCCACAGGTCCTTCATCTGAAGTGTCTTCAGGAAACCGTGAGGCATTGGTGCTGGTGGTGGAAGACGAAGAAACCGTGCGCAGTAT
Organism: uncultured bacterium; assembly: GCA_964590465.1. Lineage (GTDB taxonomy): Bacteria > Cyanobacteriota > Cyanobacteriia > Phormidesmidales > Phormidesmidaceae > CAZPYG01. The sequence goes on along the minus strand of CAZPYG010000375.1, from coordinate 1,427 downwards.
GTTGAGATCGCTGCTCGAAACCCATCATTACCACATCCTGGTGGCTCAAAACGGGGCAGAGGCCCTGAACCAGTACCGGCAGCACCAGTCGGAAATTCAACTGGTTATGACGGATCTAATGATGCCGATCATGGACGGGTTTGCCTTAATTGAGAACCTGAAAGCGATACATTCCGAGCTGCTGATTATTGCCCTAAGCGATGTTACAACCCACAAAAAGAACACCCTCGCCGCAGGGGCCGACGCTTTTCTGGCCAAGCCCTTCGATTTGGAAACTCTGTTGAACGACATTTCGGCACTACTCCACACTGGTGCCCCCTAAATTGACCCCGAGTACCTCATCCCCGATAACAAATGATTCAACATCCTGATGGCGGGGGTCTGGGTAGTAGAGGGTAGAAACGCTGTGCTAGGGCTTATTACTCGTCTCAGGACTTCCCAAATACTCTGTGATGGCTGTAGCAACGGCTCTGGGATAGTAGATATGGGGCGCATGATCTCCTCCTTTAACCCATACCAGGCGGCTGTGGGCAATGGCCTGTTCAAACCTTCTGGCGTCTCCGGTCCCCAGGGTTTCATCCTCATCGCCCCAAATAATCAGGGTTGGTTGAGGGACCTCAGGGATAACCGTTTTTAGATAGCTGTAGCCGCCGCTGCGGGTGAAGGACTTAACCGCCTCCTTCCATCCCGGCATGGCCTGATGGAGGGAGGAGCACAGCACTAAGTCCTGCTGACTTTTGTTGAAAACGGGTATGATACCCATCGCCTGGGAAGCGAAGTCTTTGCGAAAGTGCAGCCAGTCAGCGCCCCAATCCAGCAGGGGGGAACCCAGCCACTTACCGAGGGGAAAACTGCCAGAAAAGCCGACGCTATCAATCAAAATTAACCGCTCCACACAATCGGGATGGTTCAGGGCAAAGTCAATGGCCACTGCTCCTCCCAGGGATGCCCCCAGCAGGGTAACGGGGCGGTCGATCAGGGGCTTCCAGGTGGAATAAAGATGCTGGCGAATGGTGGCGGGGTTCACATCCACCGAGCGTAGGTGAGCGGTAAAGCCAGACCCCAACAGGTCCATGGCATAGATGGGTTCCCCGTCAGGGTTTGCTTTCAGGAATTTGAGCAAACCTTCGGTACCGTCTGCTTTCATCGCCGCTTCGAGGTCATCCAGGTTGCCAGTGGACTCTAAAGTTTGACGGGTATCCAGGGCGAGGGATTGGAGCGATCGCAACGCCGCCACCTCTGGGGTCTGGCTGAAGTCCAGATCCTCCTCCTCCACGGGCAGCAACGCCTGGCGAATGGACTCGCTCAGGGGAGCCAGAATGTTGTATTAGGTTGCTCGGGTCAGCACCGTCAGTAGAGCGTCAATGTGATGCTTAAGGGCACCTCGAAAAATAGAAAGAATTTAGGGTGAAAACTCAAAAGAGGCC
>CAZPYG010000374.1:3204-3694 GCA_964590465.1 uncultured bacterium | reverse complement strand
ACACCCAAACCAAGGTAATCCCATGAAACGAGTTATGTTCGTCTGCAAGAAAAACTCCTCTCGCTCCCAGATGGCGGAGGGCTTTGCCAAAACCCTGGGGGCTGGCAAGATCGAGGTCACTAGCTCTGGCTTAGAGGCAAGTTCTGTCAGGCCAGAGGCCATCGCCACGATGAAAGACATCGGCATTGACATTAGCGACCAAACTTCTGATGCTCTGGCCGATTTCGACCCTGAAAACTTTGATGCGGTGATTTCCCTCTGCGGCTGTGGCGTGAACCTGCCCCCAGAATGGCTGACCCGCGAATATTTCGATGACTGGCAACTGGATGACCCGGCGGAGCAGCCCGAAATTTTCCCTCGGGTGCGGGATGAAGTTAAGGAGCGAGTCGAGGCGCTGATTGCCAAATTGAGCCCGGAAGAAGCTGCAGTATAGCCGCCACACTCCTATGAAACCTGTATTCACGTCGGCCTCTTCCCGAGATTACGTCGT
>CAZPYG010000374.1:0-3194 GCA_964590465.1 uncultured bacterium | reverse complement strand
ATCTACTTCTCAATCCGGCATTTGAGGAACCCCCATGACTCACGTTTTGATGATCGGCGGTAGCGACGCAGGCATCAGTGCCGCCCTGCGGATTCGGGAGTTGTCTCCCAACGCTGAGGTCACCGTAATGCTGGCGGATGCCTATCCCAACTTCAGCATTTGCGGATTGCCGTTTTACCTCAGCGGCGAGGTACCCGACTGGCGCAATCTGGCTCATCGCACGAAGGAGGACATTCAGCGGGAAGGCATTTCCCTGCTGGCGAATTATCGGGCTACCTGCATTGATTCCAAGCAGCAGGTGGTTACAGCGGTGAATGCGGCTGGCGATGAGGTCCAGGTCTCCTACGACAAGCTGGTAATTGGCACGGGGGCAACCTCTCGTCATCCCCGCATTGAAGGACTGGACCTGCCAGGAGTGTACTTTCTGCGCTGGATGGGGGATAGCTTTCAGGTTCACCAACACCTGAGCGAGCAGAATCCTCAGTCAGCGATTATCGTCGGTGGTGGCTATATCGGTCTAGAAATGGCCGATGCCCTCACCCTGCGCGGGCTTCAGGTGACGCTGGTGGAGCATTCCCCAACGGTGCTCAAAACAGTCCACGGCAGCTTTGGCGAGCGAGTGGCTGATGAACTAAAACGGCATGGGGTCACTGTTGAAACCGGCATTGCAGTAGAGCGCATTGAGCCGATTGGGACACAACTACGAGTGACCGGAACTCCGGGATTCTCAGCCGTAGCCGACTTGGTGCTGGTAGCTGTGGGTGCCGTGCCATCTACGGACCTGGCCCAGACCGCTGGGGTGGAGTTGGGCCAACATGGCGCGATTCAGGTCAACCAGCGTATGGAAACCAATGCCCCGAATACTTACGCCGCTGGGGACTGTGTTGAAACCTGGCACCGACTGCTGCAAAAGAATGTTTACATCCCCCTGGGAACAACGGCCCACAAGCAAGGTCGCATCGCGGGAGAGAATGCTATTGGCGGCAATTGCGAATTTCAGGGCACCCTCGGCACTCAGGTGGTGAAGGTATTCGAGTTAGCGATCTCCCGTACTGGTCTGCGTGAAGCGGAAGCCAAAGAGGCAGGCTTTGAGCCCGTGACCGTGGAGTTTGAAACCTGGGACCACAAGGTCTACTATCCCGGTGCCCATCCCATCCGCATTCGGGTAACGGGAGATGCCAACACTCGGCAACTCCTGGGAGCACAGATCATCGGGCACTATCAGGGGGAAGTGGCGAAACGCATTGATATCTTTGCGACTGCCCTGTTCCACGGAATGCAGGTGGACCAACTCAGTGACCTGGATTTGAGCTATACCCCGCCCCTCAGCAGTCCCTGGGACCCGGTGCAAATGGCAGCTCAAGCCTGGGTAAAACGAATCTCTGAGCAATCTCTCGCTTCAGTCTGAGTTTTGAACTGCAGTACCTCATTTATCTAGATCCAAAAGGACTCACTGCCCATGGCAACCAACGTACTGACCCGCTTTCATCGCAGTGTGCGGCAAATCGATGGGGTGGCCCTCGCGATCGCGCTCATGCTTTTGGGGCTAATGCTCCTGGTCCCTTCTCAAGCTTCAGCCAGTCTGGCCTTCACGCTTAACAGTCTGTGGGAGGTGGCCCCCTTCCTGCTGTTGTCAATTGCGATTGCCGCCTATGCGGCGGCCAGTGGTGCCGATAACCTAATCGCCAAAGCCTTTCAAGGACGCATTGCCGTCATGATTCCAGTAGCGGCGATGTTTGGGGCGTTTTCCCCGTTCTGCTCCTGCGGCGTGATTCCCTTGATTGCAGCACTGCTGTCGATGGGCGTCCCGGTCGCAGCGGTGATGGCCTTCTGGCTATCGTCACCACTGATGGACCCGTCGATGTTTGTACTCACCGTCGGCACCTTGGGATTTCAATTTGCGATCGCCAAAACCATCGCTACCGTCGGCATTGGTCTACTGGGAGGGTTTGGCACCCTGGCCCTCATGCGTTCCGGCTGGTCGTCAAATGCTTTTGAGGAGCCCCTGCGGGAAGGCATCGGCAATGGTGGCTGTGGCGGTAGCCGGGTTCGTAATCCCAAACCCGTCGTCTGGCAATTTTGGCGGCAGTCAGAGCGACGCCACAAGTTCTGGCAGGGAGCCAGCAAGAATGCCTGGTTTTTGGGTAAATGGCTGGCGCTGGCGTTTTTGCTTGAAAGCCTGATGCTGGTCTATATCCCCAACGGTTGGATTCGAACCGTCGCGGGCGATGGTGGTTTGCTCTCTATCCTGGGGGCGGCAGCATTGGGAATTCCGGCTTACCTCAATGGCTATGCCGCCTTGCCCCTGGTGAATGGCCTGATCCAACAAGGGATGTCGCCTGGGGCCGGAATGACCTTCCTGCTGGCCGGGGGAGCCACCAGCATTCCCGCCATGATTGCGGTCTTTGCCCTGGCCCGTCGTCCTGTGTTTCTGGCCTACCTTGGTTTCGCCTTTCTGGGCTCAGTGATCGCTGGAATCCTCTTTACTGTTCTGGTTTAAGTCGCAATAGGATTTATGATGCATCCCATCCATGTACTCCCTAATACTGTCCTTCGGAACCGGGGCATTATTTCTGAGAAGTATCTCCACCAGGGGGTGAAAACCTTCCATGAAGCCTGCCAGTGGACCAGGGATTTGCCCTATGGCACCAACTCCAACAACGAAGACTCTCTGATTCTGTTTGAGGAAGGCCACGGCACCTGCACCACCAAACATGGGGCCATTGCTCGCCTCGCCCAGGAGCATAACCTGCCGATTCATAAACATCTGGGGTTTTATCGCCTCAATGATGAGATCGTCACCGGGGTCACCCCCTTACTAGCACCCTATGGTCTGGACTTTATCCCCCAGATTCACTGTTTTCTGGTCTACGACAACTGTCGAGTAGACCTGACCGAGGGCAACTGCAACGGCAAAAACAAAACCATTGAAGACTATGATTTCGTGGTTCAAGTAACCCCTGACCTTTCCCAAGAACAGCACCAGGTCTACTATCTGGAGTACCTGCGACGGTTTGCCGCTATGTCGCCAGCCCTGGCAGCCCTCAGCGAGGCAACGGTGATGGACCTGTTGGCAGCATGCGATCGCCAGCTCAAATACCAGTGTTCCATCATGCTCAATGCCGTGGGGGTCTGATGTCCATGCCATCCACCCATCCCCCCCGCATCCTCTTCCTCTACGGTTCCCTGCGCGA
>CAZPYG010000373.1:0-3723 GCA_964590465.1 uncultured bacterium | reverse complement strand
GCCGGACTATGCTGTGGCTTGGTATGATCGAGGCGTCACTTTAGGAACGCTGAAGCGCTATGAGGAGGCATTAGTCAGTTATGACCGGGCCGTCACCCTCCAGCCGATCGATCATAAGGTTTGGGTAAATAGAGGCCTTATCTTAGATAATTTGCAGCGTTACGATGAAGCATTGGCTAGCCATAACCAATCTATCATTTTGCAGTCTGACAGTGCCAGGGCTTGGTACAATCGAGGTATTGCTCTAGAGAAGCTAAGCCGTTATGAGGAAGGTCTGGACAGCTATGACCTAGCCCTCATCCTCGACCCGGATTGGGTTAATGCATGGGTCGGTCGAGGTTTCACTTTATGTAAGCTTGGGCGCTTTGGTGAGGCTCTAGCTAGCTACAATCAGTTTTTGAGTCTCCAGTCAAATCATGCTGAGGCATGGAATGGTCGAGGTATCGCTTTAGGTGGGTTAGGGCGTTACGAAGAGGCACTGAATAGTTATGATCATGCCCTTGCTCTCCAGCTGGACTATGCTCCGGCTTGGTTCAATCGAGGCACAACCCTTACTAAGTTACCAAGCTATAGTCCCGATGATGAGCTACTATTTAGCCGAAAGATACAGCAAGAATTAGGCAGCAGATCTCTCCTGTCCGTCAGCAGTTTTTCAACCAAAGATTCCAATATCGTTCTAGAAGACTTCTTACAATCTCTAGACTGCTCTAAACGTCTGTTACTCCAGACATTCGCTCAAGAAGACAATTCTCAGCTATTGGCTCTGATTAAGCAACCCCCTTCGTCTGAGCTGGAGAAGGTGATTTCAGCATCTATCTCGCCTGAATTGGAGCTTCTGGTTCAGCGACCGGTTTCCGCTGCTGTAGTGCAAATGATTACTGAGACGGCTGCCACCCATCTAGGACGTTTACGCCCCGAGCTACGAGTCGGGGGCTACCAAGGAAAACTCAACAGTTATGGGGCTGAACTGGGGGACTACTCCCAAGATGAACCTAAGAAAGCGATCTGCAAAGATACTCACCCAGAAGAATGGGGAAAATTATGGCGAGCCATAGGCCGAGCCCACTGTGATGAAGCGCGCAGGCAGGTCAGCCCGCAGCCCTACTGGCGAAAGGCCGCGAATAGTTTTAAGCGAGCCTTAGAAACGCTACAGCCCCCCCGATTTGAACAACTCTACTTTGAATCTTTGCATGAATTGATTCGAGTCCTACTTGGTTTAGGGGAAGACCAAGTAGTTCAAACCCTTCAGCAAGAGGTGACGAACTACATTCAGCGAGCGCTCACCGGGCATCACCGTAATGAGAGGGATCAGCAAACATTGGGGCTGTGGTTAGCAAGGTTTGAGCAACTGACTGTCGACGCTGCCATTCAAGCAAAGAATTTTTCTCAAGCCCTCAGTACTGCAGAGATGGCAAAAAATGTCTGCCTACGCTGGCTTCTGGACCTGGATGAGGTGCCCGAAGTGGCCTTTGAGCAGATGCAAGCGTTGGTCGATGAGCGCACGGCGATGGTCTACTGGCACTTGAGCCCATCGACGCTGACCACCTTTTTACTGTTACCGGGAGCTAGTGAGCCGGTGCTCATTCCACCACCAGACTTTACCGTTGAGCCGGGGCAAACCCTATCCCATGACGAGCGGCCTCTAGGGCTGAAGCAAATTCTGTGTTGGGAAAACTGGCTGAGTCAGTGGAACCAGGACTATAACAACTACAGCTCAGCCCAAAATAAAACCAACAACAATGTAGGACTTACCGCTTGGCGAAGAGAGCATCCCTGGCGGTCCCAAATGACCAATCGGCTGGAAACTCTCGGCCAACTGGTGAATGTCGAGGCGATTCATACAGCTTTGCAGGACTATCCAATCCAGCGGCTGCGGCTCATTCCCCATCGTGATTTACACCGTTTCCCCCTACATATCTTCTTTGACCAATATGACTGCACCTACTTACCCAGCGCTAAAGTTGGGCTCGATCGCCTACCCGAAACTGATTTTCCAAAACTGAGAGATGTGCTGATCGCAGAAAACCCCCAAAGCACTGCCACAGTCAAAACCCTGACCCACAAGCTGGATGAGTTGCCTTTTGCCGAGGTTGAAGCAGAGCTAATTCGCCAGCAGTTCCGAGATGCGGGGGGTGAGCAGTCGAGGCGGATCACCACGCTAGAAAATCAGCAGGTGCCCTATGACCAGATCTTACGGTCTCTGGGACAAGCTCATGATGTGTTTCACTTTACCGGCCATGGGCTGTACAACAGTCATAACCCTGCCCAGTCCTGCCTGTTTTTGACCGGTGGCGATCGCCTTACCCTGGCCGATATTGTCCGCCCCAACCCAGAATTGGGTTATCAAGACTTGAGCGCTTACCAACTGGTGTTTCTTGCCGCCTGTGAAACCGGAGTAGCGGGTAACCAAACTATCACCGATGACTACGTCGGCCTGGTCAGCGCCTTTCTCAAAGCAAATGCGGGTTGCGTAATTAGTACACTTTGGCGGATCGAGTCTGGCTCCAGCTTAATCTTTGTTAACCAGTTTTACCAGGCGTTGCTAAAGGGAGAAACTCCGGCCAGAGCCTTGAGGGAAGCCCAGGACTTCTTTAAAGCAGCCAGTTATGACCAAATTAGAGCGGCCTTCCACAATTACATCGCCCTAGTTGATCGTAGTGGATTACATCCAAACCAAAAAGACTCCTTACGACTAACCCTAGAAGATGAGTTAATCCGAATCAGTGCAAATTCCCAAGCCGCTCTTACAATAGAGTCGCATCAGCCATCGGAATACCCCTATCGTCATCCTTATTATTGGGCCGCTTACACGGTTTCTGGACTATGAAAGATACCGATAAACGAACTTTGCGCTCGATCTTGCTGACATTGAGTTTGCAGGAGGATGAAGCTGTGTTACCGGATAGCTTAACAAGCGTATTTCAATCTTTTGCTCAAACTCCCGATACCTCGGTAATGGAGTTGCATCGGGCTATTGTGGAGACTCCCCTGTCCACTACTTACCAAAGTATTCGCACCTGGTTGAGTGGTCTAGCTGCCGAACAGGGTTTAGGGTGGAACTTTCCCCCAGCTAATGAAGATGATGAAGATTCTATCGAGCAGGGAAATATCGCTCGCGATACCCAAGCTTCAAACCAGAGGCTAAAAGAGATGCTGGCCAATATCGATGCCAATTTAGACAATGCCAATCAAATACTGGCAGCAGATAATCCGATCCGGGCAGTTCACCAGCTTGGTCCGTCTAATTTGTCTTAATGCCTAACCATCCTATGGCCAACCTGACGCTGCATCATCCAACCCTTGATTTATTTCTGTACGACCTGCAAGACGGGTTGGGAGAGAGTGATGAGAAGGTAGAGCAAAAGCGACGACACTTTTGGCAAGGCGTGTTGAATGGTCAATTTACAGAAACTGCCTTGGCAGATATAAAGGGGCGAGAAGAGACCTTGTCTGGCTATATCGAACTGCTTCCAGATAAACGGTTGCGCTTCCAGCCTCCCTATGATGGCTACTATTACCCGGTCAAATTGGGCGATACCCTTTCAGTCATGCTGGACTGTGCTGGCAAGCCTCAGGAGGCGTCGTGGCCAACTCTACCCTTGGCTGAACAACTGAGGCACATCAAGGCAGGAGTCCTGGAGCATGCCCACAATATTCCAGGGCAAATGGGCCAGAGCTGGTTTATCTGGGGGCAGTTGCCGGATAGTGGTCAATCTGCTGAAC
>CAZPYG010000372.1:0-3724 GCA_964590465.1 uncultured bacterium | reverse complement strand
ACCTTTATCGCTCGGGAACATGGCCCAACTAACGCTACTCGATGTACCCTTATTGTGCATGAACTTTAGCGACGGTGAACACCCTAGGCACTGCCCACCCTACTTTTACTTCTGTTGCTTCCAGGACAGGGGGTTTATGGGATGGAGGAAACTCCCGATTTGCGTGGATCACCGCTGATGATTAAGCCAGAAAGAGGAATGCTGATTAAGCCGTAACCATCTCGGCTTTAGTGTCTGGGGGTGTCGGATCAAAGTGCAGCACCAGAATTTGTTCTGGAAGCAGCCCTAGAGATTCATAGGTACGCCCTTCTCGATCGCTGAACTCGACTTCAACGGCTGTACCCCCGGATAAGGTCTCAACAACGGTGCCAACCTGCCCTCGCCAGAGGTTGTACTGTGGAAGGTCAACCGTCAGGGCGACCACATCTAAAAGCTTAGGAGCACTATTCATGTTGCTGATCACCTCCGTGTACTAAGGGGGAAAGCAGGTCGTCAACCTGGGGATGTCTGAACCATGTTCGATGATCCAGCCGCTCCGCAAGGTTGCTCTTTTATTGAAGAGAACGGGCAAAATTTAAGACCTGCTGCTGTCTATCTTCTGGCAGTTTTTGCAATACAGCAGTGATGCGCTCTGTTAGAGGAACCCAAGCCTTTGTAGTGTTCTGCCAAACTACAACAAACTGCTCAGGCTCAAGGGCTAGCAGGGCCAGGGTTTCTCCCTGAGAATTAGAGAACTCTACTTCGTAGGCACGGTCTTCATATTCTTCGACAATGGTACCCTGGTCGCCAGCCTGTAGCTGAACGTCGGGACGATCAACCAGAAGCTCGACAACGTCTAGTAATTCAGGCTGTATCATCTGCGCCTCCGAACATAAAGGGTGACCAGTCGGGCGATGTCTTCACCGGGTCGAACGATCCATCCTGTGCGTACTGTTTCTTGCTGGCCTGGCTTCAATCCTATTATGGATAAATCTACTTGATACCGGCATCCATGCTGATCTTCATCACCGGGGATGGCTTCTGCATCTAAAGCCTGGGCTTCAATTTGTGCCAGGAGGAGTTGAAAGGTTTCTTTGGTAAAGCCGAGATGCTGGCGGAACATGAGGGCTTTATCAGCACCTTTCAAGCTCTCTAAGTCGAGGGCATAGTCTGTCAATTTTCGAGGATCAATCGCGAGGCGACTGACAACATCCCTGAGCTTCACCGGGTTTACTTGGATTACATTATGGATTTAGTGTGCCCACTGCCATGTCATAAAGAAAAGTAGCAATTGTAGGGTGGGCCCACCCTACTTTGACTGAATCAGCCCAACTGGCAGCGTCTGACTTTAGCGGTGATTTATGTTTCGGTGATTCGGCATATGCCTACTCACATAGAGTGACGTGGGAATTGCCCGAAGGTTTGCCATGCAGGTTTACGGGCTATGGGTGGGGGCAATACCTGCCGAATGGTTGAAGCCGATGTGATGGAGTGTGATGGCTGTGGGTAGGAGTTGGAGGCGGGGGAGTGATTGATGGAAAGCGTTGATGGGATGGTGGGCAGTACCTGACCTGAGGCAAAATAGAGACAATCCTCCAAGTAAGCTACAACTGCAGAAGGAAGGCGCGATGACAGTTCAGGAGTTATTAGCAGCTGCTCAAAATCTGAGTCTGAGGGATCAAATTCTTTTAGCGAGCCAACTGATGCAGTGTGTTGCTCAAGAAACACAATCCGTATCGGCTGAAAATCTGGATCAATCCCAAACCGCAGACCCATTAGTGGGTTTGTTTGCGGGTTCCCCTGAATTAGCCACCCGCTCAGAAGAAATTCTCCGGCAGGAGATTGGCTTAAACCAATAGGACCTTATGGAAAGAGTCATTGCAGATACTGGCTTTGTGGTTGCGCTTGCCAATCGCTTGGATGATCGTCACGCTGATGTTGCTCCAATTTACGCACAGTATCCAAAGATCTTGCTACCCCAGTTGGTCTTAGTGGAAGTTGCCTATTTGATCAATCGGGATGCTGGTATGACAACTGTGATCAAACTTCTCAAAGGGTTGCCAGCCAGCCGATTTGAACTTGTAGCGGCTGTGGAACAGGACATTGCCCGTAGTGCTGACATTCTGGATCGATACATCGACAGCAAAATTGATTTTGTTGATGCCTGTGTTATGGCAATGGCAGAACGCTTGAATATCCAAACTGTTTTGACTATCGACCAGAGAGATTTCAGACTCTTCAGGCCAACTCACTGTGAAGGTTTTATGCTCAAGCCGTAGAAGCCTCAGCCTCAACGACGAAGACTTCTTTGCCGCCATTGAGGGCATTCAGCAGGGCCTTGATGATTTTGAGCAAGGGCGCTTCTCCAGCTTTGAGGACTTCATCGCCGAGCAAAACGAAAAGCACGGTCTGTCCTTAGAAGCATGACCTTGCAAATCAACCAGCCCCCACTGTGCGGGTTTTGCATATCAGGAATGTTGCTCAGAGAGCTATTGGAGAACCTGAGGACTCAGAAGAATAACTGCCTGAATTTCTATTGCTGCAGACCTTCTGAAGGGCGCTCAAGAAAATGACGGCGGTTGAGTTTGAAGGGGAGGGGTTGGTGGTAAGTGAATAAATGGGGTGGTGGGCAGTGCCCACCCTACTTCTTCTCTTTTATGGGCTCCTGATTACAGGTCTTGAGGGGTTAGCCCTGTTTTTTTGGCGATACGAGCCAACATTTTGGAGCCAATTTCATCACTATCCCGAAAAGCGAAGACATAATCGTTCCAGCCTTCGCGCTCAAGAATTTTGTGCGATCCGGTTTGGCGCTTTACTCGCCAGCCGATTTTCTCCAGGGCTGACAGCACTTTTTTGGCTTTTGTCGATGACCATTGGCTCATGAAAGAATGCTCTACGCAGCAACAAAGGTCAGGCTAGCTAAGCCCAGATCGATTTCACCATGATCTAGCTTATCGGCAATCACGCGTAGGGCCAGGGCTTTGACCTGGGCGACAGCCTGCTGCTGGTTGTCGCCATAAACCAGGGCACCAGGAATTTCTAGGATCTCAGCTATCCAACGACCGTCATCTTCTTGCTCGGTTTCGATGGTGAAGCTGGTAGATATCTGGTTGCTCATGGTGAGGATTCGCCTCAGAGAGAGTAAACGTATTATAGCGAAATTGGTAGAGGAGTCGCTGAACCAAATCTTATACAAATAACGGGTTGCGATAGGGAATCTCATCGCGCAGCGCGAAGCACCTTTCCAGGTTTGGGCCTACTCTGAATAACCGTGCTGATTTTGAAGCTCACGGCAATTATATTCATTACAATCCTGTGCGGCGTGGGTTTGTGAAATGCCACAGCAATGGCCGTTTTTGGAGCTTGCACGTTTGGTTCAGGAGAATGTGTACCCGTCAGATTGGGGCGGTAGGGATGAGATGCTTTTGGAGGGGGTTAGAGTTTGGGGATGGGTAAGTTTGGTGCGTCACGCAATGCGATGACGCACCCTACGATTACTCAAAGCAAGGATGATATAAGGTTTGTTCACGATGGGGAGTCATGGGGAGCTATTGGGGAACCTGAAGACTCAGAAGAATAACTGCCTGAATTTCTATTGCTGCAGACTTTCTGAAGGGTGCTCTAGACAATGATAGCGGTTGAGTTTGAGGGGGAGGGGTTGAAGCTGTGGGGGAAGTAGGGCGCTCATAGGGTTTATGCTAGCAGTTTGACCTTAGAATAAAGCCATCGCAGAGTTGTCACTGGT
>CAZPYG010000371.1:0-3734 GCA_964590465.1 uncultured bacterium | reverse complement strand
ACCCCTATCGCAGCTCCAAAACCCTTAATTCTTCATGAACCCCTGAAGGCTTACATGGCATCAATGCTGGTGCTATTGAATCGAGAAAAAATAGGGCCGCCAAACAGTTGTTGCGAGAGTAGCGGCTCTTCAATTTTAGCACTTTTTTGTGCAAAACCAACTCAAATGGGATATGCACAAAAGCTCCAATTTTCCTGTTAATTCGACACTTAAATCTGCCAGTTTTCTCGTCAGATCTTAAGTTTTGATCTGATGTTAAATGAACCAGATCAGCTTGTTTCCTTTGTGAGACTTTCATCTCGGTTCCTATCCTCCAATGGGTTTTGGCTTGAGATAGAAACACAAAAACCAAAAAAGCCCTCCGTTTCTACTAGCCAATAAGCGAACTCTGGCTGGTAGAAATCGAAGGGGCTTTTCGGTTAGATGTAAGCCTCTTGCTTTCTAAATATTGGATTTCTGTGTCTATGCCGCTATTGTATCCAGATGCTTTGAGTCTGGAACATCTTGTTGCGAAATATAACGATTTTCCTTAAAGGTACGGATTATCTGGGCCAGAGCTACACCGCCAAAAAGTCTCCGCTGCTTTTGTCATTGGCCAGGTGAGTGTACATGCTCATGGTGGTATCGAGGGAGGCATGGCCGAGGGTTTTGCTGATGATGGCCATGTCTGCTCCCCGATTGCGGGCATGGGTGGCGTGGGAATGGCGGAACCAGTGGGGAGAAACAGGTAATTCGACGCCAGCTCGATCGGCTATTGCCGCGACAATTTCCCGCATGCGTCGGTCAGACAGTGGGTTCCCCTGGCGCGACAGCAGTAGGGGGGTGTTGGGGCTTCGCGTTTTGCTGAGGGCCTTCATGCGATGCAACAGATCGGCTGAAATGGTTACCCCGTGAGACTTATCTGTTTTGGAGGCATAGAGATTGATAATGGCCCGACCATCTGGCATTTCTACAATGTCGCCCCAGGTGAGGGCAGCGATTTCGCCGACGCGGGCACCAGTGGCGTAGAGCAGGCGTAGCATGGCCTCATCTCGTGGAGTTTTGGCGGCGGCGAATAGCTTGAAGACCTGTTCTTCAGTGAGTAATCGGCCTGTAATGCTCTGGTTGCCTCGCTTTAGCTTGAGGGCGGCCCCCACATTGAAGCGAATGGCCCCGGTTTCCTGGGCAAACCGCAGGAGGGATTTGACGGAGGCCAGTTTGCGCCGGGCGGTTCGGCTGAGCTGGTCGGGGAAGCGGGGGTGGAGATATTTTTGGCGGAGGTGATCCTGATAGTCCTGGATGTCGTCGAGGGTGACGGCTCCGAGGGGGGACTGGTGGGTGTAGTCGAGAAATTGGGCCAGGTCAGTTTGGTAAGCCTTGCGGGTGTTGGCTGAGTGGGAGCGCAAGAATGCTCGGATGATGACTTCGTTCTCATCACCTCGAAGGACTGTTGCTGATTCTGGTTGTGCCAGTTGACCCATCGCTGTCTACACCCTGCTAAAATCTGAGCCGCTGATAACTCGACTTATCTTACTACTCATTTTTTCATGATTTTGGGGTTTGGGAACTGTGCCAGTTGGATGTAGGAGGGGAAGAAGGAGTTAGGAGTTAGGAGGGGAGGAGTTAGGAGGCATAAGGAAACGATGTTGCTGAAATTCTGATCTCCTGGCTCCTGGCTCCTCGCAAAAAATTTCGAGGCGCTTCGCGCCGAATAGGGAAAGAAGGAAAGAGAGAAAAGGGAAATTAGAGTCCTGGGGCCTCGCAAATAACCCGAAAACCGATAACGTTGTAGCGGACGCCGGGATTGCTGAAGTAGCGACACGCGGAACGGCAATACCTGGGATTATCGCCCCAAGAGCCGCCGCGAACCACCCGTTCTGCGTCTTCGTCTTCGTTTAACCAGGCACTGCCATCATTAGGTGCCCCGTCGTAATTACCGTGCCAGTGGTCTAAGCACCACTCCCACACATTGCCATGCATGTCGCAGAGGCCAAAGGCATTGGCTAAGGGGTGAAAGTGGTTGACTGGGGTTGTGGTCTGGCGGTAAACGCCCTTTGGCCCTCGGCCATAGTGGCCAGGGTATTCTTCTGGATTATCTTCTCTATCTTTGCCGCGATAGTTAGCCAGGTCGGTGGTAATGGTTTCGCCAAAGTGGAAGGGGGTCTCTGTGCCAGCGCGGCAGGCGTATTCCCATTCGGCTTCGGTGGGCAGGCGGTAGGTATGGCTGGTGAGGCGAGAGAGCCTTTCACAGAACTCCACCGCCTCGTACCAGGAGACTTGTTCAACCGGATGGTCGTCGCCCTTAAATTCAGATGGGGCAGGATCAAGATCTGCTTTGACCTTCAGATCTGTACGATCTGCAATAACTTTCCACTGGGCCTGGGTAATGGGGTAACGCCCCATTAGGAAAGGACGTATAGATACTTCGTGTTGGGGGCCTTCGTCGCTGTAGCGGCCTAGCTCGTCGGGTGGGGAACCCATGGTGAAGGTGCCGCCAGGAATCAGCATCAGATCGAGTTGAATGGCTGGCTCAGTAAAGCATTGTGCTCTGTGGGGTTTTCTCGCAATATTTAAACCTTCATCAGTTTTAAATTCCGTTACCGGTTCCAAGTCTTGATCAACTTCTGTCAGAGATCGATCAGGGACATATTTAGAGAGAAGCTGGAACGCAAAAGCACTGGCATGCCCGGCAGAAATTCTTTGTTGCACAACTTTCTTTTGTCGAGCAGGCTTTGCTTCTGGATTATCGCGCTGCCCTTCTAAAAGTTCAGAAATCCCCCGTATAGCGATAGCTGAAATTGGTGCACTCATCTTTCGTGCTACCGAAAAATAGCCCAAGCCTTCTAACTCAATTGCTAGTGCATCACCATAATATGACTGTAATGATCGCGAGAAATCTGGCTGTGACAAAGAGGCAACAACCCTTTGACCAGAAAAAATAGGGGCAACGAAAACTTTGGGAGCAGGAGAGGGAACAGATGATAGCCTTTTGAGCCAGTCGGCCTTTCGGGCTTCAGCCCTAGCGAGTTGTTGTAGGCTGTAGGAATCCAATTCAATTTCAGGTCGAGGGATGAATTCTGCATCGTTTTTACCAGCCTCATAGCTATAAATCTTAAAGGCAGTAACGACATCTCCAATGGCTACATCCTTGATTCCCATGGCTACCCCTACATGGAGTACAGCATGCGGATTGAAAAAGGCAATTGCCCTTTCTGCTTCTACAGCTGCGTTTGGAGTACTTAGCCCGAGTTCAACAATGCCAACATCCCAAGTTGAACCACTAGCTACAAATTGACCTGATTCATAAAGTGCTCCAGCGGGATCGACTATTTGTTGCCGATTCGTTAAAAACGCTGCAACAGCCAGATATTCAACAGATAACGCTGTAAAAACGACGGCGCGATAGTTATCTTGAGGCATTGCCAGCACTCAATATTGGAAGTGAACGAGCCAGGCGAAGTTTCGGGCTAGCCCTACTAAGCCCCCTGGCCCTGTTTTATCTTTGGATGCCGTAGCATCACCGGAACAGGTCTGGACTCTTCTCTTGGCACGCTCGGCAGATTCCCACCTGCCGACTCTGGCTCAGAAGAGTGCTGGGGCCTCGCAAATAACCCGAAAACCGATATTGTTGTTGCGGTCGCCGGGATTGTTGTTGTTGCGACACGCGGAACGGCAATTCCTGGGATTATTGTTCCAAGAGCCGCCGCGTTTGGCTGCCTGCCCCTTTTTAAGAATATAGGAGATTAGGAGTTAGG
>CAZPYG010000370.1:0-3737 GCA_964590465.1 uncultured bacterium | reverse complement strand
AGGGAAAAGTTTGCAGTGCAAGAGTTTCATCGACTTTTGCGTAAAGGATAGCTCCAGGGAGGGGGTACCCGCCGGGCGGGGTGGGTTAAGCTCCTGAAGAAAAAGACTTACGGAATTTGAGAAACCGTAGGTTGGGTGGAACGGAGTGGAACCCAACGCCAGGCTGACTTGTTGGGTTCCGCTGACGCTTCACCCAACCTACGGTGCCAAAGCTCAAACAGGACGAACCGTCACCCGATCACCCATCTCCTGCAGCTGGGCCAGGGGCGGTAATCTCGGCCCAATCTGGCTCAGGGCTCCCATGGAAAAAGCGGTGGCCATGGCGGCGCAGTCCTGCAGGGCTTTGCCGCTGACCAGGCCGGATAGGGTACCCGCCACCATGGCATCCCCAGCTCCCACGGTGCTTTTCACCGCTACCCTGGGGGGCAGGGCGTGGACGGCGGCATCGGCATTGATGAACAGAGCCCCATCGGCCCCCATGGACACCACCACATTGGGAATACCGGACTGAATCAACTCCCTGGCGGCGGCAACAATGTCGTCTTTGCTCAGCAGGCTTCTGCCCATGACCTCCTCTAGCTCCGCCTGGTTGGGTTTAATCAGGTCCGGCTTGGCGGGCAGGCCCAGTCGCAAAGCATCGCCGCTGGTGTCGAGCACCACGGTTTTGCCCTGGGCCTTGAGTGGCCCAATTAACTCGTCGTAGATTTCACTGGACAATCCCCCCGGCACGCTGCCGGAAAACACAAACCAGTCACACTCCTGGGCCAGAGCCGTGACGGCGTCGTGGAGCAATCGCACATCCCCTGCGCCGGGTTCCTGACCGGGGTAATTGATGTCGGTCACCTGGCCCCGGGCATCGTCCACAATTTTGATGTTGATGCGAGTTTCGCCGGGGATACGGACGAAGTGGTCAGCGATGCCCTTCTGGGCAAACAGGCTGTCAAACAGGCGAGCATTCTCCCACCCCAGTAAGCCGGTGACGCTGACCGGGTGCCCTACATCCGCCAGAAAGGAGGCTACGTTGACCCCTTTGCCCCCCGCGTCGTCCTGCCGCCAGCTCACCCGATTAACGGCATCCGTCCGAAAGTTGGGAATGCCGACGGTCTGGTCGATGGCGGGATTCAGGGTGACGGTGGCGATACGCTGGTTCATAGGTCCCTCACCTCCTCAGCGGTACGGCAGGCCAGGGCCTTTTTCGCCAGTCGCTTCATTTGCTTCATGGCGGTGCCCCGCAGCTTGGCTTTGACTTTAGGGATGCTGGGGATATCCATGCTCAGTTCTTTGACCCCCAATCCCGCCAGGATGACCGCCCCGAGGGAATCTCCTGCCAAACCACCGCAGACGCCCACCCACTTGCCCGCTTGCGTCGCCGCTTCTACGGTCTGATCAATCGCCCGCAGCACTGCCGGGTGGAGGGCATCCGCCTGCTTCGCCAGGGTGGGATGGCCCCGGTCCATGGCCAGCAGGTACTGGGTCAGGTCGTTGGTGCCGACGGAAAAGAAGTCCACCTCCTGGGCGAATTCCGCCGCCATCAGCACAGCGGTGGGCACTTCCACCATCATGCCGACCTCCACGGGGGGACCATCGACGGCAGCCCGCACCGACTCCAGCACCCCCTTAGCGGCGCGAATGTCTTCCAGGGTGGCAATCATGGGGAACATCACCCGAATGTAGCCTCCTTCAGCCGCTCGCAGAATGGCCCTGAGCTGAGTCTCAAACAAGTCCGTACGCTCCAGACAGAGGCGAATGCCCCGGATGCCCAAAAAGGGATTTTCTTCCGTCGCCATGTCCAGGTAGGGCACCTGCTTGTCGCCACCGATGTCCAGGGTGCGCACAATCAGCGGCAGACCGTTCAACACCTGGGTCATCTGACTGAGGGCGTCGTACTGCTCCTCCTCACTGGGAGGATTGTCCCGGTTCAGGAACAGAAATTCTGTCCGCAGCAGTCCCACCCCTTCTGCCCCCGCCTGGATGGCTTGAGCGGCTTCTGCCGGTGCGCCAATGTTCGCCACCACTTCAATGCGATGCCCGTCAGGCGTCATCGCCGGTTGGAAGCGGGTGTGATGCTCCACATCCCGCAGCTTTTCCCGTTCGGTCTGGGCATCCCGGGCTGTTTCCAAATCGGCGTCCGTGGGCTGGGGGTAGAGGGTGCCGCTGTCGCCGTCGAGGATGGCGGTCTGGCCTTCCGGCAAATCCAGGATGGCGGTACCGGCACCAGCCACGGCGGGGATGTTTTGCGATCGCGCAATAATCGCCGTATGGGACGTCGCCCCTCCCACAGCGGTACAGAAACCCCGAATTTTCTCCGGGTCCAGCCCTGCGGTATCCGACGGTGTCAAATCATCGGCAATCAGAATCACCGGATGGTCGGGCAGTCCCGGTCCTGCTTCCGTCGGGGTCACCAGTCGGGTCAGCACCCGATGGCCTACATCCCGCACATCCGCCGCTCTTCCCGCAAGAATCGGATCATCCAGGGCTTCCAGTTCCTGCGCTCGGGCTTCGATGGCCTGCTGCCAGGCCCAGGGAGCGCTGTGGTTGGGGGCCATACGGTCGATGGCCTCCTGGCGCAGTTCCGGGTCAGCCAGAAACTCCTGATGGGCCTGAAAGATCGCTGCCTTGGCCTTCCCTGCCCGGGCTTTGACGGCGGTGTAGAGTTCCGCCAGGTCCGCCTCGGCGGCAGCGATCGCAGCCTTGAGACTGGCGATTTCCGCTTCGGGATTTTCGGCGGTTTCCGAGAACTTCAGTTCGGCACGACGGTAGCGGTGCAGGGGTGCGATCGCGAGCCCCGGCGATGCCGCTACTCCCTCGATGGATTCGCTTCCCAGCTCCAGTTTCGGCAGTTCTGTAGGAAGGGCAGGTGCCGTTTCTTCCTCTTCCTCCAGACCGTCCTCAACCGCTTCCTGCAAAGCCGTCAGCGCCTGGGAGGCATCGTTTCCTTTGGCCAGGACCCGCACCACAGCATCTTTGCCGACCCCCAGCTTCAACAGGGACATCAGGCTTTTGCCGTTGGCTACCTGGTCACCGTAGCGGACCCGCACTTCGGCCTGAAAAGACTTGGCCAGGTCGGCAAACACCGTGGCCGGTCGGGCATGGAGCCCGGTGGGAGCATCGATGGTCAGATCCACAAACTGGTCGAACCCCTCCAGGTCAGGGCCTTTACCGTTGGTCGACAGGCCAGATTCTTTGCCAGTCAACCGATCAATGATCAGTTGGGGATTATCCGCTTTCACCAGCTGATCCACCGCTGCCGGGTCATCCAGCACATGGGTCAGGTTGGTGAGAATTTGCAGGTGTTCGTCCGATTTGGCGGCAATGCCCACTACCAGCCGCACCACTTCGCCGGGGTTCCACTCCACCCCATCGGGCAGTTGCACCACCGCAAGTCCGGTGCTCAAAATCATGTGGCGCTGCTTCGGCTGTCCGTGGGGGATGGCAATGCCGTTGCCCAGATAGGTATTCGCCTGCTGTTCCCGGGCCAGCATACTGTTGACGTAGCCCGGTGCAATATGACCGCTATCCACCAGCAGCTGCCCGGCCTGACGAATGGCGTCTTCCTTACCGTGGGCTCGCGCTTTGAGCTGAATATCTTCTGGCTTTAGTTCGATCATTCATGCATCTCTCAATCAGTAAAGAAATCCCTGGTTTTAGAGATTTGCTCGGCCACTAATACTTTGCTCGAATCCAGAAAAGTGATATTCACCCAACCCAAAGAACAGCAGCTATTTTCAACCCCAATC
>CAZPYG010000369.1:0-3745 GCA_964590465.1 uncultured bacterium | reverse complement strand
ACCGCGTATCAGACCGATCCGCCCTTTGATGCCGAGGCCGGTGCCAAGCTGGACGCCAAGGAGCAGGTCAGCGTGGGGGAACCCACTGTGGTGGATCTGGCGGAAGGAGATGAGGACGCCGAGACAATTCTGGTGTCTGAAGTGGAGGCCCCCGCCGGTCGATACAACGCCCTCTCCTGGCAGATGGTACCCGCCACCTCAGGCCCGGCAGAAGGCTACTCCGTTCTGATGCAGGGAACCGCCACTAAGGATGGTGAGACCCTGCCCTTCACTATTGGCATTTCGGAAGAGCTGACCTTTACCTGTGGTGATTTTGTTGGTGATGCCCGCAAAGGCATCCTTGACGATGGGGCGATGGCCGATATTGAATCCACCTTCCACTTCGACCACCTGTTTGGCGATGCCGGTGCCCCCATGGATGACGACATCAACACGGGTGCCCTGGGCTTTGATCCCCTGGCGGCTATGGCCCAGGACGGCACGGTGAATGTGGACAGCGCTTCCCTGCAGGAAAATTTGTCTGAAGAGGATTATGCTACCTTCATGAACATCCTGCCCAGCCTTGGCCACGTCGGCGAAGGCCACTGCGAAGAAACCAACCTGACGACATGAAGAGCCGATTTCCACTTCTGTTAGCCGCCCTGGGCAGCATTGGCTGGGTAACGCCAGTGCTGGCCCACGGGGCACATATCGAATACCAACCCACCGAGAGCATCCAGATTCAGGCCAAATATGACTCTGGCGAGCCCATGAAAGCAGCTCAGGTGATGGTGTATTCTCCCGAGAACCTGTCAGAACCCTGGACCCAGGGTACGACCGACGACCAGGGGCGGTTTGTGTTTTCCCCTGACACCTCCCAGCCCGGTAACTGGGAAGTGACGGTGCGCCAGGCTGGCCATGGGGATATTGTGGCGATTCCGGTGGCAGGGGGTGCTGCCACAGGGGCTGCCGGTGGCAGAACGGCGACCAGTGGTGAGGCCGCGGAATCGCCGATTTGTGAGGCTGCTTCGGAGTCCAGTCCCCAAACTGCCCAGCTTTCCCCGGTGCAGCAGGGCATCACCATCGGCGCGGTGATTTGGGGATTTATCGGGACAGCGTTGTTTTTCGCCAGGGGTAAGCGGTAGTGCACATTCCAGACGGTATTTTACCCGCCCAGGTGTGCGCTGCCGGGTACGCGGTGACGGGGTTGGCCACCTGGTATTCTTTGCGGCAGATCAATCGCAAGCCGGACCCGACCGCTGAAATTCCGAAGGCGTCTCTGTTGACGGCGGCATTTTTCGTGGCATCGTCTATCTACATCCCGATTCCACCGGCCAGCGTGCATTTAATCCTGAATGGGCTGCTGGGGGTGGTGTTGGGATATTTTGCCTTTCCAGCTATCCTCATCGGCTTACTCTTCCAGGCCCTGGTCATTGGCCATGGAGGGCTGACCACCCTGGGGGTGAATGCGGCCATGATGGGCATTCCGGCGCTGCTGGCTTACCACATTTTTCAACTGCGGCTGTCGGTAGGTAAGGCCCTGCCAGATCGGGTGGCAACGGCGGTGTTTGCGTTTTTGGGGGGCTCCCTGGGGCTGGGCATTGCGTCCCTGATTTTTTTGACCCTGGTAATTACCAATATTCCCGCAGATTTTGACGCCGGGGCTGAACGGGGGGCAATTCTCACCCTTTCCGTGGGGCACATTCCCCTAATGCTTTTGGAGGGTGTCTTTACCGCCCTACTGGTGCTATTTTTGCAGCGGGCAAAGCCCGAACTACTTGAGGGATAGGTTGTGGCGTTTGCCAGTTTAGATGCTTATGTACACGGCAGTTCGATGATTCATCGATGGCGACCGGCTTTAAAGCTGGTGAGTTTGCTGATGCTGATGTTTGCCTTTGCGACGGTGCACCATCTGGCGCTGCTGGTGCCGATGGTGGGGGTAACAGCACTGCTCTACGGCTCGTCGGGACTGCCCTTGAGGTTTCTGCGGCAGCGGCTGAGCTATCCCGGACTCTTCATTCTGGCGGTGGTGATTTTGCTGCCCCTGACGGCGGGAGACACGGTGATCTGGCAGTGGGGCTGGTTTTCCCTCCGGCAGGAGGGAATTGAGGCCATGGCGCTGGTTGTGTGTCGTTTTGTCTCAATTCTAACGATAGGCTTTATTTTGCTCGGTACTACGCCATTTTTGACCATCATACAAACGATGCGGTCTCTAGGGCTGCCGGTGATTCTGGCGGATATGACGTTGCTGTCCTACCGCTACCTCTACGAAATTGCGGATACCCTGTTCACCATGCAGCAGGCCATGCGGCTGCGGGGGTTTGGCTACGGCGAAAAGCGATGGTTCCGGATTAACCATCGAATTCTGCAGCAGCTGGCGACCCTAACGGGAAGTCTGCTGATCCGCAGTTATGAGCGGTCGGAGCGGGTTTACAAAGCCATGCGGCTGCGGGGCTATGGCTATGGAGTGCAGTCAACCATCATGCACAACCCGAATCAGCGGCGGGACATCCAGAGTTGGGGATTAACAGCGGTGGTGATCGCCATTGCCGCTGGGTTTGTCATTGCAGAGCTAGGGCTATCGGTGGTATGAGTCAGATTTCGTTTATGGATTCAGTGGAGTCGGGGGTGAATCGGGTGAAGGAGGTTGCGATCGCAACCCAGTCCCTCTCGTTTTCCTACCCCGACCAACCCGATGTGCTCTGCAACATTTCCCTGGAAATTCGGGACGGTGACCGGGTCGGCATCATCGGCCACAACGGCTGCGGCAAAACCACCCTGTTTATGCTGCTGTGTGGCGTGTTGAAACCCAAGAGCGGAGATATTTCCCTATTTGGGGAACCCCTGAAGCAGGGACAGTTTCGCCCCGAAGTGGGGCTGCTGTTCCAGGATCCCGACGACCAGCTCTTCTCCGCCTCCGTGTGGGATGACATTGCCTTTGGACCCCAGAACATGGGTCTGCCCCCCGAGGAGGTCGAGGCCCGCGTCAAACATGCGGTGGAGATGACCGGCACTGATCGCCTGCTGAACCGTCTGCCCCATCACCTCTCCGGTGGCGAGAAGCAGATGGTGGCCATCGCCGGGCTGCTGGCGATGATGCCTCGGGTGATCCTCTACGATGAACCGACCGCGAACCTGGATCTGCGGACTCGGCGGCGGCTGATTCGCTTTCTCCAGGCTTCCTCGGAAACCATCCTGATTTCGGCCCATGACCTGGAGTTTATTCTGGAGGTGTGCGATCGCGTCCTCCTGATCGACGATGGTCGCATCATCGCCGATGGCAATCCGAAAGACATCATGGGCGATAAGGAACTCATGGAAGCCCACGGTCTGGAAAAGCCCCATTCATTAATTCCCCATGTAGATCCCCATCATTCGTGATCAGGGGATGCTAAATCTAGGGAAGGCACCTTCATCGGGAGATCAGGTCGCCCACCATCGGGTTAGCGTCTCTGCAAACAATGTCCATGAACCACTTCACGACCCAACTCTATGGGGCCTGGTGGCAAGCCGTTGCCGCCGGGGAAGTTGCCAACCATTTTGTTGCCCCCCAGGATGATCCGGCAGGGCGGTGGCAGGCCGGAGAACGCATCATCTTTGGCGTTCGCCATACCGGAGAAGAATTCGCGTTTTATGCCCACAACCTGGATCAGAAGGCGGATATCTACAGTGCCGTAGAAGAAAAATACGTTGGCATGAGTCCCTATCTCTGTCAGTTCAATGGGTATCGCTCCCTCAGACCAGGGTTGAACAATACTAAGACCGG
>CAZPYG010000368.1:0-3759 GCA_964590465.1 uncultured bacterium | reverse complement strand
TTGTCGTGGGGCTGACCAATCGCCAGCTTCCTCTGGATTCCAAACCGTTCCTTGGGGGGGTGAATGGCCAGATCTTGAAAGCGATATCCCCCCACCCTGGACCGATGTAGTGGTACAGTCATCCCATTTGCTAACAGTTCTGACTGAGTGGCTCCCTGATGCTCACTCAGTTGTTTACTAGCACAGGTTTCACATTTACCTGTTAGACCTGGCGACTTACCGCACGCACAGGCTCGCTGCAAAATCCCTGATCGTGATAGGGCAAATGTGGGCTTTGGGGCGTGGGATTTGGGCCTTGATTTTGTCGGCATCATGATGATGAGCTACTTGCCAACTAATTTGTCTACCTATCATTGTCTAAACTTATTCATAAAATGGAACTTATTTAGGTGGTTTTGTATATTTTCTTTGGGTTAGGATGTGCGATCGCATCTGAACTGTCACCGTTTACTTGCTGTCTCGTCATCCTAATATGGCCTGAAGATACAAGGGATGGTGTCCGGTTTATTGAATTCAGTTTTTCTTTGTAGTGCCGTTATTATCAAACCTACTATATTCGTTCGATTATCCAGAAACCATTCGTGTGAGCTTGAAGTTCAGTGTGGGAGATCGTTTCTATATCAGTCGCCTCTCGTGCACCCGGATCTAACACATTGTAAGTTTGGCCGTCCACACTAACACCGTTAAGAACCATAAAATGTCCTGGATATGTTTTATTCCCTCCTCGACGATTGCGGCCTGTACAGTTAACACACAGAAAAATGACTAAATTACCATTACGAAGCTGGCTAGTTGCGGCATCCAAGCTAATTCGCTGACCTTGAAAACCAGGCCATCCGTAGTGAACATGAGTCACCATAGTGTCTCCTGCCGTACCACTATTACAAACACGACCATGAGTTGAAGCGTAATTGGCAGTTTCAGGTGGTGTTACGATTTCTATATGACCATGGGCTGCTAGATTTTCTGGATCTTCCTGATATAAATAATTCAGAACGATGGCTAGTGATGTTGGACCACAGCCTGCCCGTCTGATATTGGTACAGTTTGGAGATGGGCCATAGCGAATGGCTCCCCAACGCGGATCAAACTGCTCATACTCTGTCGCTGTTGACGTTAAACCTCTTACAAGTCGGTTCCTTTGATCTTCTAATTCAGCTCGACGAGCCATAAGAAGTTGAACGTTCGGATCCTCAAGATCGGATGACAGCATAAATGACTCACGGTTAAGCTCATCTATTTCGGCATCAATCGCGCGCATATCCGATCGCATTTGCCAACGCCTGAGAGGACGAAGTTGATGTTGATGTTGATGTCGCTCCCGTTCTCTGCGGATAAGATCGTGGCCCAATGCTTCTAATTCCGGATTAGGCTGTTCAGCAGAACTGCTTGGATTAGGACCAATCCGAGTGTGAAGGGATGTAATTTCTTCGTTTAATAGGTTAATCCGTTGTTCGAGCAGGCTAATAAGAGCTCGTCGCCCTTGATCTACTAAATCTTGAATTGATAATCGCTGAAGATCGAGTTCTTCTGAAGATTGAGGGGGGAGTGACCTGAGCTGTTGGCGCGATCTAAGGTTTTCTTCAGTCTGAGATGTGATCTGGGTTAGTAAATTCTCTAGTTGCCTCAAGCGAGCTAGGTTAGGAGCCATATCAGGACGTGAAATATTGGCTTCGAACTCCTCGCTGTTAGAAGGTTGTGTAGCTCGTTGCCGTTGCCGGACAACATTTTCAAAACTTTGCATTGCCACTAAAAGTTGCTCACGCTCAGTTCCTCCACCTGGATTATCACGCAGCCACTGTCGCATCAAATTGATTTCCTGATGGAGTTCTTCGTCGGATAATAGGGTTGGGTCCAAACTTTGATTAAGAGAACGTGGGGAATTACAGGCTAACCCAGTCGCACTTCCATGGGCTACCCGAATTAATCCTTCAGAATTTATAAAAGTAGATGCAGCTTGGTCTGCTTCACGCTCCAAATTACTGTTATGCAAAGGACTAGGTGTGGAAGTGCCACCTCGATTTTGCTGAATCACATGCGTCAACTCATGTGCCAATAAGTTCTGCCCCTCAGATGATCGGGGCTGATATTGCCCTGCTCCAAAGACGATATCCTGCCCAAAAGTAAAGGCACGGGCATTGAATGCACGAGAGGTCTCTGCTGCACGGCTATCAGCATGAATGCGGACTTGAGAAAAATCAGTGCCAAATCGGGGTTCGAAGAAGGCACGCTCCGACAGAGGCAGAGGGTGCCCACCTCCTTTCAAAGCCGTAATTCGAGCCTGGAGCCCCGATGATCCGGTAGATGTTTGACTCGAACTGAGTTTATTAGTTTGCAGCGCTTCTTCTTTCCTCTTCTCTGGCTCAACTTGTCGCTGAATGAAGGGGGTAATCTGGTTGGCAACAGACTTCGTTTGAACCTTTTCTTCTTCCTCTTCCTCCGGCACTGGTGTACCCTGGCGTTGAACTTTTGGCTCTGGCATCCGCATCACTTGATCACCAACGCGTTCGCGAAGCGTCTCTGAAAGAGAATCCGCTTCCTGTTCGTATTTGTCATTGGGTTGTCCAATTGTCAACTTCGCTTGAATCCTAAACCGTGCCTTCGGTTGAATTGCCAGATATTGGAAACGATATCCCCCTGCATTAGCCCGCTGAACAGGCATCGTCGAAGTATTTGGAGTTACTCCCCTTTGGTCACTCAACCGCTTACTAGCACAGGTCTCACACTTCCCCGTCAGGCCTGCCGCCCCCCCACAGTCACAGGCCCGCTGCAAAATCCTCGGCTGCACCAACGAAACCACCGGTTTTAGATCTGCCTTCTTGGTTACAAGCTTCTGTCCAGATTTTGCAGCCATTTACTTGCCTCACTGTCAAGGCTTGCTCATTTAAATTCTATGACTTACTTAAAGCCTGCTAGCACAAACGATAACTTTCGCATCAAAACTCCACCCTTTCACACCCACCCCCCAATTTCCGCCCCCGTCAACGACTTCTCCAACTTCGTATACTCACTCCGCGCCGCTGCCAGCAGATGCTTCATCTGAACCAACTCTCCCGCATCCGCCGCCAAAAACGCCGCATTCAACGCAATATTGCGAATATTGCCCCCGGACACATTCAACCTCCCCAGCTTCTCCACATCCAGCCCGTGCCTGGGCGTATCCTTCGGAAAAATCTGCCGCCAAATCTCCGTCCGCTGGGCCGCATCCGGAAACGGAAACTGCACAATAAATCGAATCCGACGCATAAAGGCTCCATCCAGCGCCTCCTTTAAATTTGTCGTCAAAATCGCCAGCCCCCGATAGGCCTCCATTCGCTGCAGTAAATAACTCACCTCAATGTTGGCATAGCGATCATGGCTATCCTTCACATCGCTACGTTTGCCAAACAGCGCATCCGCCTCATCAAACAGCAGAATGGCTCCCCCGGTTTCCGCTGCATCAAACACTCGCCGCAGGTTCTTCTCTGTCTCGCCGATGTACTTACTCACCACCGATGACAGATCGATCCGGTACAGATCCAGCTGCAGTTCCTGGGCCAGCACCTCCGCCGCCATGGTTTTACCGGTACCGCTCATGCCTGCAAATAGGGCGCTGATGCCCAGTCCACGGGCTCCCTTGCTCGAAAAGCCCCAGGTTTCGTAGACCGTTGCCCGCTGTCGCACATGGGCGGCAATCTGCCGCAAGGTCTGAATTTGTAACTCCGGCAATACCAAATCCTTCCAGGTAGCAGCCGGGTTAATCCGTTGGGCCAAGTCCTC
>CAZPYG010000367.1:0-3765 GCA_964590465.1 uncultured bacterium | reverse complement strand
CACTGTCAGAACAGTGCAAATATACTGAAATTTCGTTTATCCGAACAGTATTGTCATGAGTATTATTCAGCAAACCATTGCTCGGGCCGATAATGAAACTCGGTATCTCAGCCCCGGCGAAATGGATCAGATCAAAGATTTCTTATTGAATGGCGAGCGTCGTCTGAAGTTGGCCCAAACCTTAACCGAGAGTCGCGACTTCATTATCAAGAAAGCGTCTAATGAATTATTTCAAGGGCGGCCTAATTTAGTGTCCCCTGGAGGTAATGCCTTTGGTCAAGAGATGACCGCTACCTGCCTGCGCGATATGGATTACTACCTGCGATTAATTACCTATAGCGTGGTCACGGGCGATACCACCCCCATCCAGGAAATCGGAATCATTGGAGCCCGACAAATGTATGGCTCTTTAGGCACGCCTCTAGATGCCATGGCTGAGAGCGCACGTAAGATGAAGACGATCACGATCTCACTGATGTCGGCAGAAAATGCAGGAGAGGTCGGCACTTACTTTGATTATTTGATTAGCGCCCTTCAGTAACCCATCCTCAAGTTTGAAGAGGCAAGATGAGGGATTGCGACACTTGAGTGATTCCAGTCTCCTGCCGCTATTATGCTGAGTAATGACAAGGGCATTGCTTCACTCAATTAGGCGGCTTATCACCACCAGCTCTATTTTGTACTGTTCGCCTTTTTCAGTTAAGCCCTGGGTTAAATCCATGAATCGATGTTTCCGCTGCTTGATCGTATAGCAGTGGAAGTTTCTCATTGTTAGCTTTTATTGAAGCAGCTTAAATTTTGATTTAAATTTTGATATCGTCCTTCATCAAATCAAACCGGTAATCAAACAGACCCCTGTCACGCTAAACTAACCATCCCCTTTTATGGATCGATAAAATGCCCGTTAAAGATAAACCTACCAATCCCCGTTTTAGCCTGTTTAATAATATTTTTCTGATCCTGGGCGTAATATTTCTGGTGGCAAATTTTATTGTGCCGTCGCTCTTAGGGCCTCAAGTGCCTGCCGTTCCCTACAGTTTGTTTATCCATCAGGTGCAGGAAGGGCAGGTTGAGCGGGTGCAAATCGCCGAAACCCAAATTCGGTATCAGCTCAAACCTGATGCTTCCCCAGGCCTGGACCAGGGAGATGAGTCCGGCTCCCAGGTACTGTCTACCAGACCCATCTTTGACCTGGAGTTGCCCAAGCTGCTGGAAGAACAAGGGGTGGAATTTGCCGCCGCCCCGCCGCCCAAGAATGGCTGGATTGGCAATGTCTTGAGCTGGGTGATTCCGCCGCTGATTTTTGTGGGTATCTGGCAGTTTTTTATTCGCCGGGGCAGTGGTGGGGGCGGCCCCCAGGGGATGCTCTCCATTGGTAAAAGCAAAGCTAAGGTCTACGTCGAAGGGGAAGCCGCGAAGATCACCTTTGCCGATGTGGCCGGGGTCGAAGAGGCCAAGACCGAGCTGGTGGAGGTTGTGGATTTCTTGAAAACTCCTGGCCGCTATACCCAGATTGGCGCGCACATTCCCAAGGGGGTGCTGCTGGTGGGGCCACCGGGCACGGGCAAAACCCTGCTGGCCAAAGCCGTCGCGGGGGAAGCGGGGGTGCCGTTTTTCAGCATTTCCGGCTCTGAATTTGTAGAAATGTTCGTGGGGGTGGGGTCGTCGCGGGTGCGAGATTTGTTTGAGCAGGCGAAAAAGCAGGCTCCCTGCATTGTCTTCATTGATGAATTGGATGCGATTGGTAAGTCCCGCAGCAGCAACGGCTTTTACGGCGGCAATGACGAGCGGGAGCAAACCCTGAACCAACTGCTCTCAGAAATGGATGGCTTTGCCGCTGAGGATGCCACGGTAATTGTGCTGGCGGCCACCAACCGCCCCGAAATTCTTGATCCCGCCCTCTTGCGTCCGGGTCGATTTGACCGCCAGGTGCTGGTGGATCGGCCTGCCCTATCGGGGAGAGAGGCGATTCTGCAGATTCATGCCCAGGCCGTGAAGCTCGGCCAGGATGTGGATTTGCGAGCCATCGCCACTCGCACCCCCGGATTCGCCGGAGCAGATTTGGCCAACCTGGTCAACGAAGCGGCGTTGCTGGCCGCCCGCAACGATCGCCAGGCGGTGGCCCAGGCCGACTTTGCCGAAGCGATCGAGCGGGTGGTGGCCGGGTTAGAAAAGAAAAGCCGCGTCCTCAACGACAAGGAAAAGAAGATCGTCGCCTACCACGAAGTCGGCCATGCCCTGGTGGGGTCGCTGATGCCGGGGAGCGGCAAAGTCGAAAAGATCTCCATTGTCTCGCGGGGCATGGCGGCCCTGGGCTACACCCTGCAACTGCCCACGGAAGATCGGTTCTTGATGGATGAAGCGGAACTGCGAGGGCAAATTGCCACCCTGCTGGGGGGGCGATCGGCGGAAGAGATCGTCTTCAACAGCATCACCACCGGAGCCGCTAACGACTTGCAGCGGGCGACGGATCTGGCCGAGCAAATGGTCACCACCTTCGGCATGAGTAAAGTGCTGGGACCACTGGCCTATCAACAGGGGGCTCGGCCCATGTTTCTCGACAGCGGTATGCCCAATGCCCGTCGCTCTATGAGTGAAGAAACCGCCAATGCCATTGATCGCGAAGTCAAGGACATTGTGGAAACCGCCCATCAGCAGGCCCTGGCAACCATCAAGCACAATCGCGACCTGATGGAGGCCATCACCCTGCAGCTGTTAGAAACCGAAGCCATCGAAGGGGAGACGCTACATCAGCTACTCGACCAGGTTCAGGCTGCAATTGTTACTGTGTAATCAAGCATTTAGGAGTGGCCTGATGCATCAAGATTTTGTGGGTAAAGATCTTAAAGGACAGGACTTTAGTGAGCGTTGTCTGGATGAGGTCAATTTCAGAAATGCTGACCTGAGGGATGCCAACTTAAACAAAGCCAGCCTGATTCATGCAGACTTGAGCGATGCCAATTTAGCAGGTGCAAACCTGAGCCATGCAACATTGAGTCGAGCCAATCTCAGCAATACAAATTTAGTAGGAGCTATTCTGATTGAAGCCATCCTGGACGGGGTCAATTTGTGTAATGCAGACCTGGCAGGGGCTAAATTAAGCTCTGCTCATTTTGGTCAGCATGCAGACCTGTGTGGCGTTAAATTTGTAGGCGCTAATTTAACCGGGACTCGATTTAGTCACACTAACCTGGCTGGTGCTGATTTTCGTCGCTCTATTCTAATTGGCTCAGAAATAAAAGATTCGAATTTGGATGATGCCAATTTAGCCCATGCTAATCTTCGCCGAGCAAGGTTAAGCAACGTCAGCATGCGTGGGACTAATCTGTTTGGGGTTGACCTGAGTCAGGCTACTCTAAAAAAAGTTGACTTTCGCGATGCCAACCTTGGCGGATTAAACATAGACAATGCAGAGTTTGATAGCATCTCAGGCATTTCCCTGGAAATGGAAAAAGAGATCAGGCAGAAAAGTTACCAAACCAGTTAATTTCGGGTTAGCGCAATAAATTTTGGAGGTTCCTATGGCTAAATTTACTCAAGGTACCCTCGTCACCATTATTGGCGAAGCAGTTTTGCAGGAACGCCTGATTCATCTGTTAACTCAACTGCGAGTGTCGGGCTACACGCTGATTCCCGCCAGGGGAGCCGGAAGTCATGGCAAACGTATGGGCGATATTGCCGGCTACAACACCAACGTCGAAATCAAGACCATCGTTTCGGCCACCATTTCGGATCAAATTATGGAAGCCCTGAGACCGTTTCAGG
>CAZPYG010000366.1:1711-3769 GCA_964590465.1 uncultured bacterium | reverse complement strand
GCTGGAGAGCAAAGGGCTACATAGCGCAACCAGGGCAGCTTACGGCGAGGGTCTTCTTCTTTAATGGCTTTCCCCAGCAGCTTAATAGCTCGACCATCCATATGCTTAATGTCGCGGTCTTCGAGGCCATAGGTACTGGTCTCGGCCACGGTCTCGAGCTCATCCAGGGCAACAAGAATGTAGTTAATGCCGAACTGCTGTAGATAGTCGTAGGCAGCCTGACACAGGCGAGTGACCAGATAAGGATCTTCGTAAAGTTCCTCGTCGCTATGGTGCTCGCTGACCTCAAGGGCCTCAGCTAAGCGAGCCTCGTCAAACCCCTGGGCGAACAGTCGGTCATACCCCTCTTTAGCAATTTGACCTTGAATTGAAGTATCAAACTCCCCCCTGGCCAGGGGTAGTAGGGCTTTATAGAGCCCGTAGCCAAACCAGTTGTCGATGTTGTGGTGCTCGTTGGCAATCTGGCTATAGCGGATGTAGAGCCCTAAATACTGATCGCGATCAGCATCGTCGTAAAAGAGATTAGCTGTAGACAGTCCTCCCGCATCGTTGCGGACATACCATCCCCGTGAGGTGCCGTTAATTTGGCTGATTAACTCATAGGCTAATCGCGATTTACCAATACCCCACTGGGCAATAATGGCAAAAACATGGGCAAACTGCTCTGACTCCTGGTCTACCACATGGATGAACTGCTTGAAGGTGTTATAGAAGGTCCCCTGCCCCACGATGGGATGGGTTAACGGGTAAGTAGAGACGCCGCCCGGTGCCCACTGATGTTTAGTCGCTTGTGATAGAGATTCGTTCATAGTGAAGTTTAGCTATAGGAAGTCAGTGCTTTAGTGGGCAACCCTCGTTGATCTGAATTTGGCAATGGTCGCGTTACCATTCGGCGCTCCTTAGCCCATTGGTCGCAGGTGCTGCGAATTGTGGCCGTGACCGAACTAGCCAGGCGGTTGAAGTATTTGCTGCCAACGGCCCGGTAACAGGTGTCAGAGAATGCCGGATGAATGGAATAGTAGGGGCGGATTCCACCGGCACCAGGGGAATATTTCCAAACCTGTCGCTGCAGCAGAGCCGCAATCACTGGGGCCAATTGAGCATCCAGGTTATCTATTTCGGGGGCAAGAATTTCGACACCCAGCTGTTGAAGCACTCGTAGTAACAACTCTCCTAACGATCCGCAGAGGGTTTCGGCACCGTCGGCAGTGGTCACGACTACGTCTAAACGGGGGGGCGTAAACGCCAGTTCGTCATTGTTCGGATCCAACTCTAAGCTTAGCTCCCCAGAAATGCGTTCGGCAGCCCAGGCTTCTTGAGTAAACACCACCTGTGCTAACAGAAAGCACCAGGGCCTGGCCAGGACCCAGTACATCGCTGCCAGCTCGGCACGCTGTTCCGTTTCCGGTGGGGAATAGTCTGCCCAGCTGCCAGATAGGATAGAGGTCGCTCTTGGTTGAGTTTGTGCCTGGGTATCTTCCGCCTGGGGACTGGGCAGCTGCATCAGCCGACCCTTCACCCAGTTCCCGGAAGGGTCTATCCCATCAACATTGGGGAGAGGCTTACCCGGTTTTCCCTGCTTGCCCTCCACTAGAGGGGCTGTTGCTCCTAAGACTCGATAAATCTTGGGTGTGGCGATGGCCTGTTCGGCAGGAACCTCGAACACAATCCGCTCTAGCTCTGTGAAGGAAGTAGCGGCTAACTTTGCCTCTGCAAGTCGGCTCAGCAGCGATTCGGCTGCGCCCCCGAGGGTACCGATGGCTTCACAAAGCCCAGCGGCATCTCGTTGGTGGCCTAACTCCTGGAGGCGAGCGCAGGCGACCTGTTGCCAGGCGGTCCGAATTTCGGGGTGGCAGCTGAGGATAGCGGCCATAATTTCCGGTTGCGTCGGTAGGGTACGCAGCAATGTGACCACTGCAGGGGTAGCAACGGCTCGCTGTTTATCGGCAGAAACAGCCCAAAGCCCGAGGGCTTCGCCATTCGGCAGGTCAGCCAACCTGGTTCGGCTCACCTCGCCTGTGGTGAGGAGCTGTTTAAGGGCATCTAGTGTAGCTGGGG
>CAZPYG010000366.1:0-1611 GCA_964590465.1 uncultured bacterium | reverse complement strand
CGGTTAGTTGTCTGGCTGGGTCGAGAGTTGGGCCTGAAGCCACTCGGCGTCGGTATCTGAGAGAGTAGGCGGGGGTGGAGGTTGCCCATAGTCGAGGGAGAGGTCATAGGCGGCTTCGTCATAAATAGCGTTAAGTACGGCCTGTAAATCCAGGGGAACATCTGAATCAGAATCTTGCAGGGGTACGGGTACAACCGGTAAGGGAGTCGGCAATTCAATCGGCCAGAATTCGATTTGTTTGGCCTGGGCACGGGTGAGGGCAATGCAGTAGGGCGCATTGGGCAGGCGAGGCTGGGCAAAGGGGCGGGTGCCTCGTCGTAGCAAGTCCAGTTCTAGCAGATGAACGTTGGCTTGATAGAGCCGCTGGCGCTTTTGGCGGTAAGCGGTTAAGCCGGGTTCTCGCTTGTTGACGGGAGATAGAATCTCAATACTGGTGATCAACCGATTTTTGGCCGTATCGCGGATCTCGACGCTGGTAAGCCGACAGACTGGGGCTTCCAGCACAGCAGCCCTCACCCCCCGGCCCCCTCTCCCAAGATTGGGAGAGGGGGAGTCATGAGCGATAGTTTGGGCAGGGTAAAGAATGCCAATTTCGCCTTCTGGAAAGGGATCTTCCGCCAGGTAAACCTCTAGCCGTGCGGTGTATTTGGGACGCAGCAGGGGGGTGATCTGCTGGCGAATTTTGTTGGCCAGGGCGCTATGCACGTCGGGCCAGAGGTAACCTTCGAGGTAGGGATCCATTCCGGGAAAGGGAGAGGGCATGGCAGTTCACCTCACAAGCAAGTTAGGGATACGGGAGCAGATTAAGCGTTTCAATAAAGCGGAAGTCGCGCTGATTTTTACTGAGTAGCGGAACTCTCAGGTCAATGGCGGTTGCAGCAACTAGAGCATCCGGAATCAATAAACCATGACTCAGGTTATAGGTTCGCAGAAGATTGACAGCAATATCGGATATGGAATCGTTAAGCTTGACAATTTCCAGGTCAGATAAAAGTCGATTTGTTAAGCGTAGGTCTGAAGAGTTATAGCAGCCGACTAATAGCTCCATTTGTGTGATAGTGCTAATGGCTAGTGTGGAAGACTTAGACTCTTCATCTAAACGATTAATTGCCAGCTCTACCTGACGATTGAAATCGATCAGAACATCAGTATCGACTAGAAGGTATTCACGCATAATTCAAGACCTCCACTGACGCTGTCTGAGGTCTCGAACCCACTGAACACTGTCTTTCATATCTTCACGATCTTTCCACATGCCTATGCAGGGATGGTTTTTCCAATCAACCGCCTTGGCTTTGGCAGAGGCGCTTGCCATTTCGGGACTTTCTATGTCTTTCAGGCGTTGTTCAAACAGTCGCCTTTCTTCAATGGGCAAGGCGAGAATGGCCTGAACGAGGGAGTCAACCAGTTGGGTATTCATGGGGCGTTTCCTCAAGGATTAACACTGATCGTAGCGATTCATCCCGGCACCTCCTCGGTTGAGTCGTAGGCACCTGAGCCGGTTTCACTGGCGAGGGGGAGAGACTTGGTGGGTAAAGGGTAAACATTAGAGACTCGCCCGTTACCATTGGCGGATTCATCCCCTGGGGTTTCTGCACCCTCCAGGTCTGA
>CAZPYG010000365.1:0-3776 GCA_964590465.1 uncultured bacterium | reverse complement strand
ACCTTACCTCGAACGGGAAAATATCAGAGCTTGAAACAAATTTTTTATATCCTTTTTTTTCCTCTGTTTTGATGACATCCTTTTTCTTAAACTTAATAGGACTACCAGATTTGCTATGTGCTACGATTCCCATATTAATATGACATAGAGTCGCCAAACTAATACTCTGTTGATTGATTTTTTCTCCAATCGCGAGTTCTTCTGTGCCTACGTTGACTCTAAATGAATGGTTCAAGAATTCATAAAAAAGGGATTGCGAAATATCTATAGATGGACAAAATTCGCCATCGATAAATTTCACCACTTGAGTTTTATTAAATACAGAACTTCTAGGAGATATCAAATAAATAATATATTGCCGAGAAACATCTTCAAAGACAAGATGTGTTCCAAAATCGACCAATTCGAGCAAGCTGCATTCATCTAAAATGAATTTCCTCAATGAATCTCCATACTTCTCAACCGAAAAAGAGCTAGGTACAATGAATGAATGATAGCCTTTTCTT
The DNA here is from genome assembly GCA_964590465.1 of uncultured bacterium. Lineage (GTDB taxonomy): Bacteria > Cyanobacteriota > Cyanobacteriia > Phormidesmidales > Phormidesmidaceae > CAZPYG01. The sequence goes on along the minus strand of CAZPYG010000365.1, from coordinate 3,270 downwards.
GTTTTGGTCAAACACAATGCTCGATACGAGAAAATTACAAATAAGTCCCAATGGCCCTTTGCAACTTCTGGATATAACCCCTCAAAAACTCTTGGCAGAGAAGAATTGTAACTAGTGAGTTCCCAGTTTGAGACATACGGGGGGTTTCCAATAATTGCGTCAAATCCAGGATCATCTTTCCAGGAGGCGCTAGATAAATCAATAAATACCTCAGGAAACTCTAAATCCCAATGGAAAAATCGATATTCACGAAATAATTTCTCTGCTTCTATAAGCACAGAGGAATCATGCTCGGTTAGCTTGACGCCGTTTTCTCTTTTTATTATTTTTAGTAGTTCTGCGCCATGGATCTTCAATGTATTAGTTGCTGCTTTAAATCCGAAATGAGGCGATAGATAAACATCCAAAAGTCGTTTGTAAGGTTGAGCTGCGTTAGAAAATTTCTGGAATAGAGTTTCACTCTGTTCAACTTCTGCAAAAGTTGTATCGCTAATACTGCTAATCCCTCGCATTAGCTCAGCCGCCATCAAAAGACCCTTGAAAGGTCCTTCAAACATATTGAACTGTATTACCGAATCAGAAACATCTTTGCCTAGTGTTTCAGCTGCCTCACAAGCCATTGCTCCTATTAATGAATTTCCCCAACGCAGATGGTGGTCTAAAAAGCTCAAAGGTGCGCCAATCGTAAACGAATGCAGCCAGAGACTGACTTTAGCCAACTCCACTGCCATTTTATTTAAGTCCACACCGTAGATGCAGCGTTTCATTACGATGCGGTGCAGCAGATCTTCATCTTTAAGGCTGTCAGGATCAATAGTTATGCCCTGGCTAGCCAGATTTCTGACAATCTCATTGCGAATCTGCTCCAGCATTTCCACGATGGGGTTGTTCTCAAACTGGGTGAGTACAGGAGCGATACGGTCAGTCAAGAAGTCTACCGCTTCCACCAAAAAGTGACCGCTGCCCATCGCCGGGTCGCAGACTCGTATATCCAGCAGAGACGAAATAATCTGAGGCTGGAGGCGATCAATATCCCGTTGCAGTCCTCGAAGACTGGCATCGCCTAACCGTTTATCTTCCATACGCTGACGAATGCCTTCAAGTTGCTCCATCAACTTTTGGAACTGGAGAATGCGATCCATCAAAATTGGTTGTAGAGTATGGCTGACAATATACTTAACGATGTAGTCGGGGGTGTAGTAAGAGCCAGTAGCTTTGCGCTCGCCTTTATCGTTTTCCAGATGCGCAGTACCTACATCGGCATCGTCAATAACAACTTTATACTCCAGCAAGCCCTCGTAAATAGAGCCGAGTTGCCGCACTCCCAAAAAGCTGTAATCAACAGGGTCTTTGTCAATGCGAGCCAATTTGTCTAAAGCAGGAGCCAGGACAGAATCAGGTAAGCGAACCTGCTGCAAAAACCAGTTATCAGCATGGTTTTGTTTTTCGACATCATCATTAAAACGAAAATGAAATAAGCCACCGTTATAGCGAGGTACTTCTAAAGCCGGATCTCCTTCATCAATAATTTTGAACAGACCCAGCAAACGATCATACAAACGAGTGGCAGTTTGGCTCAGGGTTCTTTGTTGATCAATTTGTTCTGCAACTTCCTGGCAAATTTGAATCAGACTATATTCTCGATAAGCTTGCTTACCAATCGGCAAAAGGGCCTTAGCTTCTGCATAAAGTAAAAATAGAATCTTGTATAAAAAAGAAAGGGTAGCGCTGTAAAGCTGTTCTGGCTTTGCGGATTGATTACGCTTGATAGCAGAAGAACAGAAGCCTCCAGCCAAGTCTGGAAATACTTGTTCAAAAACGAGTTTTTTTAATTGTTTTTCTACGATAGTGGCATAGTTAAGGCTACCTTCCCGCACTCGATCCAGAAAGCTGTTGCCTTGAGGGTCTGGAACAAAGGCATCTTTTCGAAAGAATAGCCAAAAGTATTTGAATTCTTCTAAGTCTCCAGATTCAAGAATGGCTTCTAAGTTAACATCGTAAGATTCTTTGGCTATGGAAGATGCCTGACTGTAGTAGAGCCGCCATTCTTTACCGTTGGTCAAAATACCCCATTTAACCCCTGTCCCCGTGAGGTAGTTAACGATTTGGAAAGAGGGGTTTTCGTTCTTGAAGCTGTCCCGTTTATCTCCTTTAGTAACTTGGCTCAGTGGTCGTCCCCAGTATTTCGCCTCTGCTATAGCTACTACACGGTGATAGAAGGCATCCTCGTTATCTTGTAGAGGAAAAGCCGCCATTTTGTCTTCATTAGCTGCAAACAAGGCATAGTCTGGTCGCTCGGCTCGTCCTTTGCCATGAGTTGTGACCTGGGATATATAGGAAAAACCCAATATTCCTAATACTGGCTGCAGGATCTCTTCTTCGGTCTGTGACTCGTTTAGGGTAGCAAGGATAGACTTCTTGGTTTCGTAGAGTTGTTTGATTTGCTCGAAGCTGTCTTGATAGTTTCCATGCCATTCGGGCATGTCCTGAATGCGCTTGGTTAGAAAATGCTCGGCAAAAAGAGGCTTGCTGGTTTTGGTGAGCTGAGGCATACGGTCATCGTGGGCGATGCCCACCTACGAGGCTATGTTTTCCTTTCCTCAAACCTTAGCTACAGATTCGTGAAGCCTCCAGGTTTTCCAACAAAAGCTTAATGATGAGACATGTGATGGGGTTTGCAGGCGCAGCTTTCTAGCACAGCTCTGCTCCTGTTCTACCCATGCTGGACATGACATAGCCCAACTCATAACAGTTCATTCCAACCTTGGCTATGCTTGAAACACAGCACTTCCCGCCAAACCCAAACCTATGCAACTCTCCATTCCCGAATCCATCATTCAATCCATTCGACTCCCTGAAGGCCGCATCGAAGCTGAGCTACTCAAAGAACTGGCCCTTGCCCTCTATGCCCAAGCACTCCTGTCCTTCGGTAAAGCCCGCGAGCTGGCCAACCTGGATCACTGGCAATTCAGCCAGCTTTTAGGCGTTGGCCGAAGGCCGGTCTTTGACCAACGCAACATCCCCCGGCACTACTCCGAAACCGAACTCGCAGAAGACCTCAACTATGCCCGTTGTCAGTAACACCTCACCACTGCTCAACCTGGCGATTATCGACCATCTGTTTCTGTTGCCCCAGTAATTTGGGCAGGTGCTTATCCCGCATGTCTGCTGACACAATGCCATGCGCGCAACAATGTAAAGGTTCGCGACGGAGGCCCACTCTGTAGCGATTTTGACTTGCTTGAGGGATCTGAATAGGCTAAATTTCTG
>CAZPYG010000364.1:0-3797 GCA_964590465.1 uncultured bacterium | reverse complement strand
ATAAAGCCCAGATACCCTGTGGAAAAGGATAAGTTACTGCATAGCACCAGCCCCACCCATGAGTATTCAACGGTTCCATTGATCGATTACTTTGAGCATGGTGTTTTCAGTCAGGTATCGCCTTCCTCGACTGTCTTTCCCCACCGCCTCAATCACCTCACCAAAGCTGCTCAGCGGATGATCGGGCTGCTGCTTGTGATACGTCTGGAGATTCGCCACAATCTCCCGGGCTTTGCTTTCCCTCAGAACTGCAGTCAGCTTTTTGAGGATTTCTTGAGCTATCTGGAGTTCATCTATCCGGTTGAAAGCATCTAATGGAGCTATGGGCTTTGGTATTCGTTCATCAATCGCTCCCAGGATGGCCTCCTGGTTCTCAGCGGCAGTCGTTTTCACATCCTTCTGAAGCAGTTCTACGGCTGAGACGAGGTTGTTGAGCTTAATCGCCAGATCTGGAGGAACGGCACCGCTTCCGTTAGTTGGCTTATCTACCCCACCCGATAGTGTTTCAAACACCTCTAGCTGCTGCTGGATCGCATCTTCGTTCTTCTTGGTGATAACAAACACCCGCATCCTATCCGGCAACTCAGGGTTGATTTCTCTTGCCTTTAGATAAGCCTGGTACTCAAAATAACCATGCACCAGTTCATAGGTTTCCAGGTCAAGTTGTCGCACAACTGGCACCTGGATTAGACCTCCGACCGTAGTGATGGCATGGGCAAGATAGGTGACCTGTTCAGGATCGGGGGTAGGAAAATCCCCTTTCACCTCAATACTGTCGAGGTCAACTTGAGACGTTTGTAGCTCCATCCGGTCCTCCTAAATTCCCGCTAGCTGCATCACTTCCTGGGTTAAAGCCTCAAACTCCTCAGCGGCTGGAGAACTTGGCTTGTAGTCAAAGATAGATTGAGGATCGGGAATATCTAATTCACCCACTTCGATGGTTCGCTCAATGGCCGCCGAGACATCCCTACGGTCGAAAATGCGGCTTTTAAGCACCGGAAAACCATACCGCTCTCTCACGGTTTGCTCCATTTTCGGCAGCACAAACTCGACAAATCGATGGGCCGTGGCAATCTTAGACGGAACAATCCCTAACATTTGCAGCGCATCCTGCCCCATCTGCTCCCGGAACTCATTGGTTTCGGCAATAAACTGCTGCACATTTCTCAAACCTTCATTGGCAAAGGGTTTCAGATCTGACGGAATGAGTAGATAATCCGCCGCAATCAGCGCAATCTGGGCATAAATATTCAGGGACGGAGGGGTATCAATGACGACCAGATCGTAGTCATCTTGTACCTTCTGCAGCTTGCTGAACAGACGTGTCCTGGCAGGCGCAATCTCAATCAGTTCCTTCTCATGCTGCATCAGGTCTATGTGGCTGGGGATGACATCAAAGGACGGATCAGTGAATTTGGAGGGCCTCACCACGTCCGGAACAAAGTAGACATTGCGTTCCCGAATAACGTGGTAGACGTAATTGCCCTTAATATCGTCCTCCATCTCATCCTGAAACCGGATTAGCCCCGCTGCGTAGGTAGAATTCGCCTGGCTATCCAGATCTATTAACAGAACTCGAAATCCCTTTTTACTAAACGACGCTGCCAGATTAACCGTGAGGGTGGTTTTGCCGACCCCACCTTTGTTGTGATAAACCGCAATCGTTTTCATGACTTAATCCTGTAACTCTCGCTAAGCATCCAAATTGGTTTCCAGGTTGGCGCTCAGCCATTGCTCCTGGTCGGTAGACTCAAACTCCCTGAAATAGCGGTTAAAGCTGGTATCGCTGCCCCGGTTCCCCTGGGTATAGGCCCGGTAAGAAGAGCAGGAAAATCGGCCATCGCAGTTGCCGCAGATTTGGGTGGCAAACCGCTTCTCTCGCCCCCTGGCTCGGTAACGCTGCCCCAACCGGGAAACGGGGGGTGGGGTAAACTGCCGATCTTCAATGGCATCCACCACTTCCCCAAAGTCGGCAATCACCTCATCCACATGCTGCTGGTCAAAGGGAATATCCACCAGCGGTTCCCAAGTTTCCAGGGCCGCTTCCAGGGCCACTTCATCCTCCTGATTCAGGGCCTGCTTCACCGCCTGGGGGTAGGCCGTGGCAATGATGGCGGTCTGGTCCAGGGGCTGTCCCCGCAGGGTCTGCCAGATGTGGGCGTAAATATTGAGCTGCTTTTCGTAGTCACTGAGGTTGGCTTCCACATATTCTGCATCGTGGGTTTTGATGTCGTACATCACCGTGCGGTCGTCTTCCTGCACAATATCCACCACCCCATGGATGGAATACTTGCGGCCCCTGGGGGTGCGCTGCTCTGGCAGGGTCAGCTTCACCTCTGTTTCCGTTACCCGTTCGGCCACGTGGCGCATTTTGCGCCAGTAGAGCATCACCTGCTGCAGGGCTGCTCGCTTCGTATCCTGGGTCAGGGAGTGGCCCCCCTCTGCCTGGAGGATTTCGTAGTTCTGCTCGAATATCTCCAGGATGGCGGCTTCGATGTCGTGGTCGGTCATGGCTGGGTTCTCCGGTGCATCAGCAGGTTATGCAGGTCTTCGAGGGTCTGGTGGACGACGCTGCCAAACATCTGGGTTTGGGTGCGGGAAGCCACAAAGCCGTATTTGCGAAACAGCATGTACTGGCGGGGGCATTTCTGGTACAGCAGATAGTCGCTGGTGTAGGAGTATGCCCGAGCCATGTCCTCTTCTTTGGGCTGAGCCGCTGGCAGGGTGGCCAGGTCAAATTGGGGAAGTCTGGGCATCTCGTTGCCGCTCAGCAGGGTGCGGAAGGGTTCGCTGACAAAGTTACCCTGGCTCTTGAAGTGGGCCAGCACCAGCAAGTTCTCGGCCCTGGATAGGGCCACATAGAACATCCGCATGACATCAAATTCCGCCATCCGGTCCAGGGGCTCGCTCTCGCGGTCAATCAGGGGGCGAACGATTTTCTCGATGGGCTGAATTTTGGCCTCTTTGCGGGGGTTGCCCAGCACCACCACGGGAAATTCCAGCCCTTTCGATTGGTGAATGGTCAGAAATGGAATCCGGCCCTTGGGAAAGGGATCTTCGGCATTTTCAAACTCCGTTTCGTTGAGCCGAAAGAGGCTATAAACAAACCGCATGAAGAAGGTATTGACGAAGGTGTTGTCCTTCAAAAAGCCAGCGGTGAGGACTGGGGAATGACCGTCAATGAAGCGGGACAGGTATTGGGTGACCAACCCCAGATTGCAGATAGGGCCTTCGTCTGCCCCCTGCTCGGCCAGGTCAAACCAGGGCTTGAAGGGCTTAAAGGCACAGAGGCGGTAGAACAGGTCGAGGATGCTCCAGTCCAGGGAGGTGGCCCGGTTGATGATGTACTGCAGGGTAAAGGGTTTGCCCTCGGCAATGCGCTGCCGGGCCAGGCGGTTCATAGAGGTATTAGTGATGCTCTTGCGGGCTTTTTCGGAAAGCCCAAAGGAAGTAGCCAGGGGCTGTTCCATGGTGGCGGGATGGTAGGGGCCATCCAGGGGCCAGTTTTGCTTGGTGGCGGTTCGGCAGAGCACCTGGTAATCGCTCAACACGGTTTCGATTTCGTCCTGGCAGTCGCCGACATAGGTGGCCAGGTTGGCATCTGCCCCCAGGTGCTGCTGGGCATCCCGCAAACAATCATCCATCCAGGCCTGGAATTCGGCATAGTCGCCCTGGTACTCCCCCTGTTCCGGTCGGCCAAAGATTTCGAGAAACAGGCCAAAGACGGCGATGGCTTCTTCTACTTCCAGGAAGCGTCCAGCCCGTGGGGCATAGACCGACAGCCCCTGGGCTTCCAG
>CAZPYG010000363.1:0-3814 GCA_964590465.1 uncultured bacterium | reverse complement strand
CGTATCAGTTGGGAAGCTGTCGGGGAGCGTAAAAAGTCCCGCTCGAAGAGAAAAAAGTCCCGCTCGAAGAGAAAAACTTTTGCCACACCCCATAGGCTGAGAAATATCTAATTGAGAAATTTTCTCGTTTGCAGGCTGCATTCTGGCCTGGTAATTCACTTTGGTGTGGGGAATGATGACCAGTAAATCGTTGCGTGTTTGGTTGTGCCTGGCAGGTTTGCTGACTGTGACAGGGGCTTTACCGGCCTGGGCGGAACCACTGTTACAGGGAGAACTAGAAGATTTAGAGGCATCTTCTGCGGAATTAGAAGCTCAGTCTGACCAGGCTCTAGCCACTGAAGATCTGGAGTCGGTAGCCCTTACGGTGGAGGAGTGGCTGGCCCAGGGGGCGGCGGATGACGCAACGGTGATTACCAATGTGCGAATTCGCGACACTGCCGATGGGTTAACCATTGAGTTGGTGGCTGACCGTCCCCTCTCGCCGGGAGCCTCGCGGGTAGAGGGGAACGCGCTGATCACCGAAATCCCCAATGCGGTTTTGGACCTGGCAAATGAGGGCACAGCGGAGCAGTTTGCCCCTGCCGATGGGATTGCCCTGGTGAGCGTGACGGAATTGCCCGACCGGGGGGTGCAGGTTTCGATTACGGGAACGGACGCGCCGCCCGAAGTGCAGGTCGATACCGCAGCAGGTAACCTGGTACTCAGCGTGGTGCCAGGGGTCGCCCTGGCGGCTGGTGAGGATGACACCATTCGCATTGGCGTGACAGGAGCGCAAGACGAAGGCTACAACCCCTCCAGCGCATCTGTTGGCACCGGCACCGATACGCCGCTGCTGGATATTCCAGCCTCTGTACAGGTGATTCCGGAGGCGGTAATTGAAGACCAGCGAGCCACTGACCTGCTTGATGTGCTGCGTAATGCCCCCGGCATTACCACAGGCACCTCTCCCAGGGATATCTTTAATGGCTTTACCCTTCGTGGCTTTGCCACTGGCAACACCTTGCTGCGTAACGGTGTTGCAGATAACGATTTAGGCAGAAGCGGGCTTGACCTGGCCAATGTAGAGCGAGTCGAAGTCCTGCGGGGTCCAGCCTCTATCCTGTATGGCCAGATTGCGCCGGGTGGGGCTGTCAATATCGTCACCAAAAAACCCCTACCGTTTGAGTTTTACGATGTGGAGGCGACCGTCGGCAGCTTTAACACCTACCAGGGAGCCGTGGATCTGTCCGGCCCCCTAGCGGAGGATGGCTCCGTCAGCTACCGACTCAATGCTTCCGTGTTTCGGACTGACACCTTCATTGATGAAATTGAAATTGAGCGCCGTCTGGTAGCTCCGGTCATCACCTGGAACATTAGCGACAGCACCGATATCACCTTTGAAGCCCAGTATTTAGACGCCCAGTATCCTAACGAGCGGGGCTTACCCATCGAAGGTACGATTTTGCCGAACCCCAACGGCGACATCCCCATCAGCACTTACCTGGGGGAGCCCAGCTTTGACCGCAACGATCGCCGGACCCTGCGCCTGGGCTATGACCTGGAACACCGCTTCAGCGAAGACTGGCGCATCCGCAATACCTTTGGCTTCACCTGGGAAGAAAACTTTCAAGATTCTGTTGGCCCCTTGGGCTTGGAAGCTGATTTACGCACCCTAAACCGAAGAGCGTTTGTCCGCAGCGACTTTGATGCCCCAAATTTTTCTCGAAATGACTATGTGGCAACGCTGTCAGCGATCGGCAACTTCGAAACCTGGGGTATTGACCATGAATTGGTCATTGGCACCGAATATCAGTATGGCATCGGCAGAAGCCCAGTTTATACGCGACGGGAAATCGGCCCGATTGATATTTTTGACCCAGTTTATAATCAGCCTTTAGGCCCCATCATTGGCGAAAACAGCCCCTGGCGTGAGACAGCCAGCAATATCGGCGTTTATGTGCAGGATCAGCTAACCTTTTCCGATCAGTTCATCTTGCTGGTGGGCGGTCGATTTGACTTTGTTGATTACAACTACGAAGAAGAGGGGTTCGAATTTAGTCAGAACGATACTGCCTTTAGCCCACGGGTGGGTTTAGTGTATAAACCCATCGAAAATATTTCCCTCTATGGCAGTTTTAGCCAATCTTTTGAGCAGACCTTGTTTGCCTTTAGCGTAGATGACACCCCTTTTGAGCCGCAACGGGGCACCCAGTATGAGCTTGGCGTCAAAGCTGACTGGCTAGATGGAGCGCTCTCTACCACGCTGGCGCTGTATCATCTCACCCGTACCAATGTCGTCACGGATGATGTGGATAATCCTGGGTTCTCAATTCAGACGGGGGAACAGCAAAGCCAGGGAGTCGAGTTCAATGTGGCGGGGGAAATCCTGCCGGGTTGGAACATCATCGGAGGCTATGCCTATACGGATGCCAGCATCACCGAGGACAATACCTTTCCGGTAGGGAATGCGATTGATAACGTGCCAGAACATGCTGCCAGTTTGTGGACCACTTACACCCTCCAGGAAGGAAATTTAGCGGGGTTAGGGTTTGGTTTGGGGCTATTTTATGTGGGGGAACGCCCCGGCGATCTGGATAACAGCTTTACTATTCCCGATTACTTCCGCACCGATGCCGCCGTTTACTATGAGCGAGATCAGTTTCGCGCCCAGCTCAATTTCAAAAACCTGTTTGATGTTCGCTATTTTGAATCGGCCAGTGGTCGCAACCGCATCTTTCCCGGTGCCCCCTTTGAAGTGCTGGCTACTGTCGGCTGGGAGTTTTAGGTCTTGACAGAGACTGACTACCTACAGGCTGAACTTATTCAGGTGTCCTCCCATCTGGATGAGTTCTTTCGCCATCGCCTCTGGTTTGCCCCACCCGCCGCCGCCGATGAGGTGATTTTGGCCAGAGACTACTGGGACTCTCACCGATTTCACCTCGACCTGGAGGGGTTTGCGGCGACACAGGGTATACCAGACCTGGCGATCGCCGCATCCCTCTGGCACAAATACTACAACAATGCTCTGCTACCAGCGGTATTGCCCGCCATGACGGCGTTAGGGGTCGGGTTGGCAGCCTCTCTGGAGCATGTCAGCCTGGTACTCCAAGACAAGGTTCCCCAGGCCGTTGTGCTGCATTCCCTTGAGGAGAGCGTCCTGTATCTCCCCCGATGGTCGCAGGCGAGAGTCCCCAGCCTGCGGACTGTGGGAGAACCCGCTGCACTGTATCGGCATGTCTTTGGGGCGCTGTTTGAGCATCTCAGCGTTGCGATCGCCCAAATGAACCAGTTCACCCGGCTACTCAGGTCGGTCATGTGGGGCAACACCGGAAATGTATGTAACTTCCTGTACAACGAGTTGGCAAATTATCCAGGAGCGGCGATCGCAGCCCAGGCCGACCGCGCCCTGATCTTTGACCGTCCTGAAAATCTAGCCGGCAGGGGACGCAACCCCCTGTATCGAACCGTGGTCTATAAAATCACAGAAAATTCTGATGGCTCAGCCCCCGTGTCCCTGCGGCGCACCTGCTGTCTGCTGTTTCGCTTGCCCGACAGCCACTACTGCGGCAACTGCCCGATCAAGAACCGAGCTGATGGGGTAAACGTCTGATCTGTTAAACCTGAGTCACATGGCACGAATTAGCGATGGTGGGCAGTGCCCACCCTACGGCAGATCAAGGCTTTTGGCGATTTGCGGGGCTCGATTGCAGCTTATATCAGTGACATTCAACTTTGTCCATTTACTTGATCTCATGTTGTTTAAGTCCTTAATTCATCCCTCGCTCAAGCGGCTATATCAGCAGATTTTGCTCTGTGGATTCGTCGCCGCTTTCGT
>CAZPYG010000362.1:0-3851 GCA_964590465.1 uncultured bacterium | reverse complement strand
GGCAAGGGCCAAACACGCTTCGGCTGACAACCTAAAGACTTGGGTCGTTGAGGAGGGTAGGATCGTTTGAAGGAATGCGAAGGTCTAACCTTCGATCACCGATGCAGGCTAGCACACCTGTATTAAGATAGACAGCAACACACCATCTGTAGCGACTATGGCAAAACCAAAGCGGCACATCTTGGGACTTTCCGGCGGCAAAGACAGTGCAGCTCTGGCGGTGCTGCTGCATCAAGAAATTCCTGATATGGAGTATTTTTTCTGCGACACCCATAAGGAGCTGCCAGAGACTTACGAGTATCTAGACAAAATTGAGGCCAGACTGGGCATTAAGGTGGTGCGCCTGGAGGCAGAGCGCGGGTTTGACCACTGGCTGGATATTTATGGCGGTACGCTGCCCTCTCCCCGCATGCGCTGGTGTACGAAGCAGATGAAGATTCTGCCCCTGGAAAAGTACATTGGCGATGACGATGCCGTCAGCTACATTGGTATTCGGGCCGATGAGCATCGCGACGGTTACATTTCCAAAAAACCCAACATTACCCCGGTGTTTCCGTTTAAAGAGCGAGGGTTGATTAAGGCCGACATTTACCGGCTCCTGGAAGAAAGCGGCATTGGTCTGCCCGATTATTACCGCTGGCGTAGCCGGTCGGGGTGCTTTTTCTGTTTCTTTCAGCGTAAGTATGAGTGGGTCAAACTGGCAGAGGAGCACCCGGACCTGTTTGCGGAAGCCGTCAAGTATGAGCAAGACCACGCCGATGGCCGCACCTACACCTGGACGGAGGGCGAAACCCTGCTGGAGTTGCTGGAACGCAAGGATCAAATTATTGCTGACCATGAGCGGGCCATGGCGCGGCAGCAGCAACAGGCTCCTAATCGGGCTCTGGCGGATGTGCTGACGGATGTGTTAGATGAAGAGGATGACACCTTGCCCTGCCTGGCCTGTCATGTGTAGTTCTACTAACGAATACCCGGTTAGCCAGTTTCGTGGCGATGAACTGATTCAGTCTGCCCTGTTTCCTGAACTGGCCTTGACGGCTACAACCGTTTTTCGGGCCGGGCAGTAGAAGCTATAGGCGAACTCAAACCTACAATAAAGGAACCTGGCAAAAGGATAGACAGACCATGTCACTCACTGCTCAACAACTGGCGGACTTAATGCCAGATGCCACCCAACTTGATAGTAATGAGCCAGAAATGGAAAGTTCGCTGCACTATGCTCAGCTGGCCCTATTGGTAGCTTGCCTGGAGTGGCTCTGGCGAGACCGTAAAGATTATTTCATCGGCGCAAACCTGACCATCTACTTTAGCCGGGAGCAGCTTAAGAATCGCGACTTCAGAGGCCCGGATCTCTTTTTAATCAACCAAACCGAGAAAAAGCCCCGCCGGTCCTGGGTGGTTTGGGAAGAAGGGGGACAATACCCCGATCTGATTATTGAGCTGCTTTCGCCTGCAACGGCCCAGGTTGACCGCACCCTGAAAAAGACTCTGTATCAAGACCGCTTCCGCACGCCAGAATATTTCTGGTTCTCTCCAGAAACCCTTGAGTTTGCGGGCTATCGACTGGCAGGGCAGCACTATGTTGAAATCTCCCCTAACACCGAAGGACTGCTCTGGAGTGAGGTGCTGGGTCTCTATTTAGGCGTTCAGGACAACACGCTGCGGTATTTTCAGCCTTCTGGAGAATTGGTGCCAACCCCAGAAGAGGCCGCAGAAACAGCTCAGCTACAAGCTCAGCAAGCCCAGAACCAGGCCCAACAAGCAGAAGCCCGAGCGGCCCGTTTGGCTGAACAATTGAAAGCATTAGGCGTTGCCCCTGAGGATAAGTAAGTTTGGCAAAAACAACAGCGTTTCCTGGGATGCCGCTCAATAAGGCGGATTTGCGACAGTGTTTGGCGATTTGGGCAGAACTGCCAGAGGCTACGGTTGGCACAGTGGCGAATCAAACAGGGTTGAGTCGGCAGCGGGTAAGTAGTGCCAGGCAGTGGGCAATTCTAAGTAATTTGCTTAATCTCCAGGGACTTACAGATATTGGTCAATTAGCTCTAGAAAAAGATCCTTACTTCGAAGCTACAGTTACAGCGTGGGTAATTCATTTTTTTAGCAGTTTAAACGGCAATGGATTACAACCGAAGCCAGAAAAACCTTCTAATTGGGGATTTCCAACGTTCGTTATCTACGATTTCTTGAGTTCTAAATCATTTTTTACTCAGGAAGAATTAGTTCAATCGGCGTTGCAGTTATTAGAGGATAATGGCCTGGAAGCAGATGTTAAGGTATGGTTGAAAACTTATATCCAAAAAGATGGAATTAAAAATTGCCAGTTTCTTACCCACAGCGGAAATTCTTATACAGCAGGAAATCCAAATCTGCAAAACTCTTACACAGTAAGTTACCTATTGGCTAATATCTGGCAGCGAGATTTTGGTGGGCAACACTTGTTACTGGTCAATGATCTGATTGATTCTCAAATGGGACTTTCTGAGGTTTTAGGCATCCAAGAACCCCAGTTACGCGAACAACTGGACCGACTTGCAGAATTGGAAGTAATCGAGCAACGTTCAGCAAAGCCCCACAAAATGGGGACACAACCAGAGCGAAGACAGCCGCAGGAAACGTCTTATATCGTTGTTCGTTGTTGGGAAAGCCCCTTAGAGTTGCTTGCCAAAGCCTATGAGCAAGATCCAGCCATTCCCAACCGACCTTTGATCCAATCCTTAGAAGGCATCTTTGATGATGATGACGATGGCGAACTGCCATTTCTTTCATCGGTACAGACCTGGTTATCAAACCTTTGTCCAAAGCAACCTCAGCTTCCGGCTAAAGGTTCCCCGTTCGATCCGCCGCTGCATCTGGCAGGCTAAAACCTGGTTACGCTGAATGCCATAAGCGCTCATCGTAGCGTCAATCACTTCCCAAAGATCCGCCAGTTCCGTGACCAAGTTAGCCTCAACGGCCTCAGCAGCTTCCTGGGCTTCTTCAATCAGCTTCTGCCGCAATGCCTGACAGTATTCAGCCTGGGACATGTCTTCAATGGCAAACTGCACATTCTGACTTGCTAAGATCTCAGGAATGCGATCTCTAACCAGCTTGTTGTATTCTTTGCGCACCATGTACTTTGATTCCTCGCCTGGTGGGTAGTAAAGCAAATCGTAATCTTTACTGGGGGACGTTCGGCGTAACACTCGAAGACATTCCTCGGCGTCTGAACGCCGTCGAAACCGATTGACAACCACTCGCTGCATATCTGGAAGCAAACGAATAATGGCCCATACGTGGAATGGACTGACACTCATAATGGAATAATTTGAATCAGGTTGAATCAGGTTGAAGCAGGGTGAGACACTGGATAGGCGTCTTCCCAAGGTTTTAGCCTGTTCTAGAACGAAACTAGAAATCAGTTTCTAGAAAAGAAGCGCTCTTGTCAACCCCATTTCTAGAAAATACTTTCTAATGCCGACAACCCAGTCCGACCAGTCTTCATATCCCACGCTTAAGCACCTGAGAGAGCAAGCCGGTCTCTCTCAGGAAGGTCTGGCCAGGGTTATCGGTGTGAGTGGCAAGACCGTGAGTAACTGGGAACGGGGAATGAGCGTTGCCAGCTTGACAGTGCCCCAGATGAAAGCCCTATGCAATGCCCTGGGTGTAACGCTAGATGAACTTCCCGATGACTTTAGATCTAGCGAATAGATATCTTGGGAAGAATAATTCCAGTTAATTGCATAGTGCTATGAACACCGATAGCTATAGCTTGCCATATGCAGAAAATCTTGATGTCAACAAGCTTTCGCAATTGTTTGCTAAGAAAGCCACCTCATATAAGCTTATTTTTTTCTACTCTATTCTCGAAA
>CAZPYG010000361.1:0-3881 GCA_964590465.1 uncultured bacterium | reverse complement strand
GCTACCTCTCCATCTCCTTCGGGTTCTGTTTTACCTGGCTGTGTTCCTCACTCCGATACTGGGAGTCTGGCTGGCCTCAACCCTGGTGGCCTACATCAATGGTCCTACTCTACTGGCGGCATCATCCGGCATCCTGCTATTCCCTCTGCTGCCCATACTGTGGGACTTAAGAGGCCGAAAGAAGCGAAAGGCAGGCATTCTTACCTGGGGCGATCGCATCACTTTACGCACCCTGCTGCTGAACCTGGTCTTCATTGCGCTCCTGCTGGCCCTGCGGCCCCAGACATCCTTTCTGGCCTTATCCACCAGGGGGGATTGGTTCTTAGATAGCATGAGCGGACCTCAAGTAGAGCTGGCTCGGCAGGGACTCTTTACGGCCTAGAAGGGCTATACCTGGTCTTTTACGACAATCCCTTTGATCAGTATGCTGATTCCACCCAAGTTAAGCCTCAGCCGACTACCGACACCAAACCACGACAGGCCGGACAGGCAAAGGGCTGGCCCTGGACTGATGTGGGTCTCCATCCTGCCGTTGTAAACATGCCCGCCAGCGCTGAAACCAGCATTGAATCGGTGGCTCAGTACATTGCCAGCCAGGAGAAAGACCCAATGCTGCGGATCAAAGCACTCCATGACTATGTGGCCGACCGCATCGCCTACGATGCCCCCAACTATTTTGCCGGGAACTATCCGCCCCAAGATGCCGAGACCGTCTTTCAACGCCGAGTTGCCGTCTGTGCCGGTTACGCCAAACTGCTGGACGCTCTGGGGCAGGCCATTGGTGAAGAGATTGTCTATGTAACCGGCGACTCTCGCAGCTCCACCAGCGATCTGGAAGGGCAGAGCCATGCCTGGAATGCCGCCAAGATAGAAGGCCAATGGTATCTAATCGACCCTACCTGGAACAGCGGCTATGTGGACCGTGCCAGCGGTTTCACCAAAAGCTATAAGGCCGATTATCTCTTCCCACCTCCCGAAGTTATGGGCATTAGCCATTTCCCCGAGGACCAGCCGTGGCAGTTGCGACCAGCCCCCATCTCTCGAGGAGAGTTCCTGCGCCAGCCGATGATGAGAGCCCAGTTCTTTGCGGAGGGTATGAAGCTGATATCACCTACCCGCTCTCAAACGGATACTAGCCGCAATGCCATCATCCAGATTCAGAACCCTAACCACCGCTGGCTACTGAGCAGTTATACCCCTAAAGGGTCCAGACAAGCTGAAAACTGCAGTGAGGGTTCATCACAAGAACCTGAGATTACCTGCGCTCTGCCAAGTACTGGTTCTTATGAGGTCCAGCTCTTCAGCGGGGATGAACAATATGGAGACTTTGGCTATGTTGGACAATTAGAGTTCAACAGACGTTAGCCGGATTTTCGACGTCCTGAATAACCTATGCCAGTGCTCCAACAAACCTGGGACAATAGTAGCTTCTACGCCGGTAGCGACGATCCTGCTATCGCTTCAACCGTTGATGACCTAAAAATGGACATTGCCGAACTGACCGAGCTCTGTACACCTTTTGGTCAATACATTGAATTTGCAGAAACTCTGTCAGAAGACCAATTCCACAGCTTACTGGCTCAAGTGAGAACGGCCCATGTCAAACGTACTGCCATTGTGAAGCAGTTAGGGAATCTTCACACGTTCATCTCTTCCGTCCTGAGTGTGAATTCTCAGAATACCAATGCTAGCCAGTGGAAGCCTACCCTTCAGCAGCTCGGGGCTGAACTCAGCCAAGCCATTACGGCCCTCGAAATTTTTCTCCTGCGGGTGAACGAGAATTTTATACACCAGTTAACGGCTGATCCAGTCCTTGAAGAACTGAGTTTTGCGCTTCAACACGAGCGAAAGCTCAAAGACCAGCTGCTCAGTGTAGCCGAAGAAAAGCTGATTACTAGGCTAGCCGTCCATGGGCTTCAGGGCTGGGGCAACCTTTATACCGGCAAAAACTAGTGGAGGCTCGACGGCAGGGCTTTGTAATCGTAGATAAGCTTAAAACCTCCATGCATGATAGCTGGCAGCATTAGTACGAGGATAGCCTGGGAAGCTATGACGACATGTTTTGGGCGAGCAAGCTCCATTTTTCTATCGCCGAGCTTGTTGGCTTTTACAATTATCCCTACCTGTTCGGCTATCTGTTCAGCTTGGGCATTTACGCTCAGAAAGAGCACTATGGCAACCAATTTAATGACTTATATATGGCTCTTCTAAGGGATACAGGGAGCATGACTGCAGAAGACTTAGTGGAAAGGCATCTCCAGAAAGATATCCGCCAACCTGAATTTTGGCAAGCGAGTTTAGCGATTGTTGATCGAGCCGTCAGTCGATTAGAGGCTTTGGCTGCATAGACTTAGGCTCCTGGTGAAACAGAAGAAACTCGAATCACATTCTAAGCAAGAGCCCTTGAGTTTTGCTCAAGGGCACCCGTGCTAACGAAACCTGACTATTCGCGCTCTTCTCCAGCTTTCTCAAGCTTGATGTGCTTGTAGCCTAGCTTCAGTTGGAACTCCTCACCAGGTTCTAAACCCATTTCTCGGGTGTAAGCAGAACCAATGACGATTTGGCCGTTCTTATGAACCGTGACGGTGTAGGACGCTTCTCGACCTCTACCATCTGAGGATTTCTCAGGCTCTAGCTGAATGCCTTTGGCCGACAGAAGAGCATCATAAAACTCGGAGAGATTAACGCGAGCCTGGCCTTCCTTGGTAATGGAGTAGTAACCGCATTCCTTCGCGGTTTGACGCTTGGACAGATGACCCAAATCTTTTACTTTCTTGAGGAGGTCTTTGCCGGTCAGTGCTACGGGTGCTTTTTCTTTAACTTTTGCCATCGATGGAAATCACCTTATAATACAGGGTTGCAAGAGTTTAGATTTTGCACACCTGACTTAAGCAACCTTGCTGGCTTCAGCATAAACCCTCAATGGACAAAGCTGCAGTTGACTCAGGTCCGCATATTTCAAATCCTATTATATTTAAGAAGTTTTGGATTTGAATTACGAAAATTTTCTTACTTACCGCAATTCTTATTCTAACGGAAGTCTCACAAAGAATTCAACTTCTTTTCATAAACGCTGAATGATCCCTAGGATAAACAAAGCTATCTCCGATGCCTAGGAAGAGGTAGGGCACGAGAGTATACCTTGAACTCTATTCAAACTAGGCTAAAAATAATGAGGTAGAAAGCAAGAGAGAGCCGTCTACTACATGAGAGCTGTTTTAATGTTGTCTTCGTTAGAAGCGTATCTACCGATTCCATCCAGTTCAGAAGATTGGGCAGCCATCATGGTATTTGGCTCTATTGTCGCCTTTATTGCCTGGCGAGTATATCGGACCTATTAAATGTTATATCCCGCTGATCCATGCCTAGCGACAGGCGTCCCGAACCCTGCCACCACGGTTCCTGCTGCTTTGGATGTCTTCATTCAGGAAGTTCAAAGAAATGGAGCCAGTTATTGCGATAGCAGTAGATTTTCACCTCAAACTCTCACAAGCCACCCCATCGCTATCCCCATCCAACTGATGTGGATCACCAGGGGCAGATTCTAAAACCGCCTGAGCCTCTTCCCAACTGCTGAAGTCTCTACAGTCCCAATCGCTGCTGACACAAGCGGGGGGTACAACAGTCGGACCAGGAGATAGCACTGGCGCTGGGGTAGCCTCTGAAGCTGGGGCCGCAGCTGCTGAGGTACTGGTCATACACCACCGCATGGCCAGACTGCACCATCTGCAGGTTAATGAAGCTGCCGTTGGGGTGGTAAATCTCGGCCACCGCTCGACCGTAGCGGTCTTCATCCACGATATTCAGGCTGACCTGACCGGGAATCAGACTTGAGAGCTGCTGCTGGGAAGCCTGGCCATGGGGGGCCTGGTCTGTCTCGG
>CAZPYG010000360.1:0-3942 GCA_964590465.1 uncultured bacterium | reverse complement strand
CTGCCGCCACTCCCACGGCTCCATATGGCCACCGGCAAACACCCCCACCCCAGCCGCCTTAGCCTCAGACTCCACCTGGTTAATCAGGTCAGCACTGGGGCAATTTTGATAAAACTGCCGATAGCTCCAGGCCAACCCCTCACTCACCAGCACATCCTGCACCAGCCGATTACCGGCATACACCTCAGCAATCAAACGCCCAAAGCGATCCGTATCCGTCACCAGCAGATCCACCCGCCCCCCGGCCTGGTCAATTATCTGCTGTAGCCGCTGCTCTGACTCTGCTCCTAACGGCTGGTCACTCTCCGGGGCATCGATACAGGCAAACCTGACCCGCTCCTCCTGGCCACCCCGCCGCACCGTTATGGTGTCACCGTCAGCAACCCCCACCACATCCCAGGTTTCCGCCTCTGGAGGAACACCCTGGCGCAAATGCTCACTAACGGGAGGTTGGCGCAGGATAATCCCATCGTCCTGAGGCAAAACAGTCTCATTGCCCAGGTTCTTCCACTGCGGCAGGGTCCATACCGCTAACGCTCCCACTACCACTGCTGCCGGAATCAACCCCCGTTTCATCGTCCGATACTCCCGTTAACTGCTCTAACTCCGTCACCAATCGCTCTCGCGTAATGGTCAACTCTGCTCGCTTGGCCAGCAAGTCTTCGGTCTGCTGCCAGATACCCAGCATATTGACGGTGCTACCCTCGCCCATGCGATAAGACACCTCAAGCACCGCCTCCCGCTGCTCCTGGGTGACAATCTGGGCATCCAGCAGCTCCAGCCTGCGGCCCAGCTGCTCATACTCCAGCACCTGGTCAACCACCTCTCGCGCCAGGGCCTCCGCTACCTCTTCCCGGCGACGAATCAGATCCGCAACCTGTACCTCCAGGTCAGCGATCGCAAGTCGGTTCCGCTGCACCGCACCACCCCCAAAGATGCTCTGCACCAGCTCAACCGGGTCCAGGGTCAGGTAATCCGTCCACTGCCGCGATTCTGCATAGTTGATGCGGTCATTCGATAGCTCCAATCGGTCCTCAATTACCGCTATCTCCTGACTCTGGCTGATCGCCAGCTCCGTCAAGGCCCCCAGGCACTCCGTCGAGCTGTCCAGGCACGGTAGCGCTGTTGCCGGTAACGGCTGTGCCATCCCTGACCAGCAAAGTAAGTTCCACACGGAGACTGCCGTCAGGTTCCTGACCCAGCCACCGTACCCGACGGATACGACCGGCATAGGGCGAACGAACAACGGCCAGAGTTGCGATCCCATGATCCACCTCATCCAGTTGAAGCTGTGTCTGGGTTAGCTGATAGTCCCGGTCCCGCAGGCGCTGCTCATACTCGGCCCACTGCTGCTGGTAGGACATCACCGCCTGGTTCTGGTTGGCAACATTGGTGGCCACCCTGATGGAATGCTCATACTCCGCCGTAGACCGCTGACCCACCGCCAGTTGATAGGCCCGTACCGCTGCCGTATGCTCCCGCTTCAGGGCCTCCATCCGGGCCTGTTCATGCTCCAGAATCAGCGGGTCCAGATTGGGCAGGGCGGCAAGGTATTCAATCTCCTGCTGCTTGGATGTAATCGCCCGCTCTGCTGCATCCACATCAGCCTTGGCCTGGTCGATGGCAGCCTGTTCTTCGAGAAATGTAGGGTTTGCGATCGCAGGGGTCTGAGCCGGTGGCACCGGAAGGGTAACCGTGGATTGCTCCAGCCGCTGCCAGGCCAACTGCAGCTGGGCCTTCTGAGTCTCCAGCCGTCGCCGCTCTCGCCCCCGGTCCGCCAGCAGCTGCCCCGGTTGAATCTCATCTCCCTCAGCCACCTTCAGATCCTCGGGATCAGCCACCGTCACATTAATGGTGAGTCTGCGCGGAGAAGAAGACTGCGGCGGCTGGGAAAGTTGTTCTGGGGGAGACTCTGTATCGACGGTATCAACAGGCTGCTGCTGGGCCAGAGCCACCCCACCAAGCGCCACCAGCGCCAGAGCATAGGGGATAAGGCCAGAGAATTTCATTGGATCTGCACAGTGAGGTAGCCGGTCACCCACTGATCCGCCAGTTGCACCATAGCCATGTCCAGCGGGTGATAGTTCAGTACTAAGGATTCCCCCGTCAGCCGTGCCGTCTTCATTCCTCGCCCCGGAACCGGCAAAATTACCTCTTCGGGGTAATCCACAGTGACGGTACCGGACAGATAAATTGATTTACCCGGATGATCCATGGCTAACTGCTGCAGCTGCGGCCCTGGTTCCTCATCGTTGAACGTAAGGGTCTGCATCTGCCGGGACGCTGTTTCTCCAACTTCCACCGTGAGCCGGTCCACCACCATGTTTTTATCGGTGTGGTAGATGCCGGTGCCATCGGTGACGATAAACTCATCCCCGTCATTGCCCAGGATGAGATAGCGCCCCTCTAACGGGGTTCTATCATCCAGCCACACGCCGGAAATGTCAGCATAGGCATTGCGATCCCCATTGGCGTTGTAGGTGGCTACTGCACCACTACGCAGGGCTAGAGACTGGCTGACCTGGCCCGTAACGCCCCCATTGCCAGCCATCCAACAGCCCAGCACCAGCAGGCCCACAGCCAGCGCCAAAACCCAATATTCACCAGGGCCACCCGTCACCAACCGTCGCCGGGGGTTGCTGACCGAGATACACCACACCGGCTCAGGCCAGAACAGCTGCACCCCCTGCCGGGTAAAGGTATCAGCAAAGCAGGCCAGCAGGTGCCCCAGGGGTAGCGCGATATAGATCCAAACATTCTGCATCACCAGATAGCCCACCACCATACTGATCACCGACAGAACGCCGGTTGCAATCAACGAATGGGTGACACTGCGGTGGGGATAGTGGTCCTCAAGCCAGCTGGCCACGGGAAAGCACACCTGGCCAATGACGCTCTGAGTCGAGTCCAGATCCGGCAGCTGAGACCCCACCACCGCCAGTACCAACGGCAATACGTCGCTGGTGCCCAGAACTAAGCTGGTGCCAGCGGCTGCGATCGCGGCATGGGTAATGGCCATCATTGGCGGAAAATCAGGCAAAAAGACTGCTCTGCTTAGTTTTCCCGGCTTCTATACATGGCTTTACATAAACTGTCAGCGTTTACTACCGCCTTAAACCCAACATCCAGAGTTCAGGAATCTTGATGTCAGCATTACAAAACATCTCTAATTGACGATATAGCTAAGGATGTCGGGTAGGTTCCAAAGTAAAAGGCTTGGCAGGAACCCCATTATGAAAGTCCCTTCACTCAACACACCGTCTGTACTAATAGCTGCTTTAGTTGGAGTCGGGCTATCCCTTACAGCATCTTCTGCCCAAGCCTTCGATGAAGCAGATCTCGAAACCCTGCTATCTACTGGCAATTGTCAAAGCTGTGACCTGTCTGGTGCCAACCTGGCAGGACTCAATCTGGAAGGTGCCTTACTGGACAATACAAACCTGACAGGAGCTAATCTGCTGGCAGCAAACTTAATAGGGGCGTTTCTTATTCAGGCCAATCTGAGTGGGGCAAATCTCAGCTATGCCGCGCTCAATAGTGCAGATCTAACTAGCGCAACTTTGCAGAACACAGACTTTATCCATGCCGACCTGAGCGAAGCCTATTTAGCTGGAACCAATCTGACAGATGCCTATCTCATCAATGCCAACCTGAGCGGGAGTTCATTTCTCGCAGCAGACTTGACCAACGCCGTTCTCGTCGATGCCGTAGTGAGTGAGACCGATTTTAACGGTGCCACCTTCTGCCAAACCATCATGCCTGATACCACCAGAAACAACGACGATTGTGAGTAGGAGCATCACTGCCCCAACCGCTTCCGCGCACCCCTGACAGTACCCAACTGCTTCAACGTCATCCCACTTACCAGGGCCGTACCACCAAAGATATACATGGCCTGATTACTGGTTCCCAGACCAACAAACCTCACAATGCCAAAGGCCA
>CAZPYG010000359.1:0-3981 GCA_964590465.1 uncultured bacterium | reverse complement strand
GGTGTCGGGTACTTCTTCGGAAAGGCCCAGGGCCAGCACAGATACCTCGACAGGGTTAGTGGGTAAGGGATTCGCAACGGGAGTTAGCCAGGCCGCAGTGACCGTCGAAATTTTGTAGCGCTTAATCAGGTACTGCTCGCGATTGTGCAGCGCCGCCATAGGGATGTAGCGGAGCTGCTGGTCGAGGGCAAAGACCAGATTTTCGATGCCCTGCTGCTGGAGGGCAGTATCCAGGTCTTGGGGAATGAGCCAGCGGTGGAGTTGTTGGGCGACGGCTTGAATGGCGGGAACATCGTTACTGGTGCAGCCTACCCGCTCGCATTCACGCATGAGGCGACGAAATTCAAAGGCAGCCTGGTTGATGTCGGCTTCGGTGACGTTGGGCACCTCAATAGCATTGGCAACCCCACCGTGAGTAGCCCAGAGCAGCACCAGGCGATCGCTCAGCACTACGGGATAAATTAACATCGTGTTGGGCTGGGCTTCGAGGACTTCGGCCACCCCTTCGGTAATTAAGTCACCGGGTTGGGGCGTCACGATCTCTTCATCGAGGGCGAGTTCAGCGGTGAGGCGGTTGTATTCAGTGGTGAGGGTTTGGCGACGGCGATACAGGTCGGCAAGGTCATCGGGGGTACAAGTCTGCACCCCACTCTCGCAGTCGTCAATGGTGAGGCCCAACTGCACCAGCTCATCCAGACTATCCGCCACGTGCTGCTCGATAGGGGACAGGGCGATTTCGCCGGTTTGGGTATTGGTGACAGTACCTCGTGTATATTCCCGAATCTCTTCGGCTTTGAGCAGTTCGAGCACTTGCAGCGCTTCTAGAAAGCGCCCTTCGTCAATTAGCAGGTTAGCCAGGAATCGGTAATCCTCAGCGACGGTGTTGGTGTAGGACTGTTGCAGCTCCGGGGGCAGGGCTTGCAGATCACCACGAATGGACTCGCGCACGTTGACGGACTGCTTGAGGAAGACAATGGCAATTTCGGGTTGGTCAAGTTCATTCTGTGCTCGACCAATGTTGGCAAGATTGGTTCCTTCACTGCTTCGATCCCCCATTTCCTGAAATAGAGCGAGGGAGCGCTCGTAATAGTCCAAGGCTTCCTGATATTGTCCTAGGCTTCGGTAAATGAAGCCGATGTTGTTGAGCGCATCTGCTTCGCCTTGGCGATTGCCAATTTCGGTGCTTATAGAGAGAGAGCGTTTGAAATAGTCTAATGCCAGTGGAAAGTCCTCAATGCGAAAATAAATTCCTCCGATATTGTTGTGAAGCACGCCTTCTCCTCGGCGATCGCCAATTTCTTGGGCAGCGGCAAGAGAGTGTTGGTAGTTGTCCAGGGCCTGCGAATATTGACCCAGGTTATCGAAGATGACGCCAATATGGTTGAGACTGTTTACTTCACCTCGGCGATCGCCAATTTCTTGAGCGATCTCTAAAGCTTCTCGATAAAGTTCTAACGCCTGTTTATACTGACCTAGCTTGTTATAAATACCACCAATGTTGTCAAGGATTATATATTCGCCTTGGCGATCGTCAATTTCTTGAGTAATGGTGAGGGAACGCTGGTAATAGTCCAAAGCCTGCTGATAGTTCCCGACGCTATTGTGAATGCTCCCAATGTTACTGAGCATCATCCCTTCGCCTTGGCGATCGTCAATTTCTTGAGTAATGGTGAGGGAACGCTGGTAATAGTCCAAAGCCTGCTGATATTGTCCCAGTCTGTCGTGAATGAAGCCAATATTATTGAGCGATGTGCCTTCACCTAGGCGATCACCAATTTCTCGAGCGATCTTTAAAGCTTCTTGAAAAAGTTCTAACGCCCGTCGATATTGACCCTGGCGAGAGTAAATTCGCCCTATCCATCCCAAAGAGCGCCATTCACCTTCCTGGTCATTCAGCTGTCGCCGCAGTGCCAACTCTCGCTCAAAGGTTTCCAGCGCTGCCTGGGACTGACCACTATTGAACAGTTGAACACCCTGTTGCAGAAGTTGGTCGGCTTCCTCTGCTAATCCTGCAGCTTGAGACAGATGTCCTGCTGCTTGCTGGCCTTCCGCTGTCGCTATCGCAGGCATAGACAACCCCAGACCGGCAAACGTCACTAAAACCAGCAACGGCCATGAATTGACAGGCTTACGGGTGTCGCTCAATCTAAGTCTTTTCATGGGGCTGACTGATACTGTTTCTGTTAGCCAGGGCTACTCATGGGAGCAGGGAAGCAAGGGAGCAGGGGAGCAAGGGGGCAGGGGAGCAAGTCGTGTAGTCGTGATTCAGAGAATCAGGTATTACACCAGACTTAATCGAGTTATACGCTGGCTATCGTCTGCATTCCGAAAATTTCACAGAATTCCCTAATTCTCCGAGGCGGGTAATTGAGAAAGCCAGTCCTCAACCTGGGCCACACGGTCAGCATCTTGCAACTGCCCATAACTCTCCTGAGCCTGCTGCAACCAATTTCTTGCCAGCTCCCAATCATCCTGGGCCGCAGCAATATTGGCCAACCCCACCTGGGCCGCAGCCCGACTGGCCCCGTCTCGCCCTGCGGCTGGCAGCTCCAGGGTTTGCTCATAGGCCCCCTGCGCCTCAGCCAGTAAGCCCGCTTGCAAATACAGGTCTCCCAATAGGCGATGCACATAGGGCGTGGTGCTGCTGCAGGCCACTGCCTCTAACTCTGCGATCGCATCCAGTACCAGCCCAACCCCCTCCGGGGGCAGGGTATCGAGTTCTGCTACAGCCAGGTACTGGTTCGCCCTCGCCAGGGCCGCGGCTTCTGGCCCCAACTCAACCGCTTCGACTTCAGCGAGGGAGTCTTGTAACGCTTCTGCCTGGGGTGCACCTAGCCGCCGCAGGGTCAGGTAGGCCAGCACCTGTTCTGGGTCTGTTTCTGGGCTAACCACCAGTTCATAGTTACGTCCCGGTTCCAGGGCCGCGCCGCCGTAGGTCACCTCCCGTCCCTCAACGGTTTCTTGCCAGAGCAGCTCGGTACAGTAAAACACCGCCTGCCCACAGTCCCACACCTGCACCCGGTAGGCGGTTACCCCCGGCACCTCATCCCACCGGAACGTAGGGCTATCCTCCACCACCTGAGAGGCATACTCAAACCGGTCCTCCAGAAACAGCAGAAAATCATCCTCACCCCTCGACCCATCCGCATAGCGGGTACTGACACAATCGGGACAGACATCGGCCAGGCCAAATACCCGAGTCCGGCTGGGGTGGGTAAAGCGGTTGCCAGGGGTGCGACACTGCAGTCTTACCGTTGCACCGTTGGCGGGGTACACCAAATCCCCCACATTAATCACGGTGCCCACTAAGGCAGAGCCTCTGCCGCTGACACCCCGGCGTTCTAGTGCCGCACCGCTACCCCGAATTTCGATGATGCGGCAACTGGCATTAGCCGGTTGGGCCATGGCTCCCCAAAGGAGAACGACGGTTCCCCACCCGATTCCACACCATAACCACTTTGGAGCTTTCATTCGGTCTCAGCCTCCAGCTTTTCTCGTGCGATGGCCGCCCACTCCGCTTCCTCCGGCAAAATTTGGCGTCCTCCCGCCAAACAACCCTTCCAGTGGGAAAGGGCGGATTCTTCTTGCTCTAAACCTTCCAGTGCCTGGGCCTTGAGACAATGGGCCGACGGGGCCTGGTCATCAATATTAATCGCCTGGGTTAGCATTTCATCAGCTTCAGCAAAACGCTCTTGTTTAAGCCACATCCACCCCAGATTCTTCAGCAGGCTGTACCGTTCCTGCTGCAAGTCTGCACTGTTGGTTTCTTCTGTTTCCAGGGCATTGAACGCTCGCTCCAGGGGCACCCAGGCTTTGCGGTAATCGCCATTTAAGATGTAGAGCCGTCCCAAATTGTTGTGGGCTCGCAGCCAGATGGGTTGATCCAACTCTTCGGGGTCCTGGCTGATGACCAGCTGGTATTCTGCAATGGCCTCATCGGTACGCTGCAAGTCTTCGTACAGCAATCCCAGGTGGTAGTGG
>CAZPYG010000358.1:1469-4040 GCA_964590465.1 uncultured bacterium | reverse complement strand
CATGACGATCAAAAGTGTTTACCATGACTTGGCGTTTGCTATGCCAACGGGTTAAACGTGAATTATAATCTCGAATTTTGTCAAGAGATAACCCAAGAAAAGCTGCTGCCACCTGTGTAATTTCTGATGATGAGCCACTTTCCGATATTTCTTTTGAAATTAATTGTCGAAAGATTTCTATGCTGATGCCATGACACAGCAGTTGACGTGGGGAAAAAAGGTCTCGGTAGTTCACTGCACCATATTGCGCAGGCGTATGGCCATGTCCCCAAGATTCAGTCTCTAGGGTTAACCTTTCAACTGGGATATAATCTAATGCTTCCCATTCAGATAATTTCTCAGATAAAATAGCTTCGACTTTTTCGCTAGGATTTTCCTCTATCTTGGGTACGCGATAACCACGCACCCATTTTTTGCGACTTTTTCCTGTCTTAGTAGTAGCGATTACTCTTTCTTTATATACAACAGCAAATAATTGCTCGTCCATCCGACCAGACATTGCTTCTGCTTTGATTTCTGCATTTTGAATAACTCGTCTACAGTCTGTGTAAGGGCAAGTCGCATTCCCTCTGGTGATGACTCCTTCAGACTGCTCTTTTTCTCGATCAACAATTTGGAAATGGCAAACTCTACCTGATGAACCAGGACCATTACCCAAATTTGGCAATAGTTTTACTCCAGTACCATCTGGAGCAAGTTTCCAATTCGGGGATAAAGGAATTAAACCATCGCAGTATGGGCAAATTATTGTTCTGACCCAGAGATAAGTTGTGTCAAGGCTGTCAGGTTCCCCTGGTTGTGGGAAGTAATCAATCAGCTTTTCTTGTAGCCTTTTACGATATTTCTTAGAAATTCGAGTATATTCATCTAACACTGCAGAGCCATATTGAGCTGGCCATTCATAGGTAGCTTTCTGTATCAAGACAGCTACCGGGTTTAAGTCATTAGCGAGGACAGAACAACCAAGCCGTAATGCTTCAAATGGAATACTTCCCCCACCTGCTGTTGGGTCAAGAACAGAGGGCTCCTCAATTCCCAATTTCTCCAGTTCATCCTTGATCCAAGCTTTCTCTTCTTTAGAGGGAGTGTACTTGAATGCTCTCTCGTAGCCATAGGGATCTGAAACCCGCTCTCCTGTTCGTTTTGCAGTTTCCATTAGCCTTTGGGCTTTCAGCGGATCGCCATGAATCCCCAACACATGCATAAACTTCTCACGATCCGCATCCGCAGGCAGCAACGATGCCAACACCGCCGCCCGTGACGCCACCAGTGGTCGCCGTGCCCACCACACATGCAGGTAATAAATGGGGGGTAACGCCGTCATCGATCGCCGTTCGCGAACGCTCTCCTCACTCAGTTCGGCAATGGGCAACCACTCTTCAATCAGGCGCTTGGTCATTCGTCTTTTTCCTTACTGCTTAGTGACTCGGTAGAGTCACCCCTAACTCTTCAATAGCTTTCCCCCAGTATGCCAACGTATATTCACGGTGACGTTAAGCTACTCTGTAGAATCGCTACTCTTCATCTAACCGCTCAAAACGACTGGCCCCCTGCACCGCTAGGCCAGGGGGCGTTTTGGCCATTTGTCAAACAGTAGCAATGCCTTTGCCCAGCGCAAGCAAGACGACGAAATCGACTGGGAAGACCGTCATCAATGAATATTTTTTTGGATGCCTGCTCAGTCATCGCTTACGAGCAAAGTAATTCCCTGGATCAGATGATAAAAACTTCTTGACCCGTTTGCAGGCGGCTCCAGATTGAGATTTAGGTGTGGCGAGATCGCTCGTGATCCAGCCACCTCCTGATATTGATTCTTAGTCAAGGTCATCAACTCCTGCTTAGCATTGTTCAGACTGTCTGGTACCCGAAACTTTCGATTATTTTGCTGCTTCATCAGCTGCGGCATTCCCATTGCCGTTGCCACCGCCTGCAAATCCCCTAAATAAAAGCTCTCCAGTTCCCGACAGGCAATTCGCACCAGCCCCTTATGGCCACTAGCCAGCACCTTATCTAGCAGCGCTTGCTTCACCGTATAACAGTCCCCTGAGTCCTGATCTCGCAAAATCAAAAACACCGAGTTAGGACGTTGCCAAGCTTTGAGACGTATGGGTAATCGCTTTTCTAAATCCTGTTTTCCCTCAAATGTAATTACCTGAAAGTCCTGATATTCTTGCAAGCCCAGGCGAGGCAAAACGCCTAAAAGCATCTCCTTCGCTGAAGGCTCCTCCACACAACACACTAAAAAAGGCCGCTCAGGCCATTCCAGCCGCCCCGTCATAGGCTCATCCCTGGCAAAAGTCCACTCGTCCAGAGGTAGCCCATCTGATCTCCCGCCTCCATAAAAGCCCGCACTTGGGGATCATCACTAGCCCGCTGCACCTGGGTATAGCCACCCTTCTTAGTGAGTAAAAACACCTCCTCCAGCTTGACCGCATTCAAAAAATCTGGCGAATGGGTTGATACAAACACCTGTCCGCCCCGCTGGCTATAGGCTCGAAACTCCTCCGCTAACTCCCATAACAACTGAGGATAAAGCTGATTCTCTGGCTCCTCTACACAAAGCAATGGGTG
>CAZPYG010000358.1:347-1459 GCA_964590465.1 uncultured bacterium | reverse complement strand
ACGTTAGATAGGCCAGCATCTTAATCGTGCCATCAGACACATACCGCGCCAGAAACGGGTCTTCAAAAGCGCCATCCTGGAACTTCAGCAGTACCCGCCCCTCTTCCGTCGTTTTCGACTCCACCCGCTCAATCCCCGGCACCCGCTGCGCCAGTTGCGTCAGAATGCGATTAAACACATCTGGATGATGGTTATGGAGGTATTGCACCACCAACGATAGGTTTTCTCCCTCCCGCGAGAGATGCTCTGCATAGCCCGCCTCCTGCTCTGGTCTTGCTCGCTGGATATGAAAATCCGAAATGTGCCAATTATCAATCAAATTTCCTAGCGCCACTGTCGCCGGGAACCGCTCAAACTGGGCCAACCCCTTAATCGCCAGAATATCCGGTGATTTTAAGCTTTGTTGTTCTCGCTGAAGATCCTCAACATTCTGGGTTGCTTCTAGCTCGTTGGTTACCGCGTAGCCTTCTCCCTTAGTAAAGTCAAGGAAATGCCAGGGTTTACCACTGCTGCCCCGACGATACTTCAAAACCTCCCGTGCTATGTAGGCCCGCCCACGATCGCCCTGGTCTAAGGTCAGGGAGTAGGTGATAAGGGGTGCATCGGGGGTGTTGCGAAACTTGAGTTCAATTTCAATCGGCCCCGATTGATTGCGGCTGCGCACCTCTGCCAGGCCCCGGCTCCCTCCCAAACGTCCTAAAGCCGCATTAACATTACTGGCCATGGCCTCCTTCAAAAACTCAAACACACTAAAAATCGTGCTCTTGCCCGTCCCATTGTGGCCAACAAAAACAGAAAACTGGGGCAAATCTTTGATTTCTACCGCTTGAAACACCTTGAAATTATTGAGCCGTAGACTTTCAATTTTCATTTGACCGCTACTCCCTGCCGATGGTTGTCACGCCTGCTCCATTGGGAGCGATGGAGGACTGTCTCTGTTGACGATAAGACAAAAACTCCGCAAAGGTCTGCACTTCCTCCAGCAGCTCCTCCGGCATTTCATCCAGCAGCCGGAACAGGTCCACCTTGACCTCTCTAGAACGGCTCAACACCGCCATCTGGTGAGGATGCACAACCTCCACCCCCAGGGTTTCCCGAAATGCCCCTTCTTC
>CAZPYG010000358.1:0-337 GCA_964590465.1 uncultured bacterium | reverse complement strand
ATTCACTTCCAACAGTTTCCCGCGTGAATACGCCGGCCGCCTCGACCGCTGGGACCCGGCCGACCGCGCCCGCCTCGCCGCCCAACTCGACACCGCCTACTTCCTCCTGGGCATCGGCCCGCCACAGGCCCTCAGCCTCCCCGAGCTTGACCCAATCGCCAAACAGCTCCACCAAAAACACCCGCCCCGGCTCCAACACTTCAACAATGGTGCCAACTGTGCCAGCCGGGGCCGTTTCTAAGGGTTCCAGGGCATTACTCATCTCCCCAGTCAGGAAAATAGCCTCCACCAACTGCACCTGGTCTAGTAAATTAAATTGCTCCACTATTCCCCCTTT
>CAZPYG010000357.1:0-4042 GCA_964590465.1 uncultured bacterium | reverse complement strand
CCATAGTAGCGACCGACGAACGTACCATCAGCCTCGAACGTCATGCACTGAATGCCATCAGCCTTCCACAGCAGGTATCGGTGTTTAGCCCTGGCGTAAACATCGAGCGCTGGAAACAGCATCACCATGCCAACTGCGATCGCAAGCAGCACTCGACCAGGCCGGACGGTTCTCGGGGTAACGGGCTTAGATCCTGCTTCCATAGGTGCTCTCAACGCTGCCCATAGGATGCCCTGCCCATCCAGGTCATCACTACGGCAATTGGCCGAACCGGGCATGAGAGCAACCCTTAACCGAAAGATAAACTTTAGTATCAGATGTCAATATCCCCTCACAGAGAGAGTAACCTAATAACAAGAGGCAAGAGAAATCTTCCTCATTCCGAATAGTTCAGTTCACGTTAAATAGGAGGTTTGTTATCTCGCAAACGTCTGAATCTATTCCATCAAAATCAGCAGCACTCGACTCAGTTGTTGATATTTCCTATCCTGACGCTTAAGAGAGCCATGCGATAGATACCCAGAGACGCGACAGCCCAAACGACGGTATCGAAGCAACTCCAGACAGCATCAACCCCTTAGAGGAAGTCCCTCGACCTGTCCGCCTGAGTGCTGCTAACGGTTAATTTCATTTCATTTTCCGTTTTCATAGTATTAAAAACACCCTGGACTCTGCCATCAGAAATCAGGGTGTTTTGCATTGATTCTCTGCCAAGAACAAGCTTGGCAGAGCCGATATAAGTTTTAACAAACTGAAGTTTACCCAACCACTACTTCTGCTTCAGATTCACGCTTCAGCCGCAGGAATCCTTTTTCGGCCAGGTGCTCAATGCGAGATACCAGAGGCCGTGGATCGGTCAGGTTTAACGCCGTCAGCAGTTCAGTGACAGGTACGTCTCTATTCTCAGACAGCTTATTCTTCAGCAGGTCATAGGTCTCCAACTGAAGCGGGGTAGCCGTCTCACGTTTAGCGCCTTCGAGAAATTCGATAATCATGTTAATCATCTTTGATTCTCACTCCTGAAGATCTTAGCGTACTCCAGTACTCATCAATCTCTTCTGGAGTAGCTGCCTTAATATCGTCCTGGGTTTCCTCCCGATAGTCCTTCTCGTAGTCGCCCCAGTCGCTGAAGGTTCCTTCGGGGGTAACGCCCTCCTTCATGTTGCAGTTCATATCATGCCGGGTTTCGGCATCCATGTCTCTGCCGTCAAACTGTCTGGCCATAGCTACTGGGCCTCCCCAGCCAACGGCACAATCTCGGGCTCTACTTCAGGGTGGTCAAACGTGACCTCTCCTTCGCCACCAACGGAGCCAATGACCGGGACTCGGCTGGGGCCTTCATCTCGATAAATCGTGATGCTGCCGTCGTCATTGCGGGTAACCGGGGAGGCGCTGCCCTCGTCCAGGTTGCCTTCATCGTCAAAAGGAATGGCTTCACCGTCGAAGCCGGAAGGGTTTTTATGACTCATCGTGAATTACCTCAGATGTACTGCAAGCACAAATATACTATTACAGTATTAGTACTTTAACTGTATATTACTTTCACTTTATTATTTTTTGTTTATGAGGTGCCATCATGTTTAGCGGAATCACCAATGAGCCAGCCATGCCAACGGACAAGGCCAAACTGATGGTTTATATGGACCCGAACTACAAAGAAGGGTTGGGGCAGCTGGCATCCCTTGAAAACCGCAGCATGAGCAACTATGTCGAGACGCTAATCATCGAGGCTGTTAATAAAGCGATCCAGAGTGGCAGAATTAAGTCTGTTAACAAATCGAGCGACGGTAACGAGTAAGCGGCGAGGAAGATCCGTTGAAGCCAGGGCGGCTCTTTAAAAGATTTATGGAAGCGTAGGAGTTCCAGTCCATGCCTGAATTTCGCGCCGGTCAAATTATTCCTTTACGGTACAAAAGCCGGGAAATCAAAGCGATCATCATTGACCCTAATGGATTGGGACCAGATAAACCCTCCATCGGTATGGGTTTTCGCGGGATGGATCGACATACCAACGTCCCCTCGAATACCCTGACTCAGAGGGTGATCCAAAACGAAGAAGGTACGTACCTAAAACTCCCATCAGGAAAGCTTTTCAGGGTGATCCAAATCTCTGGGGAGGACGGCAATAGTTACCAGGTCATAGAAGCTTCTGACTGGGTCGCCCTGGCCCTCGACTGGGCTAAGAACCCTGGCAAACTGCGGAAGCCTGCACGGGACGGATTAATTGAGTTTCTGGCCTGGTTTGCAGCTGAGGGGATCTACGCCCAGGCATACACGGTACTCAAGCGCGTCTACACCCGCGAGGATGATCGACGAGTCCAGAGCTGGATCATGCAACGAGAGGCAGGCAAACCAGCCCGTGTCGATTGGGGTTGGGAGGTACAGGAGAAAGACCCCAGGGGGCGTTACGGATACTGGACAAACTACACCTATCGGGGGCTATTCGGTATGGATGCTTCCCAGATGAAAGAGGTCTGGGAAAATCCGGTCCATGGTAGCGGTCGCATTGCCCGAAACTATATCCCCGAATCAGTGGGCCTGGAAGCGGTGGCCTACTGTGAGCGGATGGTGGCCCAGCTTGACCTGGATGATATTCAGCAGGCCCATGATGAGGCTATCAGGCTGACACGGATCAAGTTCGCCAAGTATTTCCCGGTTACATGAACTGGACATACCAGGAAAAAAGCACAACTCGATTAACCAATTCACTGATTAATCAATCATTCAAGATACAGCAGACGGCGCGGAGGGAAAAGCAGTCACCCGTTTTCAGAGAGCGACCTGGCCACCCTGCTTCCCTCGGCGGGGCATGGGGCGGGTATCTAAAGAGCAACTTTCCCGAGGGCAAGGGCGGAGTGAGAGCGCGGCCCGTCTCACTCCAGCGGAAAGGCAACCTCACTGCCGCCAGATTAGCCTGAATCAATCGACTAACTGATTAATCACTTAACTGAATAACTGATTAATCAGCCTCCCTCATTCTGACTAGCTTCGCCGCAAGACAGGAAACGAGTCTTGCTAGATCACTCCTGCCTAATCAATTAACTGATTAGGCAATTAACTGATTAATCAATTAGCCAGTCTGCCGTTTAACCCATACCTCAAGCAGTACGAACGAAGATAGGGCAGGAATTCATCATCCTACCCTATCTTGATTAATCAGTTAGCCAGTTAATCAATTAATCAGTTTGCTGCTTAACCCACTCCTCCAGCAGTTCTGCCACCAGGTCTGAAAAATCCTTGTCCTGTCCCACCAACAACCGTTTCACCTGATCGTTCAGGTCTTTGGGTACATATGGACCCACTTGGACATAGTTTGGGTCCGATCGCTTGCTTATTTTCTTCCGCTGACGCTGCTTCGGTTCCGGTGCTGACTCCGTCTCCTGAACAGATTTCTTTTTTTGCCGGGTCTGGGCCAATTTATCAAACATGCCTGTTGGATCAGCCATGGCTTTCAATCTCCTTCGCTAACGACTCATACTCTCCCCAGGCAATCCGTCCAAAGCGATCCCCTGTTTGATACACCGGCACTCCTTCCAGGGCGGCTTTCTCATAGGCCGTCAGACGCCGGATCGTTTGCTTAAAAACCGGGAGTTCCAATCTTTCCAGCGTCTCTCTAGCCTGTTTAGCAGTGGCTTTCTTTCGGCTGTCAACCATCGTCAGTACTACCCCATAGGACTTGAGGTTCTGCAGGTTATCGACAGTAGTCAACAACGCCTCTAAAGCTAGAGCATCAGGAGTGGAGGGCAACACCAGCAGATCGCAGCCTTCCGCCAGAGCCTCCAGCTCATCCTCATCGGGATGGGCCTCTGTATCTACGATGACGTGCTCCTTACCTCGGGATGCCTTGGCTGCCGCCATCAGGTCACAAACATGAAAAGGCAGGTTGCCCCGTTTGGACCAGGACATCGAAGAACGGTTAGGGTCGCCATCCACCAGCAGAGTCTTATCGGACTTTTGGGCAAAGTAGCAAGCCAGGTGTACAGCAGTAGTTGTCTTACCGACCCCTCCCTTAAACCCAGCAACGGTAATAATCATACGCTTA
>CAZPYG010000356.1:0-4057 GCA_964590465.1 uncultured bacterium | reverse complement strand
CTCCCACAGGGGACTTTCACCCCATTAGTTCACACCCGTGCCGGGCGTACCACCTCATCGCACCGGACAGACAAAAACCCCGTTGCCTCGCGCAGACCCCGACCGCCGGTAAATTTCACCATTAGCCAGCAGCCTAGTTAACTGAGTAACCTTCTCAACTGCTCTCGGGGTAAGGGTATAACGTCTGACTGTTAACTCTCATAAACTCCTTATTGATAATTTTTCAGTAGAGGGCTTAGAGATCGTGGCCTCATAGAGCCAGGCGGCAAGAATCACGACAAAACTCCTGAAACTTTTTTGTAAATAGACTTAACACTTTTTGGATCAGATTTTGTCAGTCAAGCAGGTATGAACTTTGGAAAGTAAATTGTTCTCTATCAAGATTATTTGCAGACAGAGGACTGAGTACGAATACTAGGAGATAATGATTATATAGCAACAGATGCATGATACATCCAGACCTAAAGGCTATCCTCTGAATTATGAAATCTGGATGTTAACGATCATGGCGCAGCTACATCAAGTGTTGCATTGAGGTGTTCAAAAATGAAAACTCTTAATGAACGTTAGACGGCTAAGCCTTCAAGACTAAGGAGAGTTTATTGATGTCACTCGAGGAAGATATCCGCTGGTTTAAGCAGCAATTCCTTAGGAAGATTGAGGAAGCTGTGCAAGGTACACCACTTCAACCCGATTTACTGGTTGCTATTGCAGTACAAGAAACTGGCTATATATGGAGAAATCTATGCAAAAAGATGTCCGCTTCAGAACTACTAAAGCTCTGTGTTGGTGACACAATTGATGCCCCCAATCGAAGTGCATTTCCTAAGACCAAAGCAGAATTATTGAGTGTCTCAAACGGAGACAAGATGTTTTCCATCGCAAGAGAATCTTTAGAATTGATGGCAAAACACGTTCCAGGTTATGAAAGTTCAGTGAGGAATCCTGACAAGTTTTGTCATGGATTCGGTATCTTTCAGTATGATTTACAGTTTTTGAAAGAAAATTCAAGCTTTTTTCTTGAAAGAAAATGGCACAGTTTTGATCGTTGCTTGGAGATGTGCGTTAGGGAATTAAAGCAAGCATTGAAGAGAGCCTATGGCAGTAATAAAAACAGGCTGAGCGACGAAGAAATGGTGTATGTCGCCATTGCCTATAACCGAGGAACAGTTGAGTGGAGTCGTGGAGTTCGGCAAGGGTACTTTGATGGCAAAAAATATTATGGCGAATACATTAGGGACTATTTACAGATTTCCAAATCCATACTATTGAGGGAAACACCAATGTCTAAACCAAACAATTCATTCAAGACGCTCGGTGGTTATGTTCCCGTTAATTACGATCGCAAACCGCCTCAATATGATCTCGGATCGCGTGGAATGCCGACGACTTGGCATTGCACGGAGGACTTCGAGAAAAAGATGGACGATTGCTTTGCCGAACTCTGGAAGAAATGCCCTCTCGGTAAGGCGGATATCATCTGCACCGCTGGTGCTTGGGTTCCCAAACCTGGTATGCACGGTCAAGGTCGGGCTTTCGACTTGGATGCTATTTGGTGGGGTGACCGCTTACTGCTTGCCAAAAACTACCCCAGTGACAAAGTTGCCTATCTCGGCGTCGAATCGGTGTTGCGAAAACACTTCGGCACTGTACTCAACTACAAATACAATGCGGCCCACCAGTGCCATTGGCATTTCGATGATGGCACTAGCGTTGGTTTTCGTACCATGAGTTCGGTGGTTTTGTATCTACAGATGACGCTAAATGAGGTCTTCAAGGTAAACAAGCCTTTGATGGTAGACGGTGATTATGGGGATAACACGCGGGGCGGCGTACGCCAGGCTCTTAAAGACTGCGGGCTTGTCAATGTGGCTGATGTTAGCAGCAATAGCAAGCTCGACCAAGCACTCACAGACAACTGGATGGCGTTTCTTGACGAGGCGGCGAAACGTGGCTTGGCGGTATTGAAGCCCGCAGGCGAGGAGGAGGAAGAATCTGCCTCAGATCTTCTTGAGCGTCTGTATGATGTAATCAATGAGGAGATTGGCAACAGTGCAGCCCGGAAAACAATCGAGTCGGCCCTAACCATATTTGTATCTCACCCGACGATAGAAAAGGCTCTAGAGCAATAGTGGCATATAGACAGCACCGAAAAATGCTTTAAACATACTGGAGTGAGATCGCCGATTTTGTAGGATGCGTTCACCAATCTAAACTTATAGTCCTCTACCGATAAATTTCTGGGAGCGCACCGCAGTTTATGTATCTTTAAAGCAAGCGTCGCTGTCTAATCGGGATTAGGGAGAATCGGGATTAGGGAGAATTCTCACGAATCCCCCCTCCCACACTACCCTGCAAGCGGGTCCGCACAGGGTGGTTCAGCATCATGGAGCAAACCTTAATCTGAGCTGTCAACTATACATCCACGGGTCTCGAATCGACAACAAACCTTGCTGTGCTAACCACTCATTGGTCATCCCGGTTTGCATTGCCAGTGTTCTCGACAGGTGCAAGTAGCCTTTGCGGCTAATACCCGTCAAGATTGCATGGCGCTTGTCCGTCCCCAATTCCAAAAGCTTTTGGATGCACGTGCGAGGTCTGCGCGACTGTTTCCAGTAACACATCCGTATCCGCCGCCTTAGCCATCCATCCAACTCTGGAATCGGGTGATAGTATGCGAGATGCCAAAGTATCCCATCCAGCCTCTCAGGTACTGGTATTGCTTCGCAACGCTAGCGCGAACAGCCTCATCAGGCGATATTCCATTGAGACTCCCCAACTGCGGGAGGTTAACCCCTTCAGTCGATGTTTGAAGTCTGCAAAGGCCTGGTCTGACCAGTACACCCGGATGCCCTTGAACTTAAAGCCAGGTATTCCAGAGCGTGGACATTCACCACCTGTGACTTGTGCCGATTCATCTTCAGCTTGAGCCGCTAGGTGTTATCTGTGTCCGGTGAGTTTGGTCGTTAGCCTGCTGCAAATCTGGTTCCTAAGCTGTTGATGGAGGATGCCAAGTTGCAACAATCTAGATGTGGCAAAGTACGATCGCAGCCCTCTTTTTCGCTACCATCCTGAGTTAGTGACACTGAGGCATTTCCATGGCTAAGGAACAAGTTGCGGAACTAGAGCCGACGGATGAGGTATCGACGCATCCTGAGACGGGGGTCTACCTGCTGCCGTCTGGCGCGGAGTTGACTTTAAGGCCCGACTTGACCGGGGCGGTCTTTGTTGAATTTCTGAGTCGGTCTGTGAAGCTCGGGGCGGAGGCTCAAAAGGGCATCTTGCCCAAGCTGTTCACCTACCGCCTTCCTGATGGAGAAGAGGAGGAAAAGACGAACTGGCCCAAGTTCCTGGCCGGACTGGACTTCGACGACGGGGTAGAAATTTTCGGTCAAAACGGCATCCTGACGCAGGTTACAACGCCACCGGAGGAAATCCCCGGACGGCTACCCAGCGGGCGCAGCTATGCGAAAAAGGACCGGGTACCGATGAGCGTCTTTGAGCAGTATCAAGCTCGGGTAAATAAGGCCGTTGATACTGCCTCTGGCACAATCTCTAAGCCCGAGTTGGTCGCTGGTGCTCAGGCCTGGGTCGCCTCCAAGCTGTTCGACATCGACGGCGAGGCATTCTCCGAAGAAGACGTTGCCACGATGCCCTTCATGGACGCCGCTGTTCTGATGACGCAGGCGGGAAAACGTGTCAGGGGTATCCGCACCCCCTAGACATCATCGCCATTTCAGAGGTCACCCACTGGCCTCTGTCTGACCTCCAGCGGATGACCCCGGACGAACTAAAATTCTGGGTTGAAAAAACGAGAGAGTTCGTAGAGAAACGGAACCAGGCCATCAAAGCGGAGAACGAAAAGGCGAAACGAAAAAACAAGACACCGTTACGCCCTGCCCCGCGATCGCGGGGTGGTAGATAAACTTTAAGGGACCTCGGTTTTGTAACTGAGGTCCCTGGCTTAGTAGCTACCGAAAAATTCGCTTCACCCCGGTAGCCATGAGGGATTCAGTCTCTATTATTCTCAGCGCCATTGATCAGGTAAGCCCGGTCC
>CAZPYG010000355.1:0-4083 GCA_964590465.1 uncultured bacterium | reverse complement strand
TCAAACACGGCCACCCCGACGGGCACATTGTCCAGCAGGGTGGCAAACTGCTGTTCGCTGGTTCTCAG
Organism: uncultured bacterium; assembly: GCA_964590465.1. Lineage (GTDB taxonomy): Bacteria > Cyanobacteriota > Cyanobacteriia > Phormidesmidales > Phormidesmidaceae > CAZPYG01. The sequence continues at coordinate 4,015 of CAZPYG010000355.1, read as the reverse complement.
GGCTTGAAAAGACTCATCTAGCCGCACCGCCATCTGGTGAAAGGCCCGTCGCAGGGATTCCACTTCCTGGATCAGGGTGGGCTTAGTTTCCGGGGAGAGGTCGCCATCGGCCAGCTTTTCGGTGGCTCGATTCAGTGCCGCAAGGGGTTGTACCAGACGGCGCGACGTCCAAATACCAAAGACAATGGAGCCGAGCCGAGTCGCCAGGGACAGGGCCACGGTGTGCTGCTGTTCGCGGGTTCCGTCTCCGGATTGAAGCGATCCCGTAACTGGCGACAGACCTCAATGCCGTTGAGCTTGGGCAGCATTACATCCAGCAGAATCAGGTCATAGGACCACTGCTGAGCCATTTCCAACCCGGCTTCCCCATCCGTTACTACATCAACCGCATAGCGGTGAACTTCCAGGGTGGCAGAAACGAGTTCGCAGGTGTGTTCATCATCTTCAACGAAAAGGATTTTCACAACTAAACGATCTCCAACGGCTGAGGTCAAACTGCTGACCGTATAGTGCCAAATTTTTTTCCTATGAAATTCTATCGAGCGATAGAAGACTACTAAGGTAAGGTTGAACCTCTAGCAAGAGAAATTTCAAAATGAGGGTATCCCGGATTTCTCACAACTTCTGCTTCAAAGGCTAACTCGAGTGATGAGCCGCCCGTTGAAAGAGGCCCCGTTGGGCAAAGGTGGAGTGAAACGCCACATAGATGCGCCGAGCGCTGAGGCAAAGTCCAGCATGATCTGGTCATGGGTGGGGGGTTGAGGGAGGTCACTATCAATGGCAGAAGCGAAAGGATGTATCAGGTCGGGATATTCTGGATCGTAGACCCACAAGCATGAACCGCAGTGACGGCAAAACCGCCGCTCGCCGCGACTGACATGGGGTTCTGAATCTTCTGGGTTCTGAATTTTGGCGTGATAAACCGAAATATGTTCTTCCCCTTCCACCTCCAGGGTCCGGTTATCACCCGCCAGATTGATGGCATAGCCACCCCCTCCGGCTGTTTTTCGACAAATCGAGCAGTAACAGCGCATGAAGGGATAAGGCTGATGGCTGTTGACCTTAAAGCGGATTGCACCGCAGTGGCAGGAACCTTCCAGTAGCATGACGTGGGCTCAACGCTCAGCATCTTCACCTTATCCCAGACAGTTAAGCCTCATCGGTTTGGATGAAGCTTTTTACTTAATCCGTTACCAACTCGGCATGTTCAATCCGGGTACCTGGCACTTTTAGAAATTCCGCTAGCCACTAAGGATGAGCGGGCCAAGCAGGCGCTGTTACTAAATTGCCGTCAACAACGGCTTCAGAAACGGGAATCTCGGCATACTGTCCACCCGCAGCCTTAACTTCAGGCCCACAGGCTGGGTAGGCAGAACACCGTTTACCGTTAATTACACCAGCCGCTGCTAAAAGCTGAGCACCATGACAAATAGCTGCAATGGGCTTATTGGTACTGGCAAAGTGCTGCAAAGCCTCGATCACATCTTGATTCAATCGAAGATACTCTGGAGCACGACCACCCGGAATCACCAGCGCATCATAGTCAGCCGCACTCACCTCAGGTATTAATCAATCTTCTTTTCAGGTTACGACGATTGAAAAACCTACCAGAGACATAGAGACATGAAATGAAGTTTAATAGCCTGATCCCCAGGCCTCTGCCTTTCTGATTTCCCAGACATTTAGCAAGCCTTAGCCATCAGGTTAGGTTTTTACAGTTGTCAAAGCTTCGCCCAGCTTTCGCTCCCGCATGAACATGAATAGGGAAAACCCGAACGCAAAGGAGATCAGGAACATCAGCGCGATGTAGATTCCCCAAAACCGTAGCTTCAGCCGCCGTCCTTCGGTGACCATGAAGGTAATCACCAGCAATAAGCCAATCGTCAGGTCTACGGCCACAAAGCTGGAGGCTGGGTTAGCCCATACCTGGTCAATGAAGGTAGCGATATCGAAATTTAACAGGTTGCTGGCGGTGAATTCCCCCTTCGTAGCTACGGTGAACTGAACCAGGTAGTAATTGGTCCAGATAAAGCCGATAACGGTTAAAGCAGCATAAATCGCCTGACGAATGCGGTTCCAGAGCATAGGTTTCCCTTTATCAACTCAATGCCTTAATTCTCTCGATCTATGGGATGATAGCAACCTTTAGCCACCGTCCTGGGATGAGAGGTCACGATGAAAACAACCCCTACACTGGACGATATCTTTGATCTCGCCGAGCAGATCGGCATTCCCTTGCCGGAATGGCTCAGGACCGGCAATGACTGGTCCGCAGCACTCCATGAGCTGTCCCATTGGGCTGTCAAGCCGGATGGCTACATTCAAATCTATCTGGACAAGATTAAGTCCTATGACTCGTTCCTTCCTCTCAATTCAGTTCCCGACGCTGAATCAGTCTTTCAGTGGGATCAGCGGCCTACAGTACGTTGGCCGGATGGTACAGAACAACAACTAGACCTCAACCACATCTTTGCCTATCAGTTGGACCCCACCCCCAATGAATACGGTGCCAGAGCGTGGGGCCTACAGGTGCTGGACTACATGGACTGGCGCAATCCTCTCGACTGTGAAGAGCTAAAGGACAAGTACAAAAACGGTGTCGGGACTGCACAGTTTGATCCCCAACACCTAATCAGCGATGAATGGCACACCATTAGTGCTTTTGGACCGGATCAACTGACATTCATGGACATGGACATCCCCAATGGAATCTTGAGGCCACAAGTTGATGTGGCGTTTGACAACCAACGGATCCAGGTCGTGCGAGACGGCACGATCATCTGGCAAAAAGATATTTTAGAGGGTGGCGAGATTGTTGCGTGGGAATCATCGTCTCAGGCTCCTCGATTTATCACGCTGGCAGACATTGACGCTCTATGCGAGATGGCTTGAAACATAAGTGTGAAATATTTTCCTGGACCACTGGAAAGTCTCATATCGAGCTTTACTGAACTACTAACAGTTCCTCCCAACAGGTTGTAAACCTTGGAGAACGCCTGTCGGATCGCATCTTCCATCCCTGGGATAAGCCCTCCACAGCGTATCGGATCGTCCCAGCTCCAAATTGATGAACACCGTCATGACCTTGGCCACCAGGCTCTCCCGCCTGAGCTTTGCGGCGGCCCGTGCGGCATAACTGGCCGTTGCCTCCTCCAATTCCCTCAACTCCTCCACGGGACGTCCAAAGCCACGGGACACACAGCAGCTCTTCCGAGGTATCGGGCACAGCTCCAGCGGCAGGCAGGAGATTCCCCGTAGTTCCTGCACCAGCCGTACCCCGACGATGCCCATGAGCTGCTGAATCCAGGGCAACTCCACATCCCGCAGTTGTAACGCGGTCAGAATGCCCTGCTGGTGGAGCCAATAGCTGAGACGCTGACCAATGCCCCAGATTTCCCCCACCGGCAGCTCTGCCAGCACAGGGGTTGGGTCAGTCAGCACATGAACCCCGGATCCCCTCTTAGCCAGATGGTTGGCAACCTTGGCCAAGGTTTTGGTAGTGGCCACCCCCACTGATACCGGGATGCCGGTCCACTGCAGCACCGTAGAGCGCAACTCCTGGGCAATGGCCTCTACATCCCCCGACAGCCCGATAAAAGCTTCATCGATGGAGTACACCTCCACATCCGGGCTGAACTGCTCCAGCGTCTGCACCACCCGCCGCGACAGATCGCCGTAAAGCGTGTAGTTGGAGGAGTAAACCTGGATGTTGTGGGCCTGGATGAGATCTAGCACCTGATGCACCGGGGCACCCATGGGGATGCCGAGGGCCTTCACCTCATTGGACCTGGCCACAATATTGCCGTCGTTATTAGAGAGCACCACCACCGGCTGATTCCGTAGGCGAGGATCAAAGACCCGCTCACAGGACACATAGAAATTGTTGCAGTCTACCAGGGATATCCAGCGGCTCATGTGAGGAAGTGGATCACCTTCGTTACCACACCCCACACCTCAAAATCAGTGCCTGGGTAAATTTCAATAGGCGGATAGGCGGGGTTCTCGGGCATCAGCC
>CAZPYG010000354.1:2031-4088 GCA_964590465.1 uncultured bacterium | reverse complement strand
GATCGCTTTAGCAGCAGCGAAGAGTGGGAAGCGATTGCTAGCTTATTACATCCCTATTTCCCTGGGCGGGTTTTAGATCTGGGTGCTGGCCGAGGAATTTCGAGCTACGCTTTTGCAAAAGCAGGGGGTTCTGTAGTCGCTCTAGAACCGGACCCAAGTGCCATTGTTGGTGCCGGGGCAATTCAATCTTTAGTTGAGAGTACCAACCTGCCTATAGACATCGTTCAGGAATATGGCGAAGGCTTGCCTTTTGAAGATAGAACTTTCGACATCGTTTACGGACGCGCTGTTTTGCATCACGCCAGGGAACTGAATCAGCTCTGCTCTGAGGCCGCCAGGGTCTTGAAGCCTGGCGGTGTATTGCTTGCAACCCGTGAACATGTCATCTCCAAACAAGAAGACTTGCAGCGTTTTTTTGATGGGCACCCTCTTCATCACTTATATGGCGGCGAAAATGCTTTCTTGCTTCAAACCTATATTGATGCCATTGAGGGGGCTGGCTTAAAGCTCAAGCGAGTGCTTGGTCCCTGGGACAGCGTAATTAACTATGCCCCCAAGCCCCGCTCTGAATTTCAGCATATGGCTGAATCTCTTTTAGCTCGTCGTGTAGGCCACTTCCTGGCCCAGAAATTAGTGTCTATAGAATTTGTAGAACGGTTCTGTGGTCGCTACATGTCCAAGCATGATCAAAGGCCGGGACGTCATTATTCGTTTTTAGCCGTTAAACCTTGACTCATCCAGAATCGACAGTTTTAATCACTGGGGTAGCCGGCTTTTTAGGGCGCTACGTAGCTCGCTACTTTATGGCCCAGGGCTGGCAGGTTATAGGGATTGACAACTCCCCTCCAGAAAATGCTCCCCTGGCTAACCTGGTCACATATCAGCGCATGCAATTGCCTGATTCGGCCCTGGGGAACCTGCTGCAAGAGGCTAAACCTACGGTATGTATCCACTGTGCCGGGCGAGCGTCGGTAGGGCTATCTGTTAGCGACCCTATGGCTGACTTTCAGGGCAACACCGTACTGACCTTTGAAATACTCAATGCTCTGAGGCAATACGCACCCACCTGTCGTTTTTTGTTTTTGTCGAGTGCAGCCGTCTATGGAAATCCAGTCTCTCTACCGGTGCATGAGAGCCAGTCTACGGCTCCATTGTCTCCCTACGGCTTTCATAAGCTACAGTCTGAGCAACTATGCCTGGAGTTTGCTAAGGTGTATGGCCTACCAACAGCCAGCTTAAGGATATTTTCGGCCTATGGCCCTGGGCTAAGACGCCAGGTAGTTTGGGACCTTTGCCGTAAGGCATTGACCATGGAAACTCTTACTTTACAAGGGACGGGGAAAGAAAGTAGAGACTTTATCCATGCCCTCGATATTGCCAGGTCGTTAGAAGTAGTCACGGAGAAAGCCCCTATGGAGGGCGAGGTTTATAACCTGGCTACCGGTCGAGAAGTGGCCATTGAGGACCTGGCAAATTTGATCTTACAGTCTCTAGAGCTTGAGCGGTCCTTAGAATTTGATGGTGTTGTACCTGTGGGTAATCCCCTCAACTGGCAGGCAGACATTTCTAAACTTAAAGCTCTAGGTTTTTATCCCCAGGTGCAGCTAGAGCAAGGTATTAAGACCTTTGCGACCTGGTGCCGTGCAGAGCTGGTAGGCTTAGTGATGTAGAGGACTCTTGAAAAGGTTGGTATTGCTGGATTCTCATCTTGAGAAGGGGAGGCATCTATGAGAAGCTGAAGTTCCCCAACTACCAGCCACTGCCATGGACGCCCCCCTTCTCTATCGTCAACTGATGGACCAACTGAGTCAATGGGTGACCCCCAAAGACGTGCGACATCTGCAAGGAGTCTCAGAAGCCGTGGGAGCCATCTTGCAATCTCAGGAGGCTTGCCCGGCTCTTTGGTTGCCCTATCTGAGTCATCGAGACTGCAGTGCCCGAGCGCATCTGGAACGGATTCAGTATTTGCTGGAGAATCCCCAGATCTGTGCCGAGCGGTTTTACTACCCGCTGCTGCAGAAGGTCTTATCCGCCTTTGCCGGCACATCGCTGACGCT
>CAZPYG010000354.1:0-2021 GCA_964590465.1 uncultured bacterium | reverse complement strand
CGATGGAGGAAATTTCCGGTTCGGCGGTCGGGACATCGCTGACGCTGGCCTTCGATACCAGTATGTTGTGGAATGAGTATTGTCTGGTGGAGGTGTCTCTGATTTGGGGGGGGCGGTCGCTGACAATAGCGCAAACGGTGCTGGAGCATCCCAGTGCCAGTGTGGCCTTCGAGGATTATCAACCCGTGTTGGAGCAGGCCTATGCGCACATTCCACCGGGGTGTACGGTCACCCTATTGGCGGACCGAGGCTTTGACCATAAACAGCTCTTGCAGTGGCTGAACGACCATCAATGGGAGTGGGTGATTCGCGTGAAATGCGATGTCTCGCTGCGGTTGGCCTCGGGGCGACTCTGCCACGTTAACGACCTGTGGCCACCCCAGGACGAAGCCTATCTCTACCGGCAGGTTGAGGTCTTTGACGAGATTGAGGCCCACTTGGCCACCGCTCATCTGGCCACCGCGTCAGAACCCTGGGCGGTCCTCTCGAGTTCGCCCCCCTCTCTACAGACCTTTGAACAGTATGGTCAGCGCTTTGGCGGCATAGAACCCCATTTCAAGGATTACAAGTCGGCGGGCTTTGATTTGACTCGCTCTCGCATCCGTGATGCCCAACGGCTAACCTCACTCGTGATGCTCCTCGACATCGCCCACCTGATTGCAGTCATCGTGGGCATCCTGGTGGTTCAGGCGGGACGCCGAGCCCAACTTGACTGGCACGGGGAGCGGGGGTTGAGTTTTCTGCAACTGGGCCTGCGAGAGATTGCTCAACGCTGTTATCAGCGACTAGGCTTACCGACCCTCTCTCCACTGCCCCAGCGCAGTCCCCCGAAAGCCTATGCCATGAAGCACTTCCAGCAGTACCGAGAGTCGCTGATTGAGTTCTCAAGGGTGGTGACGTTCTCATGATGAGACGCCTAACCCGGGGCAATGGAGTTTTCTGCACCACTGAGGCTGGTAGGGGTATGAGCAAGCCACTCAAGATTTGTTTATTGGTCAATATTAGCCGTGGATGGGTAGGTGGTACCGAGTATATCAAGAACCTAATTCTTGCCCTTGGTAGTTTACCTGCAGATATCCGTCAAACTTTTGAAATTTTTCTGGTTGTCAGAGGTGGAGAGTTAAGCCAAACCTTAAAAAAACAGATCGAGCCTTACTTGAGCGATATACATTATTTAGCTGAAGTCCAACGATCTCCAAGCCTACTTAACCGTTTTGGCAGAAAGTTGAGACAGCTTCTACTTAAAAGTCGCTCTCAAACCCAACTCGAGAAGCTGATAGAAGCTCAGGGTTTTGATTTTGTTTATCCTTTTCTCAATGTTGACGAGTCTCCTAAGAATTGCCGATATGCTACGTGGATTCCTGACTTTCAGCATAAATACTTACCTCATCTATTCTCCCAAAGGGAACTGGCCTTTCGTGACCAAAAAATTTCCCAGATTTCCCAACTTGCTCTAACAATAGTTTTGAGCAGTAAGACTGCTAAATCACATTTTCGAGAATTTTTCCCAGAGGCTTCTGACAAAGTTAAGGTTTTATCGTTCAAGACTAGTCCTTCTGAATATTGGTATAACAGTAATCCAGAAGAGATTCAAAAGCTATATCGCCTGCCTGATCGGTTTTTCTTAGTCAGCAATCAGTTTTGGCAGCATAAAAATCATTTACTAATTTTTGATGCTTTAAAGTTGTTGCAAGAACAATCTGTTTATCCATCAGTTGTTATGACGGGGCATATTTACGATAATCGTAAACCTGAATTTTCTGATGTAATTCTACAAACCATACACAAATCTGGTATTGCACGGCAGGTTTACCTTTTAGGTTTAATTCCCAAGCTCGATCAAATTCAGCTCTTAAGACGCTCTCTGTGTGTTATCCAACCGTCTTTATTTGAGGGTTGGAGCACTTTAGTAGAAGATGCAAGGTGCTTAGGCAAGCCCATGATTTTATCTGATTTGCCTGTACACTTAGAACAAAATCCACCAAACAGTCAATTCTTTGACCGTTATTCTTCAGAAAACC
>CAZPYG010000353.1:0-4093 GCA_964590465.1 uncultured bacterium | reverse complement strand
CTATGGATGTGGAACGGAATAATGTTTACCGCTGGGTGAATGAGAAGCGGGACCCTACGGCTGAGACGGTGGTTGAGATTGTTAGGGCACTGAAAAAACTGAATCCTGAAGCATCAAAAGCATTTGTGCAGCATTATTTAGGTACAGAGATCAGCGATCTCTAAATTTTAGAAAAGTGTTCAGGCCATGGACCAAGAACAATGGATTATTCAGACATACATAGATAGATGAAGAGGGTAACTGTCCCTTTGATGAGTGGTTCAACGGTCTCAATACTCAAACCCAGGCGAGAATAGATACCCGTCTCGACCGGGTAAGCGTAGGAAATTTTGGGGATCGCAAATCTGTTGGCGAGGGTGTCTACGAACTCCGCTTCTTTTTTGGGCCTGGATACCGAATCTACTATGGGTTGGCAGGGCGACGCATCGTGCTTTTGTTAGTCGGAGGCTCTAACAAGCGTCAAAATAAAGATATTCAGATAGCACAGCAACTCTGGGCGGCTTATCAGCGGCAACAAGGGGGTCAATGACAATGCCAGTCAAGGATTATCACAGTGATTTGATCATCAGGCTGAAAAACCCGGAATATGCGGCACTTTACTTAAAGACGGCCCTGGAAGAAACGCTGCAAGATGGAGACCGTGAGGCGTTTTTGCTGGCACTGAGGAATGTCGCTGAAGCTCAGGCCGCAACAACAAACGTTGCTAACCAACCAGAAATTGCCGATGAGCATCTGCCAGGTAAATCAGCAGTCGATGGGACTCCCACGGTTGCGACGCTGCTATCGGTATTGGATACCGTCGGGCTAACGCTGGAGTTTAAGTCAGCATAGACTACCGTAGGTTGGGTGGAACGCAGTGGAACCCAACAAACTCAACCAAAGCGCCCCCTACTCACACCCAATCCTCTCATCAAACTCAATCGCTCTACCCGCACCCCAATCTGCCGGATAAACCCCATCTTCGACATAGCGATGAAAGCTCGAATAGGGCCAAGCCCTTGGCGTTTCCACCGGGACGAAAAATCGGCGTCGCCTTCGGGCAAGGTCCAGATGCTGTGGATGTGATCGGGCAGGACGACGATGGCGTCAATGGTGAAGGGAGATTCGGCTTTGACGATGTGAAAGGCTTGACGCAGTAGGGCTACGGGTATCAGCTCAAAGCGGGACAAATCTCCTGGGGAGTGATCAGAAGCTAGGAGTCAGGAGCCAGGAGGATACTAGCTTCTGACTCCTGACTCCTGAATTCCTTGTGGCCATATTGTCCCGGCTTACGTTGATACCCTAGGGCTACTGTGTCACTGTTCTGAAAGAGGGGTTGCCGGTTGTGGGTAACGACGGCAAAAAAGTAGCTTGCCCCTGGGGTTTTGGCGCGGCGGTAGTGCATGGAGGGGTGTAGAAGTTCTTGGGTTTAGTGGGGGTTGTTTGGTCATAAAACTACCAGCGGTGTTGGGTTCCGCTGCGCTCCACCCAACCTACAACTGCTATCTTGAAAGTGTTGTAGTGGGCTTGAGCAATGGAAGATACTCTCAACATTTCTCTGACGCCAGAACTCAGGGCTGCGATTGATCGCCTGACTGAGGTAGAGGGCTTATCGCCGGAGGGGTTAGTGCAGAGGGCACTACAAGAGTTTGTCTTTGTCCATCAATTCAGGTCTCTACGGGAGCAGCTTTGGCAAAAGGCTCAGGCTGACTACACGGACGATGATATTTTTAAAATGATGGCATGAGCAGAGCGAAGAGGAAGAACCCGCCATGGCAACTGTAGAAACCATCACCCTGGTCGTCGCCATTTTCTGGGCGTTGTGGCAACTGCTATCGCTGAGAGATGCGGCCATCAATGGCGAGGGTGTTTTCCCGGCGATGATTCCATCGTTTTTCCTGTTTGTGGGCGCTATCGCGATCGTCCTGCTGCTTCACCTGTCCCCTCTTCACCTGATTTGGCTGGCTGTGGTCTGCTTCTTGGCTGGTCTGCCTGTCATGCTTATTGGTCCTATTCAAGAGGCATTGATGGGCTTTTTTGTACTGCTGGCGATGACTGGGAAGCCCAGCAAGGATGAGGAAAGTAGCAAGAGCCAGACAACTACCGCTCAGAATTTCCAAGATATGTTAGAAAAGTCAGCCGAGCCGAAAAGTCAAAAATCAATCAAAAACGCGAGGGGCTTTGGAACTCAAAACTAATTTCTTTGTCCCAGGGTATCGTGTCTATTAGAGATTAGCGGGAAGGCGCAGTAAAATAGTAATGGCCTTGCTAAAGGCATGATGCTTATGCCTATGAACAAGTCTATCGCCAAAACTGACATTTACGAACGTCTAGGAATCACCCCGGCTCAGTTATCAGACTTTTGTAAGCGATGGCAGGTTGCTGAACTATCGTTTTTTGGTTCCGTTTTGCGGGCAGACTTTACCGCCAGCAGTGACGTTGATGTACTTGTCGCTTATTTGCCGACAGCGAAGCGAGGTCTTTTTGAAAAAATTCGTATGAAAGAAGATCTTGAGGCTCTGCTACACCGGAATGTTGATCTGGTTAGCAAAAAGGCTATCGAGCAAAGCCGCAACTGGCTTCGCAGGAGCAATATTTTAACTGCTGCTGAAGTTTTCTATGTCGTATAATCAAGAAGCGCTAATTGACATTCTTGAAGCCATCAAGCTTATTTTGCAATATGCGAAAGGGCTAGATTTTGATGGACTGGCTAACAATGTAGAAAAGCAAGACGCCATCTTGCTACCCTCCACCCTACCCTCCGGGAAGCCGCTCCACGTCTACATCACCTCCCCTGGCTGAAACCGCAGTGGCCGATCTGCATTAGGGGCGGTGAGAAAGTCGGTCCATTCGCTACGCGCAAGCGCATGCCCGAAGGGCTTTAGATTTCGGCGAAGCCGAGCTGGTGCAGGGCCACGATGATGGCGCTGACGGATGGCCTGGAGCCGATAACGAGAATTTTGACGGGCTTAGTACAGCGAACCGCTACGGCCTGTCAGCATTTTGTACCCGAAACCCATGGCCGTTAGCGACAGGAAAAACTGCCACAGGCTAGTCGGGTTCAAAATGGCTCGGCTGCTGGCAAATACGCAGACAATCCCAAAGGCCACAGCCACCCAGCCTAAAGGTTTCATTGCAGAAGGTAGGAATACCAGCGCAAAGACCCCGATGCAGAGAGAAATAACCGACAGATCAGCTGCAATACCTCGCCACCAGGGATATGCCTGGGTTGTAAAGACGATGTTTTTTCCTAAAAAGTAGATTCCCAGCAAAATTAACGCGATACCAAAAATGTAAGAAAGAAAGCGCATGATGACCTCGTAAGTTTGAGCGGAAAATTTGCAAGAATGGCTAACCGTCAGAATGCCCCATTTGTCTCGTGGGGCGCATGGACCAGGCAATGAGTAAGGGAATGCCGATACCGATGGCCAGGTTCGCAAATAACCACAAGTAAGATGCTGGTCCCCCGAAGCCTCGAATATAGAAACCTCGCTTGAAGGAAGACAGCAACGCATCCCAGACTAAATGGGCGCTGATACCGACAGATAAACCAATGGCACTATCACGCAAGAGGTTTGTTGCAGTACGCTGCCACTGGTTGAGGCGCTGCCGCTGACTGAGCCAGAACCACCCGCCCAACATCCCCATTGGAATAATGACCGAATGAAAGAGCCAACTGCGATGGATAAGAAACCGCAGACCTGTGGCGTCATACAACGGAATATCCCAATCGGGAAAGGCCATGTAGAAGAAGGTGCCGCTAAGCAGGGGGATACCCATCTTACGGAAAAAGAATAACCCACTGGCTCCCCAAATCAGCATGATCAGGAAAATCAGCGGGTTAATCGTTCTTGCGGCTTCTCGGGTATGGCGTTCTAGCAACCACCAAAAGCCAATGCCGATGGCAATGCCGGTGCCGAAGTGAAGGAGTTTATCCAAAAAGGCAGTCATTAAAGAATGATTCTCGAATGGAATCCTATAAGTTCTACAGGCTCAACATTAGGATTCCCGAAAATTCTCTAATTTTTCGGTAGATATTTCACCAGGGCTTTCATCACCTCCCCCGGCTGAAACCGCAGTGGCCGATCGGCATTAGGGGCCGATAGAAAGTCGG
>CAZPYG010000352.1:0-4146 GCA_964590465.1 uncultured bacterium | reverse complement strand
TATTGGTAAATCGAATGAGTTTATGGATATTCTTGTCGCGGTAGGACCCATAAATCATGGTGGGTTTTAGTAGGCAATAAGCCCCTGAATATTCCCTGAGTCGAGCTTCGGCGTTTTTATATTCAGCAGAGTATTGATTAAATTTTGAGTAAACCCCTGTGGTGCCAATGATGCCCAGGCGCGGGGTTTGGCCGCAGGCTTGGAGGCTATCTAAAATCGTGGGGACTTGCCTGAGCTGAACCAGGTGAAAAATGGTGTCAAAGGTTTCCTGGCTTAGAATGTTGTGCCAGGTAGCCGTTGCGGCACTATCTCCGGTGAGTTGAGTAATTTTAAGATCAAGTTTCTTAATTTGCCCCAGGTTACTGGTTGGGCGGGTCAGGCAGTAGATTTCTGCAGCTGGATGGGCCTGGGCTAACTTTTCCATGAACCAGGTGCCCATGAGGCCAGTAGCCCCGGTGATCAGGGTTTTCATAAGTCGAATAGAGGAAAGCTTCAGGACTCTGATGTGGCAGGGAGAATTTCTGGTTTAAGGCGGTCTTGTTTGCCTCGTTTGGTTAAAACTTCTTCGTACACAGCAAAGGTTTTCTCAAACATGTGGTCGAAGGTGAATTCGGCTTCGTAGCGCAGGCGACCTTGATGTCCCATGCTTTGGCGGAGTTCAGCATTGTTGACGAGTCTGGTGAAGCGATCTCGCAGGGTGCTGACGTCCCCCCGGGGGATGGCGTATCCGGTTACACCTTCGGTGATGGCTTCGGCGGCACCGCCAACATCAGAGGCTACAACCGGGAGTCCGGCTCGCATGGCTTCGATGATGGTGCGCGGAAAGCCTTCCCAGTTGGAAATCAGGGTGAATACGTGGGCTTTGGCTAGAAACTGGGCAACGTTTTGTTGGAAGCCGAGGAAGTTAACGCGGTGGGTCAGGTTATTTTGAGCGACATATGCCTTGGCTTGAGGCAGGTTTGGACCGTCGCCGATTAGATCGAGGTGGGCATTGGGAATGTCTTTGAAAGCTGTTAGCAGGGTTTGATGATCTTTTTGTTTGTCGAAGCGGGCAACCATTACTAATCTTACAGGGTCAGCTTTTACAGGAGTGGACCTGAGGTCGATTGTTATATCTGGCATACCGTTGTGGATGGTTACTAACCTATCAGGACTCATTCCAGATTGAATGCCAATTTGGCGATCGTTTTCAGAAACGCAGATGATTCGATCGGCTAAAGGTTCAGAGAGCTTCTCGACCCATTGATAGAGGCTACGTTTAGGTTCTGGAACACCATTTGTAAAGGCCCAGCCATGGGCGGTAAAGAGACAAGGGGTACTTGTTGCAAGGCAAGCCAAGCGCCCTAAAACGCCTGCTTTACTAGAGTGTGTGCTGACGAGGTCAGGCTGAAATGAGTCGATAGACGAAATAAAAAAATCACGAGACATCCAGTCTGGACAGTGGGAAGTTCTCTGTCTGGTAGGGAGACAAAAAGAAAAACGGACATGGGTTGAGTCAATTGACCCATCATGTCCGAAACTGGCTGATATATAGCGTTTCAGCCAGACCTATTATGGAACTCTTCCAACGTCTTGAGCAAATCTTAGGAGACTTCCGCTCCGTCTTTAGCCGGGAAGCTCCGTTTCGGTGGTTCGTGCTTTTGGTGTGGGGAATTCTCCTCAATACCCAACCGGCCGCGGTCACCAGCTACGTCAATGCCCTTGGTTTGGGCGAACAGTACTATCAGCAAGCGTTGCATTGGTTTGAATCCAGCGCCTTTAGCGTCCATCGACTTTGTGCCCACTGGGGGCAGTGGTTGAGTGGTCATGCCCAGGTCTATCGCCTCAAGGGACGCCGGGTGTATGTGGGGGATGGCATCAAGGTGGCCAAAGAGGGCCGTAAGATGCCAGGGGTCAAACGTCTGCATCAAGAATCGGAGGATGTCAATAAACCCGAGTGGATTCGAGGGCACTACTTCAATGCCTTGAGTGTGTTGCTCAGCGCGGGTCAGGCGTGCTTTGCCGTACCGCTCATTTTGCAACTCCATGATGGCCTGACCGCTCAAGACACCCCAGTTCAACCAAAGTCCAAGGCAAAAAAGACCACACTGGTGACAAAGATGGCTGACCTCTGTACTCGGTATGCCGAGCCCGACAGTTATGTCGTAATGGATGCCTATTTCGCTTGTGCTCCGGTGCTCACCCGGTTTCGGCGTCAGTCCTTGCAGTTGATTAGTCGAGTGCGCAGTTCCACGGTGGCCCATGCCCCCTTTTCGGCGGTACCCACCGTGAAAGGGCCAGGACGACCTCGTCAGTGGGGAAGCCCAGTGAAACTGCACACCCTATTCGCCCCCATTAACCAGTGCCACCAGGCTCAGGTGTGGCTCTATGGACAGCTCACGACGGTCTATTACCAGTGCTTTGAGCTTTACTGGGATAGCCCCAAAACTCCCGTCTTGTTTGTCCTCACCCAACTGCCCACTGGATTCTGCTCTCCAGTGATGTGTCCTTGAGTGGTCCCGAGGTGATTGCTACCTATGGCTTGCGGTTCAAAATTGAGGTCACCTTCCGCACCCTGGTTCACCTGTTGGGGGGCTTTGCCTATCGGTTCTGGATGAAAGCGATGGAAACGGCTCCCACCTGGCCCACCAATCTCAATGTGGCCGACTATCCAGACGAGGTTCAAGCCCGTCTCTGGGCTAAGGTCGAAGCGTTTGAGAGGTTTGTCAATCTCAATGCGATTGCTTTAGGCGTGCTTCAAATCCTCACCCTCGAACTCCCAACCCAAATCTGGGCACACTTTCCCCGGTGGTTGCGGACCCTACCTAACCATGGCTATCCCAGTGAGCGGATTGCCCAACTGGCGCTGCAACACCAAGCCAGTGGACTTTTTTCGGAAAGTCCGTCCACTCTACTTCTGGCTAAATTCATCACCGCAAAACTTGAGCCTCGAAGCACTAACGGTTCACTAGACCTGGCGGCCTAATACTCCAAACAAAAACTTATGACTGGCCAGTCAAAAGACTCGATTTATTAATGTCATAGCCTGCATCATGAAAAATATCATAAATTGCTTTTATATTGTTCTGTTTAAGGAGTTGATTAATGGTCTCTTTTGTCATTTTCTTGCCTATTCATCTATCCTCGTAGAATGCGTTCGCCCGGTAAACCACTATTTTAGAGGCTTTTCCGACTATCCCCTGACCCCAAATATAACCTCACAAACTCTGCTGCCGCTTCCGAACTAATCTCCTGCAACGCATCCCGCAACTGCAGCACCATCTCTGCCCCAGGGTCGCGCACCTCATTGACCCAACGATCAACAAACGCTTTAACCAAAAAACTTTTCGTAGTCATCATGGCTGCCGATCCAGAACCAGGTTACGGTATCGCCATCTAAAACACCAAGAGCCCGATAGCTGCGTGTCACCCTTACCGACCAGATATTCTCCTGACTGTTAATACATTTGAAGTGAAGCGAAGGATGAAAGGGGTTCTCAGACCACAAGCGGTAAGCCTTTCTTGCAGACTGCCTGACTTGATCACTTAAGCGTCGGTATTCAGCCCAAAAAGAAGGTAGCACCGCAGATTTCATAGCTGCTCATAGTCCAAAGGCTCGGCATTGCCTTCAGCAATCTCCTGGCGGGCTTTTCTAGCAGCTGCGATCAGACTATCTTGCGTCTTCTTAAAGGAAGCATCCCACTGCTGTTCGTCCTGCAAGTCAGCAATATATTCTCGTAAATGGTCTGCCACCTGCTCCTGGAGGTCGATAGGTAAAAATTCCATCATGGTGACAACGGTCGTAATCGCAGGAGAAGCCATAAAATTCACCGTCCTCTTAGCCAGTTGTACGCTTATTGTAATGGTCTCTCCGCGATTCCGTAGGGTGAATCGGCTGGCAAATGCACCACTTCAGGGGCTTTTCTAGCCCTTTTCCGATCCTAACTACAACCGAACGAATTCTGTAGCAGCTTCCGGGTCGATCTCCTGCAACGCATCCCACAACTGCAGCACCATTTCTGACAAAGGATTGCGCACTTCATTGACCCAGCGATACACCTTAAAAAACCGGGCTGTTTAACCCAACTGGCGCAGCTGTTTAGTGATCTGCCCCCTTTAATTGCTTTGCAACACTTCGCGAACGTTAAACACATCCCTGTGATCATT